>CADCUK010000044.1 GCA_902805865.1 uncultured Nocardioidaceae bacterium | reverse complement strand
GAGCCCCAGCCCGACGAGCCCCAGCCCGACGAGCCGAATCCCGACGAGCCGAAGCCGGGGGACGCGCCGAAGCCTGACCAGCCGTTGCTCGACCAGCCCAAGCCCGAAGAGCCTGAGACCGACCAGCCGCGGCAGGACGGCCCTGCGCAGGATCGCCCGGATGCGGGCGACGACACCGCAGCCGCCGGCACGGACGGCGCTGCGCTGCCACCCGCGGGGTCGACGGACGGCGGCACGAGCGGGACAATGGACAGCGGCTCCGGGGCTCCGTTCCGGTCGACCTCCGCCCCGGACCCGATCGTCACGACTGCCGCGTCGATCAGCGCCACCCAGCCGCGCATGCTCGACGTCGGGTTGGTCAGCAACGAGTGGAGCCGGACGGCCCTGCCGCTCGGCGCGATCACCCTGCTTGCCGTGGCCTCGGCCCTCGCCTTCGTGCTGCGTCGACGCGTCGCAGGCGGGACACCTGAGGTCTCGTCAGGGACCTTGAGCATATTTCAGACATAACGGTCTGGCCGTCCTACCGTTGGAGGCATGCCGAGAGCCCGACTCCTCCATGCCGCCGGTGCCGCCCTCGCCGGACTGGCCTCGACGGTCGTGCTGACCGCGGGTCCGAGCACGGCGGCGATGACGGTCAGCGGTGCCGAGCCCGGCACAGACTCCGAGGTGCCGACGTCGCCCACCAACGCGGCGAAGGTCTTCCAGTGGGGCCTGGCCGCCTGGAAGGACGAGTTCATCGACCCGCTCTCGACGGAGTGGGCGGTGAGCGACCCGTCGCTGGTCCGCAACCAGAACGGGATGCTGACCCTCGAGGGCACCGCGACCAGCGGCACCGTGTCCGCGACGGTCGCCACGCACGCCCGCCGCTACGGTCGCTGGGAGGCGCGGGTCCGCTCCGACGTCCGCGACAGTGGCGGCACGCCGTACCGCGTCGTCTGGGAGCTCGTGCCCGGACGCGGTGACCGCTGCGGCGACGGCATCACGCTGGCGTCGTACTCCGTGGGGGATCCCGTCGCCGCCATGGACATCCGCACCCGGCCCGGGGCTAGGTTCACTGACGACGCGTCGCTCGACCTCGAGCAGTACGCGTGGCACACCTACGCGATCGAGGTCACCCGGGACCACATCTCGTGGTTCATCGACACCGAGGTCGTGATGACCGAGCGCCGGCCCGAGGCGCTCTCCGGCAGATGGTTCCGGATGCGGTTCCGGCTCGTGCCGGAGGACGGCGCGCGCATGGACTTCACCCGGATGCAGATGGACTGGGCGCGGTACTACACAATGGCTCGGCCGGGCGCGTTGCCGATCGAGGCGCCCGACGCGTCACCGGTCGAGTTCACCAGCAGCTGCTGATCGGCCGACCGCTTCGGGCGGAAAACGTGGAACGTGGCGTTCTGTTGGCGTTCGTGTGCTTAACCTGGCCCGCATGTCCCCTCGCTTGCAGCTCCGCACCGCCGCCCTGGCCACCGTCGCCCTGATGCTCTCCGTCCTGGCCGCCTTCTCGACGACCGGCCCCGTGAGGATCGGTTCCCAGGAGCTGGACCTCGTGGCCGAGTCGCGGCCGACGAACGCCGCAAAGGTGTTCCGCTGGGGGTTCGCGGCGTGGGAGGACGAGTTCATCAAGCCGCTGTCGAGGCAGTGGAGGACCAGCCACGCCAAGCGGGTGCGCAACCAGGTCGGCATGCTCACGCTCGACGCCTCGCGCCGCAGTGGCACGGTGTGGGCCACGGTCCCGGGTCACGGCAAGAGGTACGGCCGCTGGGAGGCGCGCGTCCGCTCCGAGCAGAACGGGTCCGGCGGGCAGAAGTACCGCGTGCTGTGGGAGCTGATCCCGTCGGGGGGCTACGCCTGCGGGTCGAAGAACCTCGAGATCTCCTCCTACCGTGTCGGTGACAGCCGGGCGAGGATGCAGATCCGCACGCCGAAGGGTGCGACCTTCGGGGCCAGCAAGCGTCGGAACCTCCGGGACAACATCTGGCACACCTACGCGGTCGAGGTGACCAGGACCCACATCTCGTGGTTCGTGGACACGAAGGTCGTGCGCACCGAGCGGCGCGACGCGGCGCTGACCGGCACGGAGTACCAGATGCGCTTCCGGCTCGCCGCGGTGAAGGGCAAGCGGATGAACCCGACCCGGATGCAGATGGACTGGGTCCGCTACTACTCGCTCGCCCGCCCGAACGCGAAGTCGATCCAGGCGCCGCGCACCAACCGCGGCTCGTTCGACCCCGCCTGCTGAACCCCGCTCAGACGCAGTCGCGGGCCCCGTTGTCCTGGCGGGAGCCGTCGATCCCGCGGAAGCCGTAGCGGTAGGAGTCCGGCCGCAGCACGAGCCGGAGCACGCCGAAGGTGTCGTCCTCGACGTACGCCGAGCCGGTGGCCCGGCCGTCGGCGGCGTAGTGCGACTTGCCGCCGCCACCGGACACGAACTGGACGACGCCTCGCTCCACGACATCACCCCGGTTGTTCATCGGCCGGTAGCGCTCGTAGTGGTGGTCGTGACCGGCGAGCACCAGGTCGACCCGGTGGCGCAGCGCGATCCGGTGGAACCGCTCCATGAACCGGTTGTTGCCGTGCTCACCGGTCGAGTATCGCGGGAAGTGCGTGGCGATGAGCGAGCACCGGCGCGGGTTCTCCTCGAGGTCGTTCCTCAGCAAGGCCGCCTGCCTGTCGCAGCTGATCTCGCTGCAGTTGCCGTTGACCGAGTAGGCCCGCCACCTGCCGAGGTCGAAGGCGTAGAAGCCCGGCGAGTCCGGGGTGCGCCTCGCGAAGTACGTGTAGTAGCCGTTGGCGCCGGCGGTGCGGTACTCGTGGTTGCCGGGGGTGGGGTAGGTGATGCTCCGCAGGTCGCCCCACGACCGGTCGTAGGACTTCCGGAACGCGCGCAGCGTCCCCTCCTCGTACTGCAGGTCACCGAGCGCCAGCACGGCCTTCGGGTCGATCCGCTTGGTGAGCGCGGCGGTCCTCCCCTGGCGACAGGTGGTCCGGGTGGCCCGGGCGCCGGGCGGACAGGCGATGTCGCCGACCGCGACGACCTCGACGCGCTCGCCCCCGACGTCGTCGACGCGGCGGACGTCGCTGGTGTCGGTGGTGTCGCCCGAGCTGGTCCTGGCGCTGGTGGCGCTGACCCCTCCTCCCTCACCGGTGGAGCAGGCAGCGGTGAGCAGGGCCGCGGTGAGCAGGGACGCGGCTGTGGCCATGACGGGACGAGCAGGCAACGGGGGATCCGCCTTCGTGGGTGCGGGCGTCGGGGATGTCTAGTTGGTACCCGGGACGGCTACCGTCAACCACGTGACCAAGCTCCTCGTCATGGCCGACACCCACGTGCCGAAGCGGGCTCGTGACCTGCCCCCGCAGCTCTGGGCTGCGGTCGAGGAGGCCGATGTCGTGGTGCATGCCGGCGACTGGGTCGACGTACGGCTGCTCGACGAGCTCGAGCAGCGGTCGGCGCGCCTGGTCGCGGTGTACGGGAACAACGACGGCCCTGACCTGAGCAGCCGGTTGCCTCTCGTCGCCCGCACGGAGCTGGAGGGCCTGCGGCTAGCGGTGGTCCACGAGACCGGCGACGCCAAGGGCCGCGAGCGCCGCTGCGACGAGCTGTACGGCGATGTCGACGTGCTGGTCTTCGGGCACAGCCACATCCCGTGGGACACCGTCACCCCCGGCGGCCTGCGGCTGTTGAACCCCGGCTCGCCGACGGACCGCAGACGTCAGCCGCACTGCACGTACCTGACCGCACGCGTGGACCGGGGGGCGCTGCAGGACGTGGAGCTGCACCGGCTGCCTCCGCGCACGACCGGTTGAGGCGCACGACCGGTTGAGACGCAGGGTCGGTTGATCCGGCTGGCGCTGGGTACCCGGAGACCATGCATCACGACGAGCTGCCCCTGCCCGACTACGACCACCTGCCCATCGGCTCCCTCGAGGGCCGGATCAGGAGCCTCGACGCCGACGGCCTGCAGGCACTGCTCGACTACGAGCAGGAGCACGGCAACCGGCTGCCGGTCGTGCAGGTCCTCCAGAACCGGCTCGAGGCCGTCCGTGGCGGTGCCGAGCTCTCCGCCGGCTCGCCGCTCGCGGCCACCCCCGAGCTGCAGCACGCTCCTCCGACCGGCTCGGAGGCCAGCCCGCAGACCGAGGGGCCCGCGATCAACCCGCCGTCGCACGGCGACCCGACCAATCCCGCGCAGCCGCGCGGCTAGAAGCTGCACCCACGAATGGAGGCTCGCACCCACCTCGTGGGTGCGAGCCTCCGCCTCGTCCGGCTGGTCGCTCTCCGGTGGGTCTCAGCCCTGACGTGAGCCGACGGCGTCCTGGTCCCAGCGCAGCAGTGCAGCGACCGGCGCGCCTCCGAGGATGCCGCGTGGAGCGACGGACACGTCGGCGCTGGTGAGCGCCGCTGCTGCGATCAGCGCCTGGTCGGCCCGCAAGGGACCTCCGGGGACGGTGGCGCCCACGACGAGCCCGGGGTGCTGGCTCGGGTCCAGCGTGAGCTCGGCGGCCTCCTGCGGGTCGATGAGCAGCGTCTCCACCTGTCCGCGCACGAAGGCGTCGGCGGTGTCCTTGACCCCGGTGGCGACCGCGTGGTCGCGCCCCAGCCTGTCCTTGAGCTCGTGGCTCAGCGCGAGCCGGCGCTCGACCAGCTGCTGCATCAGCGCCTCACGGATGGCCTGCTGCATCGCCTCGTCCCCGCCGTCCTCCGCGCGCGTCCCGCTCTCGAGCTCGACGACGGTCGCCGAGCTGTTCGCGAGCTTCTCCAGCACCATCGGGCGGGACTGCGGGTCGCCGGCGAGGAGCACCAGGTCGATGCCCTCCTCGAGGCGGGCGAGCACCTCGTCGGCGACCTCGCCTGCGTTCTGGCGCCAGACGTTCTCGGTGACGTGCTGGTAGCGCAGCGCCGACCAGCCGCCGACCGGCACCTTGTGCGCGTGCTGGGTCTCACCTTCGACGCTCGTCTCGTCCGTCGGCTCCGGGACGTCGGAGTCGTACACCGCGACGTCGCCACCGACGTGGTCGACGACGGCGAGCACGAAGGTCAGCGTGCTGTCGCGGTGCTGGATCCAGGGGCTCAGGTCGGGCAGCGGCCCGTACGACGCCAGGGGCTGGTCGATCCGCGCGCCGAGCAGCTCGTCGAGGAGCACCTTGTCGCCGGCCGTCACCAACAGACGGCCGACCGGCGCAGCGCGCTCGGCGGTTGCGGAGAGGCGTTCGCGGACCACGTCCACGGTGCCGGCCTCGGCGCCCTGCTCGGCGAGTGACTCGCAGACCGTGCGAACCCTCAGCTCGTGCTCGTGCTCGGCGTTCTCGGAGTCGTGGCTGACGTCCACGAGGGCCGTGGCGAACGGGCCGGATGACTGGAAGATCTCGGAAAGGGGTGCGGTTTCCATGCCGTGCAGGTACCCGTGGGACGGGTCAGGAAACGACCGCTTTCGTTCCTCGCGGACCGCGCCGATCCGGGCCGGAAAAGCATGAAGGAGCCGCCCCCGAGAGGGCGGCCCCTTCAAACGAGGATCAGATCCGGTCGTGGTCGACCCGACGCTCCTCGACGTGCGTGGTGCGCGTGCGCTGGTGGGTCATGAGGAACCCGAGCGCGATGGAGAGGATCCCGGCTGCGAGAAGGATCCAACCGAGGGTGGTGTCCTCGATGAAGCTGATGTCGTAGTTGATGACGCCGCTGACGAAGATCAACCCGAGAACGATCAGGAAAATGCCGAGGCCCAGGCCCATGGTTGCGCTCCTCTGTCGGTGTCGCACTGACGTGACTGTCAGCAGGAGCATCCCCGGCCCGGCGACGGGTTAACCGTGATCGGGGTCAAACTGGTCCGGAAAACCCGGTTTTGGCCCGGTTAGGGACTTTGGTCCCGCACACTGGTCCTCGGACCGGCGGAGTGCCGGTCGTGCTCCGCACGGGAGGGTCCCTTGGGTTCCGCAGGTCTCGCCACACGTCTGCTCACCAGGACGTCCGCGCGCCGCGCGTACACCGCAGCGTCGTACGACTCCACGCCGGTGCCGACCGCCCGCGAGCTCCACATGCTCTCCCGGATGGGATGCGGGTTCTCCCCGGCATCGTTCCGCCAGCTCCGCCGCGCCGGCGGGGAGCTGGCCTGGTTCGAGAAGCAGCTCGACCACACCTCGGTCCGCGAGAGCAGCAAGGGCACGGAGGTCGCCGGCTGGTTCCCGCGGCTGCAGGAGTCGTCGGAGGAGATCTGGCGCAACGACCGCGCCGACGTGCAGAACAACTGGGAGTACGCGCGCGACCTCGGCAACTACTCGCTGCTCCGCCGCGTCTACTCGAGCCGCACGGTGTTCGAGTCGATGGTCGAGTTCTGGAGCAACCACTTCCACGTCGAGGCGACCCACTTCCCGGGCTTCACGCAGCGGCCGGCGTACGACGCCACGATCCGTGAGCACGCGCTCGGGAAGGTGTCCGACCTGCTGGTGGCGGTCACCCTGCACCCGGCGATGCTGATGTTCCTCGACAACTGGAAGTCGGTCCGCAACAACCCCAACGAGAACCACGGTCGCGAGCTGCTCGAGCTGCACACCGTCGGGCGGGACGCGGGGTACACCGAGGCGATGGTCAAGGACTCCGCGAAGCTGCTGTCGGGGCACACCGTCCGCCAAGACGTGTGGAATGGCTTCTACGACCCGAGCCGCCACACGACCGGCGCGGTCGAGGTGCTCGGCTTCAAGCACGCCAACGCAGTGGCGGACAACCCGGGGCTGGCCGAGCAGTACCTGCGTCACCTGGCGAATCACCCGGCGACGGCACGCCGCATCGCCCGCAAGCTCGCCGTCCGGTTCGTCGAGGACGACCCGCCGGAGGCACTGGTGAGCCGCGTGGCCGACGCCTACCTCGCCTCGGGCACCGACATCAAGGCGACCCTGCGAGCCCTGGTCAGCTCCGAGGAGTTCTGGGCGTCGGCGGGGCGGAAGGTCCGCACACCGATCGACGACGTGGTGGCCACCTGCCGCGTGCTGCAGGTCTCGGCCCAGGCCCCTGCCGGCACCGGCTCGTTCGCCCACGAGCTGTCCTGGTCCATCCGCAGCACGCTCGTCTACCAGTGGCCCCGCCCCGACGGCCCGCCCGACCGCGCGGCGGTCTCGGCCTCCACGACGCGGATGCTCAACTCCTGGCAGATGCACTGGGGGATGGCGGGGGGCTGGTGGCCGAACGACCAGGTCCGGTACAAGCGGCCCGCGGCCTTCCTGCCCGAGAGACGACTCCGCTTCGACCAGCTCGTCGACCACCTCAGCCGCGTGATGCTGGGCCGGCCGTCCACGGACAAGCTCTTGAAGGCGGCGTGCGAGGGGTGTGACGTCCAGCCCGGCGAGGTTGTCAGCCGCTCCCATGCCGTCATCCAGTGGAAGTTCCCGCGCCTGGTCGCGGTGCTGCTGGACAGCCCCGAGCACATGTGCCGATGACCCACACGAAGGACCTCCCATGACGACCGAGACCCCCGGCTGCTGCGCGGAGTTCGGCCGAGCCGCCGAGCTCTCGAGGCGCCGCTTCCTCGGCGGCATGGCCGCCGCGGGCGCGACGGCCGTCACCACCAGCCTCTTCGGGCAGGCCGTCAGGCAGGCATCCTTCGGGGCGACACCCGGGGGCAACGTCCTCGTGGTGATCAGCTTCCGCGGCGGCATCGACGGGCTCGGCATGGTCGTGCCGCACGCCGACCCCGGGTACTACGCGGCGCGGCCGCGCATCGCCGTCCCCAAGGCGTCCCTGATGGCCAAGGACGCGATGTTCGGGTTGCACCCTGCCTTGGCACCGTTGCAGTGGATGTGGGACGCCGGTCAGATGGCGGCCGTGCAGGCCGTCGGGATGGACCAGCCGAACCGGTCGCACTTCGCGGCGATGGAGCTGATCGAGGACGCCGCACCCGGCTCGACGCTCCGCCAGGGGTGGGTGAACCGGATGGTCGGCCTCGGCGGCACCGGGGCGGCGACCGATGCCGTCCACCTCGGCAACGCCACACCGCCCACCCTCGTCGAGGGACCTGCGTCGACCGTCGCCACCCGCGAGCTCGACGACGTGAAGCTCATCGGGTCCGACGACGGCTGGGCCGCCCGCCGGCGCGGGCACCTCGAGACGATGTGGGGTGACGGGACCAGCCCGATGGCTCGTGCTGCCCGCTCGGCGCTCTCCACCGTGTCGACGCTCGGCGCAGTCGCCGCGCGGCCCTACGTGCCTGCAGCGCCGTACCCGACGAGCTGGCCGGGCACCGACCTGTCGAACGCGCTCAAGGACACCGCCAAGCTGATCAAGGCCGACATCGGCACCGAGGTCGTCTCCGTCGACTACGGCAGCTGGGACATGCACGACGGCTACGGGACCCTGCAGTGGGGCGACATGCAGAGCATGGCGGGCGCCTTCGCCCAGTCCGTGAGCGCGTTCATGAACGACCTCGGGCCGCTCCGGTCGCGGGTGACGCTCGTGACGATCAGCGAGTTCGGCCGCCGCGTGCAGGAGAACGGCAACCAGGGGCTCGATCACGGCTGGGGCAACATGATGCTGCTGATGGGCGGTGGGGTTCGTGGTGGCTACCACGGCACCTGGCCCGGGCTCGGCTCCACCAACCTCCTCGAGGGCGACCTGAAGGTGACCACCGACTACCGGCAGGTCCTTGGCGAGGTCGTCCACAAGCGGTTCCCCGACAAGGACGTCAGCAAGGTGTTCCCGGGGATCGTCTACAACCCGATCAACGTCCTCACCTGACCCCCGGTTGAGTGGGCGCTCGCGCGAGGTTGAGTGGGCGCTCGCGCGAGGTTGAGGCGGCGATCGTGCTGACTCAGCCGGTCGGTGACTGCGTCTCGTCGTGGCTGTCGACGACGGCGCCCCGCACCGGGATCGGCCCGTCAATCCCTGGCAGTGCACGCGGTACCTCGTCCGCCGGCGTCTCGGGCGCGGTTCCGTCCAGCAGCGACATCAGCAGCGACAGCCCGATCCAGCTCACGAGTACGGCGACGACGAGCCGCACGATCGCCGTGTCCATGGCCATCGAGCCGTCGACGAACGCGGCCCAGAGTGCGGGCGAGGCCAGCAGGGCGCCACTTCCCAGCACCAGGCCGGAGAAGGGGCTCGTCATCAGACGCTCACCGTGGCCATCCGGCCGGTGACGACGCCAACGGAGCGGACCTGCGCGCTCCCGGACAGCTCACGGTAGGACAGCACCGGCATCCGTCCGAGCGACGGCTGAACCATCCGGCGTACCGCCGCCCGGAGCTGCGGGGCGCACACCACCACAGGCGTCACGTTGCGGTTCTCCGCTTCGGTCATGAAGCGGGCCAGCTCGCTGAGGACGACCTGGCCGGTCTCCATGTCGAAGGCTACGACACTGCCCTCGTCGGTCGGCCGCAACGCCTCGAGCATCCGCTGCTCGAGCTGCGGCTCGAAGCTGATGACGTTGATGGCGCCGTCGCTGATGTACGGCTGCATGATCGCCGCACCCAACGCACCGCGCGCCCCCTCGACGAGGTGCTCGGGGTCCTTGGTCTCGCGGGCCCGCAGCGACAGCGCCTCGAAGATGCGCACGAGGTCGCGGATGCCGACGTGCTCGTCGAGCAACGCCTGGAGCACGCGCTGCACCTCGCCGAGGCTGAGCTGTGCCGGCGTGAGCTCTTCGACGACGACGGGGTGGCTGCGCTTGACGACGTCGGTGAGGACCTTCACGTCCTCGCGCCCGAGCAGCCGGCCGGCGTGGTTGCGCACGACGTCGGCGAGGTGGGTGGTGAGCACAGAGGCGCGGTCGACGACGGTGAAGCCGCTGATCTCAGCCTGGGCGCGCAGCTCGGCGGGGATCCACTTGGCGTCGAGGCCGAAGACGGGCTCCTTCACCGGGGTCCCCGGGAGGGTGGAGAGGTACTCGCCGATCGCCAGCACGGTCCCAGGGGGTGCCCCGCCGCCGGCGACCTCGAAGC
>CADCUK010000043.1 GCA_902805865.1 uncultured Nocardioidaceae bacterium | reverse complement strand
CGGTAGTGGTCCTTGAAAGTCCACCGGTAGGTGATGTCGGGCTTGGTGTCACCGTCGTTGTCGACCTTGATGTTGTAGCGCGCGTCGGTGGCGAACGCGTAGAAGTTCGGACCACCCGCCGGCTCCTCGAAAGGAATCCAGTTCGCCGCGAGCGTCACAGTGTCGGTGCGCTCGGGACTGCGGAACGCATAGACGTCGGTGGTGTCGTACTGGGGCAACCCCGCGATCAGCGGGGCTTCGCGGTGGCTGGAGGCCGAAGCCCCGACCGGCCCGAGGCCGGCGAGGCCCACACCGGCCATCAGTCCGCCGGAGGCCATGAGGGCCACCGCCGAACGCCGTGACGTGAGGCCACGGGGGAGACGCTTTGCAATGCTCATGAAGAGCCTTCCTGGAAGGAATGAAGCGATGCGGCGGAGAGCCGATCGCCACCACTGGTCGACCGGCGCACGAGTCGACTGATTCAGGCTGGAGAGCAGCGTTCCGACGCTGGATGTGACGTGCGCCATAGGCCATTCGAAGACTGGAGTCCTGCGGATTGGTCAGGTGTCCAGGCGGTTCGGACCAGTCGCTTGTTGCTGTCTCCTGGTTATTGCGAACGATGTGCAAGTGGGTAGGCTGACCCCACAACCAGCCCGGAATCCCAAGTCGACGGAGGCCCCTGTGCACGTTCCCGATGGCTTCCTGGACGCTCCCACGTCGATCGCGACCGGCGCGGTGGCGGTCGCTGCCATCGGTGTCGCGCTCCGTGGCGCCCGCCGTGAGCTCGACGACAAGGCAGCGCCGATGGCGGGACTGGTCGCGACCTTCGTCTTCGCCGCGCAGATGCTGAACTTCCCGGTCGGTGCCGGCACCAGCGGCCACCTGCTCGGCGGAGCCCTCGCTGCGGTGCTCGTCGGTCCATGGACCGCGATGCTCTGCCTCAGCGTCGTGCTGCTCGTCCAGAGCCTGCTGTTCGCCGACGGCGGCGTGACCGCGCTCGGCACGAACGTGGTGCTCATGGGCGTGGTCGGGGTGCTTGCCGGGTGGCTCGTCTTCCGAGCGTTGCAGGCGGTGCTGCCCAAGAAGCAGGCACTGGTCGCCCCGCTCGCCGCGGTGGCGGCCTACCTGTCGGTCCCGATCACCGCGCTCGCCTTCGTCGGCCTGTACGCCGTCGGGGGGACCGCACCCATCCCGCTCGACACCCTCACTACCGCCATGCTCGGCTGGCACCTCGTGATCGGCCTCGGCGAGGCCGCCATCACCGGCCTGGTGGTCGCGAGCATCGTGACCGTGCGGCCGGACCTCGTGCACGGCGCCCGACGGGTCCTGGCCGATCGGGTCGTGGAGATCCGCACGCCCGTGGCGAGGACATCGGCATGAGCCGCCCGTCGACCCGCCCGTCCACCCGTGCGGTGCTCGTCGTCGGGCTGCTCGTCGCGCTGCTGCTCGCCGGCGTCGTGAGCGTCTACGCGTCCGGGGCGCCCGACGGCCTCGAGCGCGTCGCGGAGGACACCGGCTTCGCGGACAAGGCCGAGGAGCACCCGGGCGCCGAGGGGCCCTTCGCGGACTATGAGCTCGGCGACGGTGGGGGCACCGGCGTCGCAGGCGTGGTCGGTGTCGTCGTGGTGCTGGCCGTGGCGACCGGCGGTGCCTACGCCCTGCGCCGGAGGGGTCAGGACTGACATGGGCGCCGGTCACGGACACCGGCTCCACTACCACGGGCACTCGCCCGTCCACCGGGCCGAGCCGCACCACAAGCTCCTCGCGCTGGTGGGGTTCGTCCTGCTGGTGGTTGCGACGCCGGGCGACGCCTACCCGTTCTTCGCCGGCTACCTCGCCGTCCTGGCCGCGGTGGTCGCCCGGTCGGGCGTGCCGCCGAGCTACCTGCTCAAGCGCACGGTCGTCGAGCTTCCGTTCGTCGTCTTCGCGCTGATCGTCCCGTTCGTCTCCCGGGGTCCGCAGACCGAGGTCTGGGGTGTCACGGTCAGCGAGCCCGGTCTCGTCGCGGCCGGAGCGTTGCTCATGAAGGGCACCCTCGGCGTGCTTGCGAGCCTGCTGCTGGCCGCGACCACCGAGCCCCATGACGTCGTACGCGGCCTCGAGCGGTTGCGGATGCCCGCGCCGCTGGTGCAGATCCTGTCGTTCATGGTGCGGTACCTCGACGTGGTCGGCGACGAGATGGGACGGATGCGGACCGCGCTGGCGTCACGGGGGTTCACCGCCCGCAACCCGCGCCACTGGCCGGTCATCGCGCGGTCGGCCGGTGCGCTGTTCATCCGGTCCTACGAGCGCGGCGAGCGCGTGCACCTGGCAATGCTCTCGCGGGGCCACGCGCCGGGAGAACGCGCATGAGAGTGCTCGATGTCGCGGGGCTGGCGCACGTCTATCCCGACGGCCACCAGGCGCTGTACGGCGTGGACCTGCACGTCGACAGCGGCGAGCGGGTGGCGCTCCTCGGCCCCAACGGGGCGGGGAAGACCACGCTGGTCCTGCACCTCAACGGCATCCTGCTGCCGGCGGCGGGTTCGGTGACGGTGTCGGGGATGCCGGTGACGAAGCCCAACCTGCAGGAGGTACGCCGCCGCGTGGGGATCGTCTTCCAGGACCCGGACGACCAGCTGTTCATGCCCACCGTGCGCGACGACGTGGCGTTCGGTCCGCGCAACCTCGGGGTGCGAGGCGCCGAGCTGGACCGCCGCGTCCTCGAGGCGCTCGACCAGGTCGGCATGGTGGAGTACGTCGACCGCCCGCCGCACCACCTCTCGTTCGGCCAGCGGCGCAGGGTCGCGGTGGCCACCGTGCTCGCGATGCGGCCGGAGATCCTCGTGCTCGACGAGCCGTCGTCGAACCTCGACCCGGCCTCGCGCCGCGAGCTCGCCGACATCCTGCGCAGCCTCGACGTCACGGTCCTGATGGTGACCCACGACCTGCCGTACGCGCTCGAGCTGTGCCCTCGCTCGGTGGTCCTGTCCGGCGGGGTCATGGTCGCCGACGGCCCCACCCGGGCGTTGCTGACCGACGAGGAGCTGATGCGGGCGCACCGCCTGGAGCTGCCGTTCGGATTCGATCCCCGGAACGTCCCGGTGCCCGAGGGCGGGTAGCCTCTCTCCCTGGTAGCCCCCGGGGGAGCCGCCCGGTGGCCCCGCGAGGAGTGGGGCGCCGCCCGCACGTCGACGAGGAGCAGACCGTGGCCGACAGCAAGGACGTCGATAGCACCGACTCCATCGAGCGCGAGATGGAGCAGACGCGCGACCGGCTCGCGTCGACGATCGACGACCTCATCTACCGCACCAGCCCGAAGACCATCGTCCGGCGCGAGGTCGCGACCGTGAAGGGCTTCTTCGTCGACCCCGCAGGCAACCCCCGCACCGAGAACATCCTCAAGGTGGCCGGTGGGTTCGCCGGCTTCGTCGCGGTGATCGTGGTCATCCGCCGCGTCACCAGCTGAGCAGCCTTCCCGCGTCATGTCCGACAAGACCCCGATCCGGATGCTGCACGACCGCGTGCTCGTCCAGATCGACGAGTCGGGTGAGCGCCGGTCCACCGGCGGCATCGTGATCCCTGCGACCGCCGCGCTGGGGAACCGCCGCCTCGGCTGGGCCAAGGTCGCGGCGGTCGGCCCGAACGCCCGGGTGGTGGAGATCGGCGACCGCGTCCTGTTCGACCCCGACGACAAGGCAGAGGTCGAGGTCAACGGCGAGAGCTACGTCCTGCTCCGCGAGCGCGACGTCCACGCGGTCGCCGCCGAGCGGCTCGACGACAGCGAGACCGGCCTCTACCTCTGACGCCGGCTCGGCCGGGGTGGGGCTAGCGGACGAACGACCGGGACGTCATGCCCGGCAGCGGCGTCCGGTTGATGCCGGCCAGCTCGGCCAGGTCCGAGGCGGACGGCTCCCACCGACCGGCCGCGGCATTCGTGTGCACCTGCTCGGCCCGGCTCACACCGGCGATCACGCTGCCGACGGCCGGTTGCGCCGCGAGGCCCGAGATCGCCACGGTGAGCAGGTCCAGTCCCCGGGCGTCGGCGTACGACTGGAGCGCGTCGATCCGCGAGAAGTCCGCACCCTCGAGCCTGCGTCGCTGGGACTCGGCACTGAGCCGGCTCCCCTCGGGCGCGGAGCCCGCGGAGTACTTGCCGGTGAGCAGCCCGTAGGCGAGCGGGAAGTAGGGGAGGAGGCCCACTCCCGCGCTGAGACACGCCGGCACCAGCTCCTCCTCGGCGACCCGGTTGTAGAGCGAGTACTCGTTCTGCGCGGTGATGAACCCCTGGAGGTCGCGCGCCCGCGCGGTCCAGTGCGCCTCGGTCACCTCCCAGGCCGCGAAGTTCGAGCAGCCGACGTAGCGGACCTTGCCCTCGTCGACGAGCTCGTTCAACGCCGCCAGCGTCTCCTCGACCGGTGTCACGAGGTCCGGCTGGTGCATCTGGTACAGGTCGATGTGGTCGGTGCCGAGCCGCCGCAGCGATCCCTCCACCGCCCGCCGCACGTAGCGCCGGGACGCCCGCGCACCGTGGTCGGGACCGTTGTGGCCGTGCATGTCCATCCCGAACTTCGTGGCGACGACGACGTCGTGCCGGCGCCCACGCAGCGCCTCGCCGAGGAGCTCCTCGCTGGCACCGAGACCGTAGGTGTCGGAGGTGTCGAAGAAGTTGACCCCGACGTCGAACGCCGCGTCCACGATGGCCCGCACGCCCTCGGGGTCGACCCGGCTGCCGAAGGCGTTGCAGCCGAGCCCCACCACGGACACCACCAGCCCACTGTCAACGAGCGGGCGGTAGCGCATGTCGGTCACTGGACCAGCACGCGGACGATGAGCTCCCCGCTGTCGTGCTCCTCGATGTCGACGCTGCCCGGCTTGTCGAACGTGAAGTCCAGCTGCGAGGCGCCGGCCGCGAAGTCGGCGAACTGCTCGGGCGACGAGTGCACGTGCAGCTCCCCGGCGCGGTCCGAGTTGACCTCGAGCAGCAGCGTCTCCCCGACGGCGAGCTCGACGGACTGCGCCACGGGGGTGACGTCGTCGCCGGCGATCGTGACGTCCACGACCACCTCGTCGACCGACGCCGGCGCCGACGTCTCGTCGGCCGGCTCCGCCTTCTTCGACTTCGAGGGGCTCGGGGTGTCGGACGCGGTCGGCGAGGCACTCGGGGTGCTCTGCGTCTCGGGCTCGTCGCCGCCGCACCCGCTGAGGGCGAGCGCGGTGGTGGCGGTGAGTGCGACGAAGGTACGGCGGAGCCGTGGGTGCAGGGTGATCGCGTTCGTCATGCACCCATCTTCGCTCAGACCACCACGGCCGCTTCGAGGGGGACCGCTGCCTCCACCCGGTCCGTGGGGCCGGCCACGAAGACGTACTCGGTGTTGCGCAGGTGCGAGACGGTCCCGACCTTCTGCCCAGTGGGTCCGTGGATCCCGATCTGCGCGCCGACGTACCTCTTGCTGTCGAACGCCAGCATCCGTACGTCGTCATGGCCGGCGTCCCGCAGCGAGCGCATCATCTCCGACGGCGTGATCCAGGACTCGTCGTTGTAGGAGACCACGACCACCTCGGCGCGCACCCGGGCGACCAGCTCGGCAAGGGCCGCCGGCATCGTCGCCCTGCGGTTGAAGACGCTCTTCGTCGCGTCGTCACGGGCATCGACGCGTTTGCACGCGATGCCGTAGTGCGCGGGGGAGTCCCAGCGGACCAACGTCTCCCAGACGTGGTAGTTCGTGTAGTAGCGGTGCTGGTTGTAGGGCGGGTCGAGGTAGGCGAGGTCGACGGGTGCCACCCGGTCGACGGTGTCGAACGCGTCCGCCACGAGCGTCCGTCCCGGTCCGGGGATCAGCGCCGGCACCTCCAGCCGCAGGTCGCGGTGCGCCCTCGGCGCCCACTGCTTGAGGTAGGCCATCTGCACGCCGGTCGTGGAGTCCACCCGATCCGCCGCCACGAGCAGTGCGGCGAGGAGGATCGGGTGGAGCGCGGTGCCGGCGTACCTCTCCTCGATGGCGGCACGGATCGCGTCGACCCGCATGCCGTTCTTCGGCTGGAGGAAGCGAGCGGACTCGCAGAAGGTCTCGGTGAAGTAGCCGCGCTCCCCGGGCAGTGCGTCCAGCTCCGCGACGGCCTCCGCGACGTCCTCGAGGTCGATCTCGGTGGAGTCGGTGGCGATGTAGCAGTCGCCGAGCACGCCGCTGTAGGTGGCCACGTCCGCCGCGGTCACGTGGATCCCGCGGCGCTTGAGCTCCTGCGCCACCCGCGTGGTGCCGGTGAAAAGGTCGAGGGCTGTGCGGGCCTCGACCGTCGTGGCGATGTGGCCGAGCACCGGGACCAGGGTCCGCTTCGAGCCCAGGTACTTGATCACGCATGGACACTAGCCCCGCCGGTGGCTCCGCCTCGTGCAGCGCGCACGGGTCCCGCGTGTTGCCGGAGCGGCTGACGTACGCTGACGCGGTGTCAGACCTGCACCCCGCGCTCGACGACATCTTCCAGGACGTGCTGCGGAGGAACCCCGGCGAGGACGAGTTCCACCAGGCGGTGCGCGAGGTGTTCGACAGCCTCGGACCCGTGGTGGACAAGCACCCGGAGTACCTCGAGGCCGCGATCATCCAACGGATCTGCGAGCCGGAGCGCCAGATCATCTTCCGCGTGCCCTGGGTCGACGACGAGGGACAGGTCCAGATCAACCGCGGCTTCCGGGTGCAGTTCAACTCCGCCCTGGGCCCCTACAAGGGCGGGTTGCGGTTCCACCCGAGCGTGCTGCTGGGCACGGTCAAGTTCCTCGGCTTCGAGCAGATCTTCAAGAACTCGCTGACCGGGATGCCGATCGGCGGCGGCAAGGGCGGCTCCGACTTCGACCCGAAGGGCAAGTCCGACGGCGAGGTGATGCGCTTCTGCCAGTCGATGATGACCGAGCTCCACCGGCACATCGGCGAGCACACCGACGTGCCGGCCGGCGACATCGGCGTAGGCGCTCGCGAGCTGGGCTATCTCTTCGGCCAGTACAAGCGGATGTCGAACCGCTTCGAGGCCGGCGTCCTCACCGGCAAGGGGCTGACCTGGGGCGGTTCCCGGGTGCGCAAGGAGGCCACCGGCTACGGCACGGTCTTCTTCGTCGAGGAGATGCTCGGCGCCGGCGGTGAGTCCTTCGACGGCAAGCGCGTGGTCGTCTCCGGCTCCGGCAACGTCGCGATCTACGCGATCGAGAAGATCCACCAGCTCGGTGGCACCGTGGTGGCCTGCTCCGACTCAGGCGGCTACGTCGTCGACGAGAAGGGCGTCGACGTGGAGCTGCTCAAGGACGTCAAGGAGGTACGCCGGGAGCGGGTCGCGGACTACGCGGAGGAGCGTGGTGCCGAGCTGGTGACCGAGGGGTCCATCTGGGACGTGCCGTGCGACATCGCGCTGCCCTGCGCGACCCAGAACGAGCTCTCCGAGAAGCAGGCGCAGACGTTGGTGGGCAACGGCGTGAAGGTGGTGGCCGAGGGTGCCAACATGCCGACCACGCCCGAGGCCATCAAGGTGCTCAAGGAGGCGGGTGTGCTGTTCGGCCCCGGCAAGGCGGCCAACGCCGGGGGCGTGGCGACCAGCGCCCTGGAGATGCAGCAGAACGCCTCGCGCGACTCCTGGACAGCCGAGCACACCGAGGCCCGGCTCGCGGAGATCATGCGCGACATCCACACCAGCTGTGCGACCACTGCCGAGGAGTACGGCGCCCCGGGCGACTACACCGTGGGCGCGAACATCGCCGGGTTCGTGAAGGTCGCCGACGCGATGCTGGCCATGGGGGTCATCTGAGCGCCGTGCGGGTCAGTCGCTGACCCGCACCGGCGCCGATCAGGGCCGCTTGGTGCCGCTGGAGCGGCGTGCCTTCACCGACGCGACGGCGTCGCGGATCTTCTGCTGGTTGTGCGGCTTGCGGGCCTCGTCGTAGACCTTCTTGGCAACGCCGGCCATGGCTGCGGTTCGCATGAGCTTCATGTCAGAGGGATACCCAGCGGTCGCGAGCGCCAACCGTGACCAGCGCGTGCCAGGACTCGGTGGAGTACTTCGTCGTCCAGCCCATCGAGGCGTACAGGCGGTCGGCGTGCGTAGGGGACTCGGCGTCGACCTCGAGGTCGACCCGGTTGCGGCCGCGCCGTCGCGCATCTCTGATCACGGTGTGCAGCAGAGCCTTGGCGACACCGCGTCCGCGCGCGCGGCGGTGCACCCCGATGTAGTCGACGTAGCTGCCCAGCACACCGTCGGCGTCGGCGGTCAGCACCGAGCTCACCAGCGCACCACCAGGCAGCGGGCCGTCCTCGGTGTCGACCTCGGCGATCCACCAGTGGTCCCAGCGATGACCAGGATCCTCCCGCAGCCGCTGCAGGAACTCGGGGAAGCTCTCCCGGTAGGAGTTGAAGTGGTCGGCGAAGGACTCCTCGAGCATCTGGTGCACCACCTGGATGTCGCTTGCGACCGGGAGATCGTTCTCGTGCTTGGCGACCCGGCGGACGGCCACCCCTGGCTGCGGCTGGGGGAGCATCTCTGCGTCGTCGACGGCACGGGTGAGCTCGAGCCAGGTCCGGGTCCGGTCGTAGCCCGCAGCGGCGAACCAACGCTGCTGCCGGTCGTCGTCGGCGTACACCATCGCGTCGAGTTGGGTCTCGTCGAGCTGGCGCAACCGCGCGGTCTCGACGGCTGCCTCCCGGGCCCAGCCGAGCAGCGCACCGGCGACCCGGTCGCCGTCGGCGCAGTCGGGGGCGACGGTCAGGTCGACCGAGGTCCTGCCGCCTGCCCGGTCGTGCACTGCGATCCACGCGGCAACCCGGTCGTCGGGGGACCGGAGCACCACCTGGCGCCTGGTCCAGGAGCCGGTGCCGATCACCGAGGCGGCCACCGCCTCCGGGTCCACGGAGGACCGTCCTCGCACCGCCTGCTGATGCGCTGCGACGAGCTCGCGAAGCGGCTCGACGTCGGCGGTGTCAGGAGTCTTGGCCGACCATTCCGGGGGCAGATCAGCAGGCAGCTTCTGCGGGGAGCTCACCCACCCATTGTCCCCTCACGAGCAGAGGCGACCGTGTCCAGGAGTGGTCTGCTCCCTACCGGGGGGTGTGGTTTGGGTCATTTTGCGGCGGGCAGGAGGTCGCTGACAGCGGTGGAGGGCCGCTGCGGAGAGGGAGATATGAACAACAAGATGATGCGGGGCCGTGTGGCTCCGCTCCTGGGTGGCTTGGTGGCGACATCGATGCTCACCTTCACGGCCGGCACGGCATCTGCCGTGCAGCCAGGCAACACCGGAGGCGCCACCACCGCGGTGGTGACGACCGGTGCCACCGCTGGACCAGTCCTGAGCAACGAGTTCGGCACCATGCGGTCGAACATCAAGGGCACGTTCGGCAAGAACGGTGTCGTCACCGGCACCTTCAAGCCGTCACGGTTCGTCCAGGACAACGGCCGGCTGATGGCGATCGGCACATTGACCGCGACGCTCACCAGGGCCAACGGCAAGGTCGTGGGCACCGACTCGATGCGCGTCAGGCTGCCGGTCAAGTCCGGACAGGGCACGTCGCTGGCCAGGACAGCCGAGAGGGCTGCCGCCTGCGACATCCTCAGCCTGGTGCTCGGTCCGCTCGACCTGGACATCCTCGGCCTGCGCGTGCAGCTCAACCGTGTCGTGCTCAACATCGACGCCGAGCCGGGGCCGGGCAACCTGCTGGGCAACCTGCTCTGCGCGGTGGCCGGTCTGCTCGACAACAGCGGTGTGCTGACGCAGATCCGTCAGATCTTGAACTCGATCCTCGCGATCCTCAGGCTCTGACCGACCGGTACGAATACTTCGCCCCCTCGAGCACTGCTCGAGGGGGCGAAGTCTTTTGGTGGTGCTGCGGTTCGTGGCCGCTCAGCGACGCTTCATGAACCTGCTGAGCAGCCCACCGGCTGCGCCGGCAGCAGAGCCGCGCGTCGTCGGGCTGCCCATCCCGGCACCCATGCCGGTACGGCGCCTGCCCATGCCGCCCGCCGCAGGTGTGCCTGTGCCGCGACGTCGGGAGACGCTTCCTGCAGTCCCGGCCAGTCGCGAGACGGTGTTCATCAGTCCAGCCATTTTCATCCCCTCCTCAGGTGGTGCAGGAGAACTACCCGCAGCAGCGCGGAGGTACGCGCGCGAAGGAGGATCGGGACCGATCCGGACGGCCCGTAGAGAAACCGGTCGAGCTGGTGGTACGCCATGTAGGACTTGAACCTACAACCCGCTGATTAAGAGTCAGCTGCTCTGCCAATTGAGCTAATGGCGCCTGGAGCGAGGACCACGTTACCAGCGGTCCTCGCCCCACCTGAAATCGGCTCAGACGGCAAAAGTCGTCCAGCTTGGTGACCTGCGTCCACCGTCGGTGAAGCTCGTCGTGTCCAGAGCAATCCATCGACGTGTCCGCAGCGAATAAGGTCATAGCAGGGCCCTTAGTTCGAGGCCCTGGACGTCGAGGAGGTCTGCGCATGGGTTCCGAACCCGGCTTGCGGCTCGTGCACTCGCGCGATCCTGCCGACGTCAACGAACTGGTCAGCAAGGTGGCTCGAGGGGACTCGGCCGCGTTCGAGGGCCTCTACGACGCGCTGGGACCGGCTGTGTTCGGGGTGGCCCGGAGAGTCATCCGCGACCCCAACCGCGCCGAGGACGTGGCACAGGACGTCTTCCTCGAGGTGTGGCGCAAGGCGCCGAGCTTCGACGACGCCCGGGGCTCCGCGAAGACCTGGATCATGACCATCGCCCACCGTCGTGCCGTCGACGCCGTACGACGCAACGAGTCGCAGAAGAAGTACGACGGTCAGGCGATGCCCGAGGAGGTGCAGCACGACGAGCCCGTGGAGCGGGTCATCCAGCAGGAGGAGCACGGCGCCGTCCGCACCTGCCTCGAGACGCTGACCGAGCTCCAGATGGAGTCCGTGCGCCTGGCGTACTTCAACGGGTACACCTACGCAGAGGTGGCCACCCTTCTCGACAAACCCCTTCCGACGATCAAGACGCGCATGCGCGACGGTCTTATTCGCCTTCGTGACTGCTTGGAGACTGCCCGATGAGCACCGACGTCCACACCTTGTCCGGCGCCTACGCCCTCAACGCGCTGGGCCCTGAGGAGGCTGCGGAGTTCCGCCGCCACCTGGACGGCTGCCAGGCGTGCCGCGAGGAGGTCCGTGAGCTGCAGACCGCGGTCGCACGCATGGGTGCCGCCGAGGCCGTCGCGCCGCCGCCGGACCTGAAGGCTCGGATCCTTGCCGCCGCCGACCGCACCCGCCAGGAGCCGCCGGCCGGTCCCGTCACCGCCGGCACCAGCGAGCCGACACCGATCCGCAGCGCCGGCACCAGCTCGACTGCAGCCGGCGAGCATGGCAGGCCGCGTTGGGTCACCTGGCTCGCTGCAGCCGCCGCGACGCTGGTCGTCGCCGGCGGCGGCGCGTACGGCGTGCAGGCGATGCTCGACGACGAACCGCCCCTCAGCCTGGCGGCGACCCGCGTCTTCGAGGCGCAGGACGCCCACACCGCCACCGTCGAGACCACCGAGGGCGGTCAGCTCACCGTCGCTGTCTCGGCCGGTCGGAAGGAGATGGCGGTCGACACCCGGGAGCTCCCGGCGCTCGACGAGAACCACGTCTACCAGGTCTGGTCGGTGCACGGCGACGAGATGGTGAGTGCGGCAATCCTGAGCGACCCCGAGATCGGTGCCGCGATGGGGATGCCCGACGAGGAGACCCAGGTGGCGCTCACCGTCGAGCCGGCCGGAGGTTCGGAGCAGCCGACGACCGAGCCGATCGTCCAGGTCGACCCCTACGAGGTGCTCAGGAGCTGACGCGCCTGCCGGTGGCCTCGAGCACGGCCATCGCGGCGTTGTGCCCGCCGATCCCTGAGACCGCTCCGCCGCGGACCGCGCCTGCCCCGCACAGCAGCACGTTCGGGACGGGCGTCTGGACGCCCCAACGGCGGGCGGGGGTGTCGAAGACCGCGGTGTCCGGCGCCCACGGCCAGGCCAGGGGACCGTGGAACATGTGCCCGCCGGGCATCGCCAACGCTGCCTCCACGTCCTGCGGCGACTTCGCCTGGAGGCAGGGAGTGCCGTTCCCGTCCAGCGCCAGCAGGGTCTCGATCGGCTCCTCGAGATAGAGGTTGATCGTGTCGAGGACGCGGAGCACCACCTCGTCGCGCTGCTCCTCGCGCTGACCCGAGAACAAGCGCGCGGGGGTGTGGAGGCCGGCGTAGGTGAAGACGTGCTTGCCCTCCATCGCCAGGGCGCCCAGCACCGAGGGGTCGGTGAGGCTGTGGCAGTGCAGCTCGCCGGGCGGCATCTCCGGCAGCTGACCTTCCCTGGCCTCGCGGTAGGACTGCTGCAGCTGCTCGTAGCTCTTCCCGAAGTGCACGGCGCCGGCGAACGCGACCGGGGGGGAGACAGCCGCCCGGAAGCGCGGCAGCCGGTCCAGCACCATGTTGACCTTGACCTGCGACCCCTCGGGCCTGGGACCGGGGTTCTCGCCGAGCAGGACCCTCACCACCCAGGGGGCGACGTTGCCCAGCACCCACGAGCAATCGACCGTGTGGTTGCCGTCCGCGGTCTGGTAGGACACCTGGGCGGACCGGCCGTCGCTCTCCACCCGGTTCACGAACGCACCGGTGAGGAGCTCGCCGCCGTCGCGCCGGACGACCCGCTCGAGCCCGGTCGCCAGAGCACCCATGCCGCCCAGCGGCACCTGCCACTCGCGCGAGCCGTTGCCCACGACGTGGTAGAGGAAGCACCGGTTCTGCTCGAGCTGAGGGCTGTGCAGGTCGGCAAAGGTGCCGATGAGCGCGTCGGTGGCCACCACACCGCGGACCACGTCGTCCTCGAACTGCTTCTCGATCGCCGCGCCGACCGGCTCCTCGACCAGCAGCCGCCAGGTCTCGGGGTCGACCAGCCGCTGCACCTCCGACCGGGACCGCAGGGGCTGGAGGAAGGTCGGCGCCACCACCTGCGCGAGCTCCGACAGCCGACCCTGGAACGAGCGCCAGGCGTCGTACTCACGGTCGTCGCCGGTCAGCTCGCGGAACGACTCCGCGGTCAGGTCGGTGGGGTTCCGCTCGATCATCAGCCCGCTGTGGCGGCCTGAGCGGATGACCGGCGTGAAGGAGGCGGTGCGCCGCGGTCGCAGCTGGAGGTCCAGCCCGAGGTCCGCGACGATCCGGTCGGGGAGCAGCCCCACCAGGTGGGCGTACGGCGAGATCCTGGCCGGCAGACCGGGGAACGACTCCTGCGAGACAGCAGCGCCGCCGACGTTGCGGAGCCGTTCCAGCACCAGGACCGACAGTCCGGCGCGCGCGAGGTAGGCAGCCGAGACGAGCCCGTTGTGGCCCCCACCGACCACCACGACGTCGTAGCGCTGCTTGCTCGGTCCGCTCATCGTGCGTCAACGTACCCCGGACGCAGCCGCCGCCGAGGCAACTCAACCAACCGCTGCTGGGTCGTTGTCCGGGTCGTTGTCCGGCTCGTCGTCGGGTCGCTGTGGGTCAGCCGAGCAGCGCCATCACGAGGGCGACGATGCCGACCACGACCAGGGCGACGACGGTGAGACCGGCGACGAGGAGCCCGATCCTCTGCTCGGTGCCCATCTGCTCGCTCCACCCGTTCTCCTTGAGGACGCCACGGATGATGTCGCGTCCCTCGTTCGAGTCGAACCGGTAGTCGACCGGCGTCCCGACCTCGCCGGTCCTGGCGTCGACGCCGGTCTCGATGTGGAACGACTTCGAGTAGACGCGGCCTCGTTCGGTGCTCTGCTCGCGGTGGAGGGTCGGCGGCCCGTCGGACCCGGCGCCCGCGTCCCAGCTCACGCTGTGGGCCACGTCGGTGATCGAGAACTTCTGCTGCTCCTCGTCGAGCTTCACCTCGTAGGTGAAGACCCGCTTCAGCCCGTTGAGCCGCATGAGGTTGAACCACTGGGCGTCGACGATGTCGATCTCCATGTCGAAGCCGTGGGGGGTCTCCTTGACGACGTACGGCGTGCCCGCGGTCGCGGCGTGGACCTGGTCCAGCAAGGGCTGTCGTGTGCTCATGGCCGAAATGAAATCACCGTCTCGATTGTTGACGCACCAGAGCAGAGGGAGAAACGCCATGCCAGCCGTCACCGTCGATGACCTGACCGTCCTGCCTCGTCTCCACGGACCCGGGCTCGGCGACGTCGTCCGCCCGGTCGTCTCGGTGACGACGGCACCCACCGGCTACGAGGGCGAGGGCTTCCCCGTCCGCCGTGCGTTCGCCGGGGTCGACCTCCGACTGCTCGATCCCTTCATCCACCTCGACCAGATCGGGGAGGTGGAGTACGCGCCCGGCGAGCCGAAGGGCACGCCCTGGCACCCCCACCGTGGGTTCGAGACCGTCACCTACATCATCGACGGCGTCATGGACCACCAGGACAGCCAGGGTGGCGGCGGCACGATCACGAACGGCGACACGCAGTGGATGACCGCCGGCTCGGGGCTGCTGCACATCGAGGCGCCGCCCGAGTGGCTGGTGACGAAGGGTGGGCTCTTCCACGGCCTCCAGCTGTGGGTGAACCTGCCGAGGGACCAGAAGTGGGTCCAGCCGCGTTACCAGGACCTGCGCTCCTCCGAGCTCGGTCTGACCACGACCGCCGACGCCGGGGCTCTCGTGCGGGTCATCGCCGGGGAGGTGGGTGGCCGGTCCGGCCCGGGCACGACGTACACGCCGATGGCGATGGTGCACGCGACCGTGGCCCCCGGCGCGGTCCTCGAGCTGCCCTGGGAGGTCGAGCACAACGCGCTGGTCTACGTGCTGTCCGGTGATGGGACCGTCGGTCCGGAGCGGCGTCCGCTGGGCAGCGGCCAGCTCGCCGTCCTCGGACGTGGGGACTTCATCCGGGTCGACGCGGACGAGCGCCAGGAGTCCCGGCACCCGGCGATGGAGGTCGTCGTGATGGGTGGCCGGCCGATCCGCGAACCCGTCGCCTGGGGCGGGCCCTTCGTGATGAACGACCGGACCGAGGTGCTGCAGGCGTTCGAGGACTTCGAGAAGGGCCGCATGGGGGTCCCGCTCGGCTGACCCGGTGTGGGCAGAGCGTGTGGTGCGCATAACCCTCCCAGCAGGAGGTCGTTGGACCGACGTCACCCACGGCAGGAGCGCACCATGAACAGCACCGAGGCCCGGTCTCCGGCCACGCCGGTGCTGCGCACGCTCCCGGGCATCCTTGCCGGGATGCTGTTCCGCTCGGCAGGTGTTCTCGCGGTGCTCGCTGTCCCGGTGGTCTCGAGCCTGGGTTCGGTCGACGGCAGTGCCCCGGGGGACGGGCCGGGGCGGCAGAGCTCGACGGACTGGAAGGCTGCCTACTCCGAGCGCTACCCGGGTTGCGTCCCGAGCATCCTGTGGCCCGCCGACGAGCACCCGGTCGCCGTGCTCACCAAGCGCGCGGACGGCAGCGTCGACAAGGTCTCGCTCGACGGGCAGCGCCCGCTCGGCTCGGTGCCGGCGGGGGCCCGCACCATCGGCGCCTGCCGCTGAACGGATCGAGCCCCCGGCCGCGTCTCCGCAACCAGGGGCTCGATCGTGCTGGGGTGAGTGACGGGACTTGAACCCGCGACATCCGGGACCACAACCAGGTGCTCTACCAGCTGAGCTACACCCACCAAGGCCCCCGGTCGCCACAGCTATCCGGGAGCAGCGAAAAGCATACCTGCTGTCAGCTGGTGCTCTGCTCCGCCCCCGGCACGTTGCCCAGCCCGGTCAGCGACCCCTCGTGCTGGGCTGCCAGCTCCTTGGCGTCGGCCGAACCGGGGCCGGGGGCGGGGACGAAGACCGCAGCCCGGTAGTAGCGGAGCTCCTCGATGCTCTCCTGGATGTCGGCGAGCGCACGGTGGTTGCCGCGCTTGGCCGGGGCGTTGAAGTACGCACGGGGGTACCAACGCCGAGCGAGCTCCTTGATCGAGGAGACGTCGACGACCCGGTAGTGCAAGAAGCTCTCCAGCTCGTGCATGTCACGAGCGAGGAACATCCGGTCGGTGCCGATCGTGTTGCCCGCCAACGGGGGCCGGCTCCCGTCGGGGCAGTGCTCCTTGATGTGGTCGAGGACCCGCTGCTCGGCCTCGGCCAGGGTGACGCCGCTGTCCAGCTCGGCGAGCAACCCCGAGGCGGTGTGCATGTCCCGGACGAACGGGTCCATCTGCTCGAGGGACTCGGCGGGTGGCTTGATGATCACGTCGACGCCCTCGCCGAGCACGTTGAGCTCGAAGTCGGTGACGAGCGCCGCGACCTCGATCAGCGCGTCGCTCTCGAGGTTCAACCCGGTCATCTCGCAGTCGATCCACACAAGTCGGTCATTCACCCGGTCAACCCTACTCAAGAGGCCGGACGAGGTCGGTCCTACATTGGCCCGATGAGCGTCTCCGAGAGCTTCGTCGCCGGACTGCCGAAGGCTGAGCTGCACGTCCACCACGTCGGTTCTGCCTCGCCGCGCATCGTCTCGGCGCTGGCCGAGCGTCATCCCGGCACGGTCCCGTCGGACCCTGACGAGCTGCGCGAGTTCTACACGTTCCGCGACTTCGGCCACTTCATCGAGGTGTACCTCTCGGTCGTCGACCTCGTGCGCGACGCCGAGGACGTGCGCATGCTCACCTACGAGATCGCAGCCGACATGGCCGCGCAGAACATCAGGTACGCCGAGCTGACCTGCACCCCGTTCACCAACGTGCGGGCGGGCGTGCCGATCGAGGCCTTCGTCGAGGCGGTCGAGGACGCGCGGACAGCCGCCCAGCGGGACCACGGCGTCCGGCTGCAGTGGATCTGGGACGTGCCAGGGGAGTTCGGGGTGGCCGCGGCGGAGGCGACCGTCTCCTACCTCGACCACGCCCCGCCGAGCCTGATCGGCTTCGGTCTCGGCGGTCCCGAGGTGGGGGTGCCCCGGCCCCAGTTCAAGCCGTCCTTCGACCAGGCCCGGGCGCGCGGGCTCCACTCGATCCCGCACGCCGGAGAGACGACCGGTCCCGAGACCGTGTGGGACGCGCTGCGGCTGCTCGGCGCGGAGCGGATCGGCCACGGCACGTCGTCGACCCAGGACCCCGAGCTCCTGGCGCACCTCGTCGAGCACCAGGTGCCGTTGGAGGTGTGCCCGACCTCGAACATCGCCACACGCGCCGTACCGGACCTGACGGAGCACCCGATCAAGGAGATGTACGCCGCCGGCGCGCTCGTCACGATCAACAGCGACGACCCGCCGATGTTCGGCACCACGCTCAACAAGGAGTACCTGATCGCCGCCGACCTGCTGGACCTCGACGAGGCCGGTGTCGGGGAGCTGGCGAAGAACGCCGTGCGTGCGTCGTACATGTCCGACACGGCCAAAGAGGGGCTGATCAGGGACATTAGCGAGCACGTCGCGTCCGTTTGACGGGACCTTGCTCGGGTAGGTCCTAAGCGTCGTCAGGAGGAGACGGCGCGTCGCGGGGGACCTGTTGCCGCTGACTCTCGGGAGGTCTGCCACATGAATACTGATGCTTCCTCGATTGCTTCGAGCCCACCCGTCGTAGTCGCCTCGGTGCCGGAGTCCCACGTGTACGTGTGGCACCTGTCGCGAGAGCAGGGCGAGACCGTGCGGCGGCTGCCGGACCCGCTGCCGGACGAGTCGCTGCGCGCGGACCAGCAGGGCTGGTGGCCCCCGGTGATGCTCCGGCCCGACTGGGTCCGGGACAACGAGTTCGACGTCTTCCACGTCAACTTCGGCTTCGACGCCTGCACGCCCGAGCAGCTCCAGGAGATCGTGGACGTCCTGCGGGAGCGCGGAAAGCCGTTGGTCTACACGGTCCACGACCTGCGCAACCCGCACCACACGGACACGGCGTTGCACGACAGCCATCTCGACATCCTGATCCCGGGCGCCGACGAGGTCATCACCCTGACGAGGGGCGCAGCGGCCGAGATCCGTCGCCGGTGGGGCCGCGACCCGGTCGTGCTGCCACACCCGCACGTCGTCGACTTCCCGACGATGGAGCGCCTGCGGGAACGCGAGCCGCGGGACACGTTCCGCGTCGGTCTGCACGTGAAGAGCCTGCGCGCCAGCATGGACCCGCTGCGCATCCTGCCTGCGCTCATGGACGCTGTTCGCGACCTGCCCGATGCAGTCCTGCAGGTCAACGGTCACGACGAGCTCCTCGAGCCGGACGGACGGTGCTACAACCCGGAGGTGTCCGCGGCGCTCCGCGCGTCCGCCGAGCGCGGGGAGATCGATCTCCGGGTCCACCCGTTCTTCTCAGACGCCGAGCTGTGGGACTACTTCCACTCCCTCGACGTCTCCGTGCTGCCGTACCAGTTCGGCACCCACTCCGGCTGGCTCGAGGCGTGCCGTGACCTCGGCACGACGGTCGTGGCGCCCACGTGCGGCTACTTCGCCGACCAGGCGCCCGTGCTGAGCTACGAGCTGGACGAGACGTCCTTCAGCCCAGAGAGCCTGCAGGTCGCGGTCAAGAACGCCTACGAGAATCGCGGGCTCGGGGCAGTCTCGGTCGAGGAACGTCGCGAACAGCGGGCGTGGATCGCGGCCCAGCACGAGCTCTTGTACCGAAGGCTGCTGCGATGAGGCGGGCCCTGCGCATCTGTCTCATCGCCTCGAGCCGGTTCCCCGTTCGCGAACCGTTCGCCGGTGGTCTGGAGGCACACACGCACGTGCTGGCCAGCGAGCTGGTGCGCCGTGGGCACGAGGTGTCCCTCTTCGCGGGCGTGGGCTCGGACCCGGCACTTCCGGTCACAGTCCTGCCTGTCGAGGCCTTTGAGTGCAGCGCCACCGCACGTGCGGACGTCGCGGCACCGCCACAGCAGTGGATGGCGGAGCATCATGCCTACCTCGGGCTGATGCTCGAGCTGGCACGAACAGGCGCGGACCGCTTCGACGTGATCCACAACAACACGCTCCACCACCTGCCAGTGGCGATGGCGTCCTCCGTTGCGGTGCCGATGGTGACGACGCTGCACACGCCACCGATCCCGTGGCTGGAGTCTGCGGCCTGCTTCGCGCCTGCGGACAGCAGGTTCGCCGCGGTGAGCGAGTGCACGGCCCGTGCCTGGGAGCACGCCGTCGTGTCGAGCACGATCCTCAACGGGGTGGACACCGATCTCTGGCACCGGGGGCCGGGGGGATCGGGCGCAGTCTGGACTGGCCGGCTCGTGCCCGAGAAGGCACCGCACCGTGCCATCGACGCCGCGCGAGCCGCCGGTGTCCCGATCGTCCTGGCGGGTCCGATCATGGACAGCAGCTACTTCGCCGCTGAGGTCGAGCCCCGGCTGGGACCGGACGCGGAGTACCTCGGGCACCTGTCACAGGCTGAGCTCAATGATGTCGTCGGCGCCGCGGACGTCGCCGTGGTGACTCCGGAGTGGGATGAGCCCTACGGCCTCGTCGCCGCCGAGGCGATGGCCTGCGGGACCCCGGTCGCGGCCTACGCCCGGGGAGCCCTGCCCGAGCTGGTCGACGAGGACACGGGTCGCCTGGCTACGCCGGGGGACGTAGCCAGCTTGGCCGGCGCCATCAGTACGGCGTCCCGCCTGGACCGCGACGTCGTACGGCGGACTGCGGAGCTGCGGTTCGGCAAGCACCGCATGGTGGACGACTACGAACAGCTCTACCTGGACCTGGTCGCCGGGTGATCGGCTACTACGTCCACCACGTAGGAAGCGGGCATCTGCACCGGGCCCGCGCCGTCGCGGCGGTGAGCCGACGGCCCGTCACCGGTCTCTCGACGCTCCCACGGCCGGAGGACTGGCCGGGGGAGTGGGTCGAGCTGTCGCGCGACGACCAGTCTCCGACCCCTCGCGACGTGACGGCCGGGGGTCGGCTGCACTGGGTCCCGAGGCAGGACCCCGGTCTGCGGGACCGGATGGCAACGATCGCCGGCTGGGTGGCTCGGGCACGTCCGGACGTCCTGGTCAGCGACGTGTCGGTCGAGGTGGCCCTGCTCGCCCGGCTGCACGGCGTACCAGTGGCGTCCTTCGTCCTGCCCGGTGACCGGACCGATCCCGCGCACCTGCTGGGCTACGAGGTCTCGGACGCACTCGTGGCGTGCTGGCCGGCGGGTCTGGACGGCATGACGCCCGGGCTGCCGGACGAGCTGCGCTCGAGGATCACGTGCGTCGGAGGACTGTCGCGAATTCCGGTCTCGGATCCCGAGCCCTCGCAGGCGACCCCTCGACGCGTGGTTGTGCTGCTCGGGCGCGGAGGGGGTCACCCCTCGCCGCAGGCAATCGACTCCGCGCGAGCGCAGACCCCGGATTGGCACTGGACGGTGCTGGGACCGGGTCACCAGTGGGCCGATGACGTACGGGATGTGCTGGCGGGTGCGGATGTCGTCGTGACCCAGGCAGGGGAGAACGCCCTCGCGGAGGTCGCTGCCTGCCGCAAGCCCGCGATCGTGGTCCCGGCCGACCGGCCCCACGACGAGCAGCGCACCACCGCCGGGGTGCTGACCGAGGGGCCGTGGCCGGTGGTCGTGGAGCCGACGTTCCCCTTGTCCGGCTGGGCGGAACGGCTCGTCGCTGCGCACTGCCTCGACGGTGCCCGTTGGTCCGGATGGTGCGACGGCAAGGCCGCCCGACGGATCGTCGACGTGCTCGACGGAGTCGCAACCACACACGCGCCATGAGCACGGCCGTCGTCACCATCGTCCACGGACGTCATGACCATCTCGCCGCGCAGCACCGCAGCCTCGCCGCCGGTACCCGGCTGCCCGACGAGTACGTCGTGGTCGCGATGGACGACACCGACCTCCTCGGATGGCGTCCGGACGGACCGCTGACGCCCGTGCTCCTGGCTGTGCCCGGGACACCACTAGGCCTGCCGCTCGCTGCTGCACGCAACGCAGGAGTCGCCCGCGCGCTGGAGGGTGGCGCCGACACGGTGATCTGCCTCGACGTCGACGGCCTCGCCGGCGCCGAGCTCGTCGCCGGCTACGCCCGAGCCGTCGACGAGTCGCCCGCTGTCGTGTGGTCGGGGCCGGTCACCTACCTGCCCCCACCGGGGACTGCGGGCTACGACCTGGGCGCGCTGGCGCGCATGGACGACCCGCACCCCGCGCGTCCTGCTCCCGAGCCCGGCGAGCAACAGGTGGGCGCGGACCCCGATCTCTTCTGGTCGCTGTCGTTCGCGCTGCACCGGGACGCGTGGGTCGCGACGGGCGGCTTCTGCGAGGACTACGTCGGGTACGGCGGCGAGGACACCGACTTCGGGCAGACCATCGTGGCCGCCGGGCTCGAGCTCGGCTGGACCGGGTCCGCGCGGGCCTTCCACCAGCACCACGAGTCGCACGATCCGCCGGTCCAGCACGTCGACGACATCATGCGCAACGGCAGGCTCTTCGACGCTCGGTGGGGGCGTTGGCCGATGACCGGGTGGCTGGAGGAGTTCGAACGGCGCGGTCTCGTACGGCGCGTCGGGACCCACTGGGAGCGAGTCGCGGCGGACGAGCGCCCCCGGCAGGACTCGAACCTGCGACCAACGGATTAGAAGTCCGTCGCTCTATCCAGCTGAGCTACGGGGGCCCGGGACCGGACCCCGCCGACCCGCGGCAAGTATGCCGCAAGGACGTGGTGGGCAGGATGGCTCGGTGACGCGAGACCAGCGAGCGGGCTGAGATGCGCTTCGGCCTGGTCGGCACCGGCCCGTGGGCGACGAGCGCGCACGGCCCCGGACTGCTGGCCGCGGACGGCGTCGACCTCGTCGGCGTGTGGGGCCGCGACCCGGCGAAGGCAGCCGACGCGGGGGAGCGGCTGGGTGTCCCCGCCGCACCGACGTTCGAGGCGTTGGTCGACGACGTCGATGCGGTTGCCTTCGCAGTGCCGCCCGACGCGCAGGTCACGCTCGCGATCCAGGCCGCGGTGGCCGGCCGGCACTTGTTGCTGGACAAGCCCGTCGCCACGTCGGCATCGTCCGCCCGACAGCTGGCCGACACCGCTGACGAGCACGGGGTCGCCTCGGTGGTGTTCTTCACCGACCGCTTCTCGGCCGAAGCGGCGGGCTGGTTCGACGGCCTCACTGCGGCTGCGCCGCTCGGGGGTTCGGTGCGCTGGCTGGCCTTTCTCGACGACGTCGACAACCCGGCCCCGGCGTCCCCGTGGCGTCATGAGAAGGGCGCACTGTGGGACATCGGTCCGCATGCTGTGTCCACGTTGACCGCTGCGCTCGGGCCGGTCGAGGAGATCACCTGCGTGGGCGGACGCCACGACCTCGTGCACCTCGTCCTGCGTCACCGCTCAGGAGCGACCAGCACCGCAACGTTGAGCCTCTTCGCGCCGCACGCAGCGGAGGACCACGAGGTCCTGGTATGGGGCGAGGCAGGGACGAGCCGGATGCCCGACAGGGAGCCCGGGGGATCGGTCACCGCGCTCGCTCGCGCAGCGCAGGCCCTGGTCAGCAGCGCAACGACCGGCGAACCGCACCCGGCCGACCTGCGTCTCGTCGTCCGGGTCGTCGAGCTGCTCGAGGACGCAGCGCGCCAGCTCAGCAGGTGAACACTGCGGACAGCGCCGCCCGTCTCCTGGCGGCGATGTCGAGCATCAGCCGAGGCGCCTCCTCGAGTGGCAGCACGTCGGTGATGAGGTGTTCTCGGATGTCGCCCCCTCGCGCGTGGAGCAGTGCGATGGTCTCTGCGGACAGTCGCGCGCGATCCCACTGACCGGAGGTCCCCCGCGGCGTGCGACCGATCTGGGCGCACCGCAGGCTCAGCCCGTTGTGGTGGAACTCCTCGCCCAGCCGCACGGCATCTGCACCCTCGGTGTAGAACGCGAGATCGATGACCGTGCCTTGGGGGCGGACCGTTCGGAGCGCCGTGGCAAGGGCGTACGGGCGCCCCCGGCACTGGAAGACCACGTCAGCCCCGTGGTCAGCTGCACCGTGCCGCCATCTGGTCTTCAAGGCCACCGCGACGTCGTCGTCGTCGAGCGCCTCGAGACCGAGGGCCTGCGCTGCGCCACGTCGGCGTTCGTCAGGATCTACGACGACCACCTCAGCGCCGAGCTCGTCTGCGAACAGCGCGGTGACGAGACCGACCAGCCCGGCCCCGGTCACCACGACGCGGCGTCCCTCCACCCCTTGGCCGAGCTTCGAGACAGTCGGGCCGACCGCGTCGGCCGCCGCGTGCAGGAGTCCGTTCGCGCAGATCGGGCCGAGGTGTGCGACGTACGTCGCCAGCACGGGATCCAGGTCCTGGGGGAGCGGCACCAGATGCTCCGTGAGCGGGTCGGCGACATGGGCGGTGGCGTGACCGTAGGCGGTCGCGACGGTGTCACCCTCGGCGAACGCCGGGGTTCGGGACTCGGTCACGGTTGCGACCTCCATGTAGCCGAGCCTCGTCACGGGATAGGCCGGCGTCTCGCGTCCCGCCACGAAGAGGCCGAGCTCGGGGTCGTGGCGACGCTCGAGCGCCGGGTTGTCCCCCTTGACGAAGGTGAGCTCCGTGCCGGCCGACAGCCCCGTCGCCACGGTCTCCAGGAGCAGGCCGCCCTCGGGTACGGCGGGCAGTTCCTCCTCGACGAGGGACAGGTCGCCAGGTGCGTGCACGACGAGGTTCCGGCGTTTCACGTCAGGCGCCCGGTGCTCGGGTCGAGGACGACCGTGCGCCGCTCGCGTGCGGCGGTGGCGATGGCGCAACCGAACCGGTGCGTGCGCAGCGCCTCTGCGTACGGTGCGCGGCTCGCATCGCGCTTGCCGCGGAGGACTTCGAGGAATTCGCGGTCCACGACGGTCCGGGGGTCCTCCGCCGGCTCGTGGGTGACCCGCGACGTGCCGTCGTCGACGACCAGCTCCGTCTCGCGGAGCTGCAGCACTGTCCCGGTGCCGAAGAGGTCGAGCGACGCCAGGTGCTGGGCGCTCAGCAGCGACGTCGCCGCGAACGTGCCCACCGCGCCGTTCTCGAAGCGCACCACGGCGGCTGTGGCGTCGTCCACGGTGCCCCGGTCACCGGCGGCTCCCGGATCGCGAACCCCAGCCGCGTGCACCTCCACGGGCTCACCTACGAGCACCCGTGCCAGATCGAGCACGTGCGTCATCTGTTCGACGACCTGACCTCCGGACCTGTCGACGTCGGCCCACCACGCGACGGGAGGACGCTTGCCGAGCCAGGCTCCGTTGACGAGCTGGGGACCGATGTCGGCGGCGATGCCCTGCGCCCGCTGGACGGTGTCCAAGCAGCGCCAGTGGTAGCCGGTGGCGGTGACCGCACCCGACTCCTCGACCTCACGCGCGATGTCCGCGGCGACCTCCAGTCCGACCCCGAGTGGCTTCTCCACGAAGAAGGGCAGCCCGCGCTCGAGCACCGCGCGCTCGGGAGGGCCGTGCGCGAAGGGCGGGACACAGATGTAGACGACCTCGGGCTCCACCGCGTCGAGCGCGCGCTCGAGCTCGGTGAAGCAAGGGATGTCCCACTCGGTGGCGACGGCGTTGGCGGCGGCCTCCACTGGGTCGATCACGCCCGACACCGTGGCCCCGAGCTCCGTGAGCACGCGGATGTGTCGTTGGGCGACCCCACCGGCCCCGACCATGAGCACGCGCGTCACGCGGCTGCTCCTACGCCGTGGAGCAGCCGGTCGTACAGGTTCAGGTAGCTCATCGCCATCGCCCGCGGCGTCCACGGCGCCGCTGCGGATCGGCAGGCCTCGGGGTCCAGCTCGTCCAGCCTGCCGAGGCAGCGCACCAGCTCGTCCTCCTCGTCGGCCAGGAAACCCGTGACCCCGTGCTGCACGAGAGAGGGGAGGCAGCCCCGCGGGGTGCCGACGACCGGGACCCCACGCACCAACGCCTCGACGACCGCTGTGCCACCCGGCTCCGCCCACCGGATGGGGGTGACCAGTGCGCGTGCGGTCTGCAGCAGCAGCTCTTTCTCCTCGCCCTCCACCCCTCCGACCCAGCTGACCAGCTCACCATCGACCCAAGGCGCCACCTCGCGCTGGAAGAACAGCACGTCCGGGTGCCCGACGAGGCGTTCGTCGCCGTCGGTCAGCCGGCGTTCGAGCTCTTCGGGGTCGTTCACACCCGCGACCGGCCCCGCCAGGACCAGCGGCACGCCGGCCCTTCGGCACACACGAGCCGCGACGTCGATCCCCTTGTCGGCGGTGATCCGGGCGAGGGAGACGACGTGTTCACCTCGGGGTGCGCCCAGCTCCGGCGGCGCCGGGACCGCGAGAGGGACCACGCCGGCGGCCTGTCGGCGCAGGTTGGCGGGTGCCCGGTCGAGCTGGGACTGGGAGACCGCCGCGAAACGCACCCGGCCGCGGCCGTCGAACGTGGAGTAGAAGTCCGCGTGCTTGGCGAGGTCCCAGTGGAGCGTCTGCAGGGAGGGAGGCGCGTCGTGGCCCATCGCTGCCAGCACAGCGGGGCCGACCACCTCGAGGTGATCATGGACGACGTCCACCTCCAATCCGTCCTGGAGCGCGCGCACCAGCGTGTGCATGTGGGCAAGCGTCACGCCGCACACCTGGTTGTACGGCGCAGCCACGGACTCGAACATCGGGCGTTCCACCGTGTGCACGCGGCCGTCGACCGTCAAACTGCTCTGGGGGACCGTGGCCAGCACGACCTTCACACCGAGTCGGCGGAGCTCGGGGACCAGCGTCGCGATGACGTTCTCGATGCCGCCGTACCCGTGGGGCGGGACCGGCAGCCAAGGCCCGGCGTTCATCAGCACGGTCAGGCTCATCGTTGCTCCGGCACGAGTCGTCGGCGGGCGAGGTACTCCGGCAGGGTGCTGATCGGGGGTCGTTCGCTCATCTGTACGTCGGAGACGACCGTGCGGAACTCAGCACCCTCGCGCACGAACTGCACCAGGCTGTAGTTGGCCTCAGCGGCGCTCATGGACCGGCCGTAGCGCTCCAACCGGGACAGCAGCGCGAGGTACACCTGGGTGGCCATCCGACCGAGCTCGAGGTCACCGGAGTTCCGGTGCTGGCGGCTGCCGAGATCGACCTGGGCCATGCCCTGGAGCCCGACGGTCTGCAGGACGTCGATCAGCATGGCGATCTCGACCCCGTATCCCGAGACGAAGGGGATGTTCTCCAGGAGGCTCCGGCGTCCGGCGTACTCGCCGGCGAGCGGCTGGACGAATCCGGCGAGCTCCGGCCAGTGCACGTTCAGCAGCGGACGAGCAAGCATCTCCGTGACCCGTCCACCCCCGGCGGGCAGGAGAGTGGCCCCGGTGTCGAGCGGCCGGTCGTAGAACCCCTTGACGAAGTGCACCGAGGGCTCGGTCAGGAGCGGACCGAGCAACCCGACCACGAACTGGGGATCGAAGCAGCGCAGGTCTGCATCCACGAAGGCGACCACGTCACCGGTCGTGGCGTCGAGGGACTTCCACAGGGCTTCGCCCTTGCCGCGCCGGTCGCCCAGCTGCGGCAGCACGCCCGACTGCGAGACGACCCTCGCACCGGCACGAAGGGCTTCGCGGGCCGTCCCGTCAGCCGAGCCCGAGTCGACGACGAGAACCTCGTCGACGAGCTGCAGCGTCTCCATGAGCTCCCGCCGGACAGCCCGGACGATGTCCCCCACGGTGGCTGCCTCGTTGCGCGCAGGCAGGACCACGCTCACGGTCGTAGGGCCCTTGGCGGCGACGAGGCGCTCCCGGTCCCAGACCGCGCCTGCCGACATCCGGGTGTCCAACCACCACTCCACGTCAGTGCGCACGCCAAGCTTCCTGTCCGACTGGTGCCGGGGTGCGGTCTGGCCAATCAGCGGTCGGCAACATGTGCGATCCCTCCCAGGTGTCCGCACGGTGCTACTGCTCCTCCACGCCCTGGTTCGGGCGCGAGTCCTCTCCTGGAAGGCCTACCCAGGGGCGATCCGGGTCACACCCGGCGACCGTGGCGGCTACCGGTCGGCGTACTTGCTCCGGGTCCGGTCGGTGCCGAGCTTGACGTCCTCCAGGACCTGCCAGCGGTAGTGAGCGCCGGTCCGGGTGACGAGGACCTGGAACAGCCGGTCGCAGCGCACGCTGACCGTGCTGTGGTCCGCGGTCCGCACCATCTCTCCGACCCGCGCGCGATCGGTCCGGGAGTTCAGGTAGCAGAGGCTCACGTGCGGCCAGAAGACCTCGTCGATGTCGTCCGGCTCGGCCATGCCGGTGTGGGCCATGGCCCCGACCACCGTGCCGCGCAGCTTCTGCAAGGGCTCGGCGGGGCCGGCCTCGAGCACAACGGCGTCGGACAGCTGGTGGACGGGGCCGAGGGTGAGCTCGAACGGCTCCTCGTCCCGGAGCCTGCGCCCGACCTCGTCGGCCGAGGCTCGCACGGCCCGTTCGTCGAGCTCGTCGGCGAACCCCACATGGTTCATCGTGAGGTGCAGCCACTCCGGTGGTACGACATCGGCCCCTGCGGCCCGGAGGACGTCCCCCGGAGGGGCCGCAGCCGCGCGTACGTCGGGGGCCCCTTCGAACGTGAGGTACCACAGCAGCCTCGGCCGGTGGGGTGTCCACTCGGGCCGCCAGGCCCAGTGGTCCTTGATCTCGTCGGCCTTCGGCCAAGCGATTGTCGGCAACATGGTGCGATCCCTCCCAGGTTTCCGCACTTCAGTTCCTGCTTCGGCGCATCCCTCCAGATGCGCTTCTTCGACGGAACTGATACCCGTGAGTGACTCAGGTCACACCGAGCACGCTACCGATCTACTCCTGGCTTCCCGCTTTGAAACGCCGAGCGACGTCGACGCATCTTTCGGCCATGTGGTCGAGCGCATGCATGTCCTGGTCCTCGAGCGGGGCGTCGTTGTCCGGGCCGGTGACCTTGCTGACGCCGTACGGGTTGCCGTCGGCGAACTTGACCGGGTCGGTGTAGCCCGGAGGCACGATGAGGCCACCGAAGTGGTAGATCACGTTGTAGAGGGCGAGAAGCGTCGACTCCTGGCCACCGTGGGTGGTCTGGGTGGAGGTGAAGCCGGCGTAGACCTTGTCGGCGAGCAGCCCTTCGCCCCACTGGGGGCCGAGGGTGTCGATGAACTGCTTCAGCTGGCTAGCGATGTTGCCGAACCGGGTGGGGGAGCCGAACAGCACCACGTCCGCCCAGACCACGTCGTCTGCCGTCGCGACCGGCTCGTCCCCGACGAGCTGGCGATGCTGTGCCCAGTCACCGTTCTGCTCGATGACCTCCTGGGGCGCCAGCTCCGCGACATGCCGGAGCCGGACCTCCGCGCCGGCCTTCTCGGCTGCCTGCGCCAGCCGTTGTGCCATCTCGTGCGTGGTGCCGCTGGCCGAGTAGTAGATGACTGAGACATTGACGTCGGTCATGCGTTCTCTCCCTGGATCGGTGCGTGGGTGTCCACTGATCGTTGCCGTTTCGCGATGGGTTCAACCGTGGCCCACCAGGCGTGGATGGCGTCAGCGACGTCCTGAGGGGCGTCCGACTGCACGAAGTGGCCGGCCCCGGCGATCGTGACGTCGATGCGGTTCGGCAGGAGGTCCTGCCAGCGACGCCGTTCGCGGTCCCGGAACGCCGGATCCCCATCAGCCCACAGCAGGAGGGACGGCAGGTCCCGGAGCAGCTCGAGGTCCGCGGCCACCGACTCCAGGAAGCCGCGATCGGCGATGATCGCTCGGGGCAGCACCGCGGTCGCGTTGCGGCGCTCCCTGGTTGCCATCGGCCGTTGGTAGTGCTGGAGCTCGTGGCCGCTGATGCGACGCCGGCGATGGCCTGCAGGGATCGTCAGGTTGACGAAGAGGTTCAGCCGGCGGATCAGCTCGCGGCCGACGGCTCCTCCCATGGTGCGGGAGAAGACCTCGAAGTGCAGGTCGCCGTTGACCGGCCAGGCCCAGGTGTTGCCGACGACGAGGCCACGGATGCGCTCCCGAGCGGAGGCTGCAGCGGCCACGCCGATCGGTCCGCCCCAGTCATGGAGCATGACGATGACGTCGTCCAGGTCGAGCGACTCGATGAACCGTGCCGTCACCCCGGCATGCTCAGCGGGTCGGTAGCCGTACCCGTCCGCGGCTTCGGACAGCCCGAAGCCGGGGTAGTCGAGCGCCACGCAGCGGAACTCCGACGACAGCTCCCTGATGACGTCCCGGTAGGCGAAGGACCAGGTCGGGTTCCCGTGCAGCAGGAGCAGTGTCGGACCTCGGCCCTCGTCGACGTAGTGGACGCGGTGACCGTCGATGTCGACGTACCTGCTGTCGAACGGGAAGAGGGTCCGATCCAGCCACGCGGGCGCAGCGAGCGAGCCTGAGGCAACCATGCGTGATGGTTAACCGGAACTGGGGGATCTATGCACCTTCCTGGAACCGGACAGCGAAGAGAGACGAGGGACGACGAGGACGCGCGACAGCACGAGTCCGGCAGCGACAGCGATCGGCGGCCAGCCGTCGGACAACGTCATCCACAGCAACGCCGCCGCGGTGGCCAGGTCGCGCAGCAGCAGCAGCGACGCTGCCCGTCGTGTCCGGGTCACGGCGCGGGATCGGACTTCGCCGCCCGGGCAGCGCTCCGCCGCTCGTCGTACTCCACCAGGATCGCCTTCTCCTCCTCGATCTCCCGTGCGAGGAAGTAGTTCAACGCGGTCCGGATCGCTGCCACCACCGCCAGCTTCCCGAGCTCCTCGTAGCTGGGGGCGATGGCGGTGCGCAGGATGTCGCTGGCGAGCTGGAACTCCAGCCCCAGGACGAGGAACCGGCCGAAGCGCAACCGCACCGGCACGAAGGAGTCCGGGTCCCGACGAGGGAGCGCCCGCAGGAATCCGAAGGCGGCGATGACCGCGCCGACGAAGATGATGACGGCCCCGGCGGCCTCGACCAGTCGCACCATCGTGTCCACAGCAGTGGTCAGCCAGTGCTCCGGCAGGATCTCGGTCTCGTTGCGTGGCCACATGCGCTGAGCCTTACCCATCTGCCACAGCGTCTCTCACCGAGAGCCCTCCGACGGCGCCGTGCCAGGCTGGGGCGATGAGAGTGGATGTCGAGGACCTGACCCGGCTCGAGTTCGACGACGGCGCGCCGGTGCGGGCGGCGTCTGCGATCGCACGCCTCGGCCCGGGCTGGCTCGTCGCCCAGGACGACGCCACCCACGCCGCCTGGTGGCACGGTGACTCGGTGCGGCCGGTCCGGATCTTCCCGGCGATCGAGGGGCACGACGTCTTCGAGGAGTCGTCGGGGAACAAGCACCTCAAGCCCGACCTGGAGGCCGCTTGCGAGGTGCTCGTCGCCGATCAGGAGTCGGTGCTGATGCTCGGTTCGGGATCGAGCGAGGCACGGATGCGCGGGGCGTTGACGAGCTGGTCGAGCGGCGAGCCCGAGGTCACGCTCGCCGACCTCACGCCGTTGTACGCCGCGGTGGCCGGTGCCCTCTCCATCACGGCCGACGAGCTCAACCTCGAGGGCGCCTGCGTCATCGGCGAGATGGTGCGCTGGTTCCACCGAGGCATGCCGTCGGCCGGGCTGCCCACCGGCAGCATCGACCTGGACCTGGAGGCCCTGGTCGCGGCGATCCGCGGCGAGCTGGATCCCGCCGAGGTGGTTCCGGGCAACGCGCTGCACTACGACCTCGGAGAGGTGGGCGGCGTAGGCCTGGCCGCCACGGACGCCGTGGTGCTGTCGGGCTCGACGTCGTCACCGGTGTTGCTGCTCTCCGCAGCCGCGGAGGACGCGCCGAACCCCCGCGACGACGGCCCCGTCGTCGGCTCGGCGCTGGTGGTCCTGGAGGGCTCCAGGGTGGTCGCGAGCGCCGCCCTGCCCGACGTCGACGGCTGCGTCAACAAGGTCGAGGGGCTCGCGCTCGTCGAACGGTCGAGCAGGTCCGCCCGGGTGCTGGCCACCGTGGACGCGGACGACCACGCCGCACCGTCGTTGGCCCTGCACCTGCGGCTGGACTGGTGAGCGGCTGACGCGATCTGGCGCCGGTTTGCGGCAGATGGGATGCTGCACGGCGTGGTCCTCTCGGGTAGTGGCGCTCAGGCGCGCGTGTCAGCCGCCCGGCGGCTGGCCCCCGGCGAGGCGGGCAACCCGGCGTTGAACCGGCTCGCCGAGCTCGCCGCCCGGTTGCTGGGCGCCGCTTCGGCCCAGGTGTCCCTGCTGTCCGAGGTGCAGATCGTCGCCGCGGGGGCAGGGGCCGGGGCCGCGTCGGTCGGGTTCGAGGGGCCGCTCGAGGACTCGCTGTGCACGGTCACGGTGGAGGCGCGTGCGCCGCTGGCGGTCGCCGACGCTCCGGTAGACGTCCAGGTCCGTGACCTCCCGCCCGTGCGGTCCGGCGAGGTCGGCTCCTACCTCGGCGTACCCCTGATCACCGACGACGGACAGGCCATCGGCGCCCTCTGCGTCTACGGCCCGCGGGAGCGGAGCTGGTCGGACGCGGACGTGACGCTGCTCGAGCAGCTCGCAGCCCCGGTGGTGGCCGAGCTGGAGCTTGCCGCGCTGAGCGCCGAGTACGACGCGAACCGGCTGGTCTGGCAGCTTGCTGTCGACGCCGCCGGCGTGGGTGCCTTCGACTGGGACCTCGTCACCGGGGAGCTGCGGTGGGACGACCGGCTGCTCGAGCTCTTCGCGTTCGAGCGCGAGACGTTCTCTGGCAGCATCGACTCCTTCAACGAGGCGGTGCACCCCGACGACCTGCCGCGGGTGAACCAGGCCATCCAGTTCGCCCTGGACACCTGCGGTGAGTACGCCGCGGAGTACCGCATCTTCCACCCCGGTGGTCAGCTGCGCTGGATCGCCGCTCGTGGTCAGGCGATGTGCGACGACAACGGGGTGGCGATCCGGTTGATCGGGGCGGCGTACGACTCCACCGCAGTGCAGGACGGCGAGGCCCGGGTCGCCCGCATCCTCGAGGCCATGCCGACCGCCTTCTACAGCGTCGACCGCGACTGGCGGTTCGTCTACGTCAACGTCGAGGCGGAGCGACTCCTGGCGACCAACCGGGAGGCGCTGGTGGGTGGCACTCTGTGGGAGCTGTTCCCGGCTGCCGTCGGCAGCGACTTCGAGACCCACTTCCGCGGGGCGGTCGAGAGCGGTGTCCCGGTGTCGTTCGACGCCTTCTACCCCGCGCCGCTCAACGGGTGGTACGAGGTGCGGGCCTGGCCCAGCCCCGAAGGGCTGTCGGTCTACTTCGTCGACATCACCGCACGCCGGCAGGCGCAGGAGGAGCTGGAACGCTCCGCCACCCGCAGCGCACTGCTCGCTCGGCTCACGACCGAGCTGACCGCGAGCCTCGACGCCTCCAAGGGAGTCGGGAAGCTCGCGGCCATGGTCGTGCCCGAGCTAGCCGACTGGTGCGTGGTGACGCTCGTCGATGACGACGTGCACCCCGACTGGCGGCGCCGGCTCCGCGATGTCGGCAGCTGGCACGCGGATCCCGAGCTGAGGTCGGTCGTCGAGCGGTACGCCGAGACGAGGGTGCCCGCGCTGACCGAGAGCTCGCTGCTCGCGCACACGTTGCGCACCGGCGAGCCCGGCGTCGCGCTCTACGACGCGGCGGAGGTGCTGGCCGGGGTGCTGCTGCCGGGCGAGGCCCGCGACCTCTGCATGGAGCTGAACCCCGGGGCGGTGAGCGTGCAGCCGCTCCGCGGACGCGGACGGATCGTCGGGTTGCTCACCGCGTGTCGCGGAGTCGAACGCGCGCCGTTCACCCCGACCGACCTCGACCTCATCGGCGAGGTGGCGACGCGTGCCGGGCTGGCCCTCGACAACGCCCGGCTGTTCGAGCAGCAGCGCGACCTGGCGGAGGGGCTGCAACGCGCGCTGCTCACCGAGCCCCCCCAGCCGGAGAACGTCGACGTCGCGGTGCGCTACGAGCCCGCGGCGCAGGTCGCCCAGGTCGGTGGGGACTGGTACGACTCCTTCCTCCAGCGCGACGGCGCGACGGTGATCGTCATCGGCGACGTCGTCGGCCACGACACCGCTGCCGCGGCCGCGATGGGGCAGGTGCGCAGCCTGCTGCGCGCGATCGGCGTGCACACCGGGGACGGTCCGGCGGACGTGCTCCGTGGCGTGGACCGGGCGATGGAGACCCTCGGCACGGACACCACGGCGACCGCCGTCGTGGCCCGTCTGGAGCAGACCCAGGACGAGAGGTCGCGTGCGCTGACCCGCTTGCGCTGGTCCAATGCCGGCCACCCACCCCCGATGGTGATCAACCCCGACGGTGACGTCGTCGAGCTGAGTGCGGTCGAGTCCGACCTCCTGCTCGGCCTGGACCCCGATGCTCGACGCGTCGAGTCCGTGGTCACGCTCGACCACGGCGCCACCGTGCTGCTCTACACCGACGGGCTGGTGGAGCGTCGCGACCAGTCGCTCGACGTCGGGCTTCGGTTGCTCCGCGACACGCTGCAGCGGCTGGCCCCGATGGACGTGCCGCTGGACCGGCTCTGTGCGCTGGTGATCCAGGAGATGCTCCCGGAACGGCCCGACGACGACGTCGCCCTCGTCGCGGTACGCCTCCGCCAGTCGTCCTGACGCAACCCTGACGCAGCCCGGCGGTCAGAACCCGAAGTCGCCGAAGTCCCCGAAACCGCCGTCCCCGAACCCGCCGGCGCCGAAGTCGCCGCCACCGGAGACGTCACCGCCGCCGAAGTCGCCACCGTCCCCGCCGCCGTCCCCGCCGTCGAAGCCGCCGTCACCGGCGTCGCCCCCGGTGTCGAAGCCGTCGGCCGGTACGCCGTCCCAGTCGGTGGCGAGCAGGCTGCCCAACATGAAGGCCGGCAGCAGTCCGGTCGCGGCGTACATGGAGAAGTAGCCCATGGCCCAAGGGGAGTACGCGGGACCGGCGTTCCAGTACGGCACGCGGCCCGCGCCCTGCGGCACGGTGCGGATGTCGGGCTCCGCGCCCTGCGCCAGCCGATCGGCGTCGGCACCGCAGACCGGGATCCGGCGAGCCTGTCCACCCGGGGGCGACCAGTCGACATCAGTCGTCGAAGGGCCGTGCGAGGGGTTGAAGAAGCACGGCGGCCGACGGACCGGCAGCGGCTGACCGTCGCGGCGGGCGCGGACGCACGCGACGGCGTACCGTCCGTCCTCGAGCGCCGTGGTCACGTGCCTCACGTCCTCCGGCATCTGAACCAGCTCGAGCGAGCGCTTGGCGGACTCGTAGGAGTCGAGCGCCCGCTGCCAGTCCTGCAGCATCGCCTCGTCCACACCGGCCATCTGCACGTCCAGGTCGAGGCGCTGCAGCTCCTCGCCGAAGCGCGTGACGTCCTCCTCGGCGGCCCGCCGAGGGGCTTCGAGGTCGGCAGCGGAGACCGCGCGGCGGGCCGGCGCCCCGGTGCCGACGGAACGCCGCGACGCCGACGAGATCAGCCAGAAGATCCCGCCGATGAGCAGGAGAAGCAGGAGCAGATCCATGACTCGAAGGTACCCACCGTGCCTGAGGTCAACGAGGTGTCGGCAGTCACGGTTTCCCCCCAGCCACGTGAGGGGTACGTCTTCACTGCCCGCACCCGGCACGCTGAAAGGCAATTCCTCGATGATCTTCGCGCCCACCTACTCCCGGTACGAACGCACGATCGTGCGCAAGCTCCGGCTCCTAGGGCTGGACCACGAGCGTGCGAACCGGCCTCGCCACGAGTTCCGCGACGGCCTCCGCGACCGGCTGATGGCCGAGGCGACGGGCCGGCACGACGACCCGATCGCCTGCTAGCCGCGCAGGCCGGCCATCCACTCCTCGACGGCGTCCGGCTCGCGGGGGAGTGCGGCCGACAGGTTCCGGAAGCCGTCGGCGGTGACGAGGATGTCGTCCTCGATGCGGATGCCGATGCCACGCATCTCCTCGGGGACGAGCAGGTCGTCCTCCTGGAAGTACAGCCCCGGCTCCACGGTGAGCACCATCCCTTCTGCGAGGGTCCCCTGGGTGTAGGCCTCCGGTCGCGCGCTGGCGCAGTCGTGGACGTCCATCCCGAGCATGTGGCTGGTCGAGTGCAGGGTCCACCGCGCGTACACCTTGCTGTCCGGCGCCAACGCTTCTTCCGCGGAGACAGGGAGCAGCCCCATGTCCTCGAGGCCGTGGGCGAGCACGTCCATGGCGGCCTCGTGGGGAGCGAGGAACCGGGCGCCGGGGGCGACCGCCTCGATCCCCGCCTGCTGCGCGGTGAGCACCAACGAGTAGAGCTCGCGCTGCAGACCGGTCCAGCGGCCGTCGACGGGGATCGTGCGGGTCACGTCCGCGGTGTAGAGCGTGGTGGCCTCGACGCCCATGTCGAGCAGCACCAGCTCACCGGGGCGGATCGGTCCGGAGTTGTCGATCCAGTGCAGCGTCGTCGCGTGCCGGCCGCCGCCGACGATCGAGTCGTAGCCGATGTCGTTGCCCATCGCCCGGGCTCGCCGGAAGAAGGTGCCCTCGATCCACCGCTCACCGAGCTCCAGCACCCGGTCCCACTCGCGGACGGAGTCCTCGAAGCCGAGCGTCGTGATGTCGCAGGCCTCCTGGAGCTGGCCGACCTCCCACTCGTCCTTGACCAGGCGGAGCTCGGAGAGGACCGTCGCCAGCTCGTCGTCGCGTCCCTGGTCCGCGGGGACCAGCGCGTCCACCCTGCTGTCCACGCCGCGGAGCACCCGCGTCTTCCCGCTGCCCGTGAGGGCGTCGGGCAGGCTGTCGATGTGCCGGCACTCGATGCCGAGCGACGACGACATCTCGTTCAGCGACGGGCGCCGGCCGGCCCACAGCTCGCCGTAGGCGCGGTCCCTGAAGAACTCGTCGGTGTCGCGGGAGGAACGCGGGCGTGCGTAGAGCACCGCCTCGCCGTCCTCGACCACGAGCACGGCGTCGCTGGTCTGGTTGCCGGACAGGTGGGTGTGCGCCGTGTCCGGGCGGAACCGGTAGTCGGTGTCGTTCGCGCGCACCTTGAACGTGCCTGCGGGGACCACCAGCCGCTCGCCGGGCAGGGCATCGGCGAGCCGTCGCCGGCGCTGCGCCGCCCAGGTCACCACGGGGTGCGGTGGGAGTTCCAGCTCGCGGTCGCCCCAGCCGGTGCGCATGAACGCGGCGTACGCCGGCGGCACCCCCTGGTCGTGGCCCGCGGTCTTTTCCTGGGTGGCGGCGTGGACGTCCCCGGCGGCTTCTTCCGGCGTGGTGTTCTCCTCGGTCATCCCGCCACTCTACGGCGGGTTGGACCCCATGCTCCGTGGATAACCTGACCGCATGACCTGGACCGCCGGTGACGGGCCTGGACCCGCCTGGGGGTTCCAGCCACCTGCCATCCCGCCTGCCTCGACGCGCAAGCACGGCGTGCGTGGCGTCCTCTTCAGCCTGATCGTCGGCGCCTCGCTCGTCGGTGGGGCAGTGGTGATGGCCATCGTGCTCATCGCGGTGGGGCGTCCGGAAGCCGTGGCCATCGGCCTCGTGCTCGCGATCCTGCCGGTCGGGCCGCTCGTCGCCTGCTACCTGTGGCTGGACCGCTACGAGCCCGAACCCGTGCGCCTGCTGCTGTTGGCGTTCGCCTGGGGGGCGTTGGTCGCCACCGGTGCCGCCATCCTGCTCCAGACCGCTGACGCGATCATCAACTCCTCCTCGGAGGTCTGGTCCGCCGTGGTGATGGCGCCGATCACCGAGGAGGCCGGCAAGGGGATCTTCGTCCTGCTGCTGCTCTGGTCCCGACGGCACGTCATCGACGGCGTCCTCGACGGGCTGGTGTACGCCGGCCTCGTCGGCATCGGCTTCGCGTTCACCGAGAACATCCTCTACTTCGCCGGTGCCTACAGCGGTGACGCCGACATGGGTCCCGGGGGCATCGGCTCCGCGACCACGTTGTTCGTGCTCCGCGGGATCTTCAGCCCGTTCGCGCACCCGCTGTTCACCAGCGCCATCGGCATCGGCGTGGGGATCATGGTCTCCACCCGCAGCCGCCCGCTCAAGGTGTTCGCGCCCATCGTCGGGTACGTCGTCGCGGTGCTGCTCCACGCGGCGTGGAACGGATCGGCGTTCCTCGACGGCGGCCGGTTCTTCCTGCTGACCTACCTGTTCGCGATGGTGCCGGGGTTCCTGGTCCTCGTGGGGCTGGCCCTGTGGTTCCGCGTCCGGGAAGGCGGCATCCTCTCGCGGTCGATGACCGATCTGGCCCGCCGCGGCTACGTGCACCCCGACGAGGTGCCGTGGCTGACCCGGCTGCCCGCCCGTCGCTCGGCGCGCAACAACGCCGCCATGCGCGGCGGACCCGAGGCGGCGAGGTTGATGAAGGAGTACCAGCAGCAGGCCATCGAGTTCGCCGCCCTCCACCACCGCGTCCTGCGGGGCACCGCACCCAAGGACTTCGCCGACAGGGGAGCACTCATGGCCCACCGCCTCGCCGCGCTGCGCGCTCATCTGATGCTGCCGCAGCACGCGGCGCAGTCCGGGCCGCGTCACCGCAGGGACTGGGCATGAACGCACAGGCACTGATCACCGCCCTCGAGGAGCTCCGCGTCGCGTTGGCGTCGGTGGAGCTGCCGCTGGTCGTCCCCGGGTCGGAGGAGCAGCGCGGCGCTCGGCACGAGGTCCTCGGACAGCTCGACGACTACGTGCTCCCGCGGCTGCGCCAGATCGAGGCCCCGCTGCTCGCGGTGGTGGGCGGCTCGACCGGCGCCGGCAAGTCGACGTTGGTCAACTCGGTGATCGGTCAGAAGGTGACCCAGCCCGGTGTCCTGCGGCCCACCACGCGGTCGCCGGTGCTGGCGTTCAACCCCGCCGACGCGGACTGGTTCACCGACGCCCGGATCCTGCCCGACCTGGCCAGGACCAGCGCCGCGTCGAGCGACCCGCGGTCACTGCAGCTGGTCCCGGTGGACTCCGTGCCTGCCGGCCTGGCGATCCTCGACGCACCGGACATCGACTCGGTCGAGGTCCGCAACCGCACGCTCGCCGCACAGCTGCTGGCCGCAGCCGATCTCTGGCTCTTCGTGACCTCCGCGGCCCGCTACGCAGACCAGGTGCCGTGGGACTTCCTCCGTGCCGCGGCCGAGCGCAGCGCCGCGGTCGCCATCGTCCTCGACCGGATCCCCCCGGGTGCCGAGGACGAGGTGGCCACCCACCTGCAGGAGATGCTGCAGCAGCGTGGCCTCGAACGATCCCCGCTCTTCGCGGTCACCGAAGGGCCGGTCGACGACGCGGGACTGCTCCCCGCCGTCGCGGTGGAGCGGATCCGCACCTGGCTCGAGGGGCTGGCTGCGGACGCGAACGCCCGGGCGGCCGTGGTCCGGCAGACGCTCGACGGCGCGATCCGGTCCGTTGCGCGCCGCTCCGAGGAGGTGGCGACGGCGCACGCCGGGCAGGTCGAGATGACCCAGCGGCTCGAGGTCGACGTGACGCGTGCCTACGCAGAGGCGCGTCGCGACGTGGCCGAGGCATCCGCCGACGGCAGCCTGCTCCGCGGCGAGGTGCTCGCCCGGTGGCAGGAGTTCGTCGGCACCGGTGAGCTGCTGAGGTCGCTGGAGACGCGCGTCGGCTGGGTCCGGGACCGGGTCGGCGGCTGGTTCAAGGGCAAGCCGCAGCAGGCCGAGCGCGTCACGGTCGCGGTCGAGAGCGGGCTCGAGTCGCTGCTGATCGAGCACGCGGAGGCGGCCGCGGAGCGGGCGTGGCGCTCCTGGTCGTCGGTGGAGGCCGGCAAGCGGCTCCTCGAGACCGGCGACCGCGACCTCGGCCGCGCGTCACGAGACTTCCGACGAGAGGCCGAACGGACCGTCCGCGACTGGCAGCAGGGCGTGCTGGAGATGGTGCGCACCGAGGGAGCCGACAAGCGGACCACTGCACGTTTCCTGGCGTTCGGCGTCAACGGACTCTCGGTCGCGTTGATGGTCGTGGTCTTCGCCCACACCGCCGGGGTGACCGGCGCGGAGGCCGGCATCGCGGGCGGCAGCGCCGTGCTCGGGCAGAAGCTGCTCGAGGCGGTCTTCGGCGACCAGGCGGTGCGGCGGCTCGCCGAGCACGCCCGGGAGGACCTCGAGCAGCGCGTCGAGGCGCTCTACGCGACCGAGAGCGCGCGCTACCTCGCCGTGCTCGACGGCCTCCGGCTCGACCCGGCCGGCACCGAGTCGCTGCGATTCGCCGTGCAGCGCGTCGCTGCCCTCTCGACGACCGAGGGGACGGCCCGGTGACCTCCCTGGTGCACGGCGCGAAGCGCCTGGTGGGCCGCGGTGGCTCCCCGGTCGGCGAGCGGCTGACCGCCCTGGAGACGGCGGCTGCGACCGCTCGTGGGCGGCTCGACGACGACGTGGTGGACCGGGCCGAGAACGTCGTACGCCGAGGAGCGGGGCGGCTGGCGCTCTCGGGTGACCACACGGTCGTCGCGCTGGCCGGGGCCACCGGGTCCGGCAAGTCCTCGACGTTCAACGCGTTGTCCGGCGTGCCCATCGCAGCGGTGAGCGTGCGCCGCCCGACGACGTCGGCGACGACCGGCGTCGCCTGGGGCGAGGACGACGCTGCGGAGGTCCTCGACTGGCTCGGCGTGCAGCGTCGTCACCAGGTGCCACCGTCGCCCGAGGCTGCGGACCTCGACGGGCTCGTCCTGCTCGACCTGCCCGACCACGACTCCACCGAGGTGGCTCACCACCTCGAGGTGGACCGCCTGGTGCAGCTGGTCGACATGCTCGTGTGGGTGCTGGACCCGCAGAAGTACGCCGACGCGGCCCTGCACCAGCGCTACCTGCGGCCGCTGGCCTCGCACAAGGACGTGATGATCGTCGTCCTCAACCACATCGACGAGGTCGCGCCCGCCGACCGCGGGCCGATGGTCAAGGACCTCGAGAAGCTCCTGGCCGACGACGGACTTGCCGGAGTCCCCGTGCTGGCCACCTCCGCCAAGCACGGTGACGGCATAGCGGAGCTCCGGGCGCTGGTGACCCGCCGGGTCCGCGAGAAGAAGGCGGTCGCCGCGCGGCTGGCTGCGGACGTCACCTCGGTCGCCCAGGAGCTGCAGCGTGAGAACGGGACCGTCGACCCGGGGCAGGTCCAGCGTGCGGACAAGGCCGAGCTCGTCGATGCCTTCGCCGACGCGGCGGGCGTGCCTACGGTCACCCGCGCCGTCCAGCGCTCGGTGGCCCGCCGCGGCTCGCAGCACACCGGCTGGCTGGTCACCTCCTGGCTGACCAAGCTCAAGCCGGACCCCCTGCGGCGGCTCCACCTGGACATGGGTGAGGAGGGCAAGCAGCTCACCGGGCTGGGCCGCGCGTCGGTGCCCGAGCCGACCCGGGTGCAGCGCGCGCGGGTGGACGGAGCGGTGCGCTCGGTCGCCGGCGGCATCGGCTCGCAGCTGACCCCGCCGTGGGCCGACGCAGTACGCCGAGCCTCGGTGTCCCGGTTGGACGACCTCAACGACGCGCTCGACCGAGCCGTGGTCGGCACCGACCTCGGCGTCTCCCGGACTCCGCTGTGGTGGCGGATCGCCAAGCTGTTGCAGGTGCTGTTCGCCCTGTGCCTGCTCGGCGGGCTGCTCTGGCTCGCCGCCCTGGCCGTGCTCGGCTACCTCCAGATGCCGACCCCCGACGCGCCCGAGGAGTACGGCCTCCCGCTGCCCACGCTCCTGCTCCTGCTCGGTCTCGTCGGCGGGCTGGCGCTCGCGTTCATCGGCCGCTTCGTCAACGGGCTGGTCGCGAAGTCACGTGCCCGGTCCGCGGACCGACGGTTGCGGGCTGCGATCTCCGGCGTCACCGACGAGCTCGTGCTCGCGCCCATCGACGCCGAGCTGTCGGCGTACGCCGAGGTGCGTCGGGCACTCGCTGCAGCGCTGCGTTGACTCCTGCCGCTCGCTGGGCAGCGTGAGGCTGCGGAAAAGGCACGTGACGCTGACCGAAGGTCCCGGATCAAATGACGCGGAAGCGACATACGGTGCCTGGGACCCGCTCGGACCAGCACAGGAGAATCCATGTTCCTTCGCCCCAACTCGTACCAGCCGGCGTCCGGGCCGCGACGCTCGGCGCGTCTTCTCGTGGCACTGACGATGGGTGCCGGACTCGTCGCGGCCGCGCCCGGTGCAGCTCAAGCGCGGACGGTCACCGACACCGACGACGTCAAGGACATGGCGAAGCTCGTCGATCCCGCGACAGGTGACTTCGAGGCTGCGCCCCGACAGCGGCTGAACGACGTCACGTCGACGAAGCTGATCCACACCTCGGACAAGGTCGGGGCGGAGCTGACGCTCGCTCGGCTCAGCAAGACCGACGTACTGAGGTGGGGGTTGGAGATCACGTCCAGCAAGGGTGAGGTGCGGCAAGCGACGCTGCTCGCGGATGAGGGCGGCTGGTCCGGGGAGCTTTCGGTAGTCGACTCCGAGTCCGGCGAGGGAGTGGAGTGCGGGCGGCACGACATCGACTATGCCGATGACGTCGTCCGCATCACGTTGCCGAAGGACTGCATCGGCGGGGGGCGCTGGATGCGATTTCGGGCATTCGCGATGAGACTGGTCGAAGATGTCCCCTTCATCGACGATGCGCTGCTCGACCGGCCGCTCAAGGACGGCACCAACGAGCCCGTACTGTCTCGCCGCGTCTACCGCTGAGGTCGCCTGCCCCGACCTTCGGCTTCTTCCCCCCGATCCGTCCACAGCACTCGGATCCGGTACGGCGTCCCCGGCTCACGTTTCTCCTCGACTGGTCCTCACCTCGGTGGCTGAAGGTTGCCCGGTCAGTCAGTCGAACCACTGAGGAGAACGCCATGAACGACACGCACGTCACCTTCCACGGCTGGGCCGGGAGCGACGTCCGCCACCGCACCGCCAGGGACGTCAGCGTCGCCACCGTCCGCGTCGGCGTGACGCCGCGGCTGAAGAAGGACGGGGAGTGGGTGGATGGTGAGACCGCGTGGTACACGGTGACCGCGTGGCGCACGCTCGCCGACCACCTCCGCGACTCGGTCCGCAAGGGCGACCCGGTCATCGTGCACGGCCGACTGCGCACGGAGACCTGGGAGCCGGAGGAGGGAGGCTCCACGACCACCCTCCAGGTGGACGCCAGCCTCATCGGCCACGACCTCACCCGGGGCATCAGCCACTTCATCAAGCAGCGGATCGAGCGGCCGGCCACCGACACCGACGACACGAGCCAGGACGTGCCCGACCCGGCTGGTGTCGACGCGGCCGACCCGATCGACTCCGAGGTCGCCGCCTGAGCGTCGCCCTGGGCGACGCCGCCCCACGCTGAGTCCCACCAGGTCCACGCCTGGCGCCTGATCCGAACGACCCTGGCTGGTCGGACCCCGTCCGGACGGGTCCGACCTGCCCTGTGCGGCGCCGGCCACCGATTACAGCCGCACCCCGCCTGCACCGTAGGCTGGGAAGATCATGGCTGAATACGTCTTCACGCTCCGCAACGTCCGCAAGGCACACGGTGACAAGGTCGTCCTCGACAACGTCACGCTGTCCTTCCTCCACGGCGCCAAGATCGGAGTCGTCGGTCCGAACGGCACCGGCAAGTCGTCGCTGTTGAAGATCATGGCGGGGCTCGACCACGCCTCCAACGGCGACGCGATCATCGACCCCGACGCGACCGTCGGCATGCTCCAGCAGGAGCCGCCGCTGACCGAGGGCAGGACGGTCCAGGAGAACGTCGAGGAGGCCGTCGGCGAGATCAAGGCCAAGCTCGACCGCTTCAACGCGATCTCCGAGGAGATGGCGAACCCGGACGCGGACTACGACAAGCTGCTCACCGAGATGGGCGACCTGCAGACCGACCTCGACCACGCCAACGCGTGGGACCTCGACAGCCGTCTCGACCAGGCGATGGACGCGCTGCGCTGTCCGCCTCCGGAGGTGCTCGTCGACAACCTCTCCGGCGGTGAGCGTCGTCGCGTGGCGCTGTGCAAGCTGCTCCTGCAGCAGCCCGACCTGCTGCTCCTCGACGAGCCCACCAACCACCTGGACGCCGAGTCGGTGCAGTGGCTCGAGGGCCACCTCGCGTCGTACCCCGGTGCCGTCCTGGCCGTCACCCACGACCGGTACTTCCTCGACAACGTCGCCAGCTGGATCCTCGAGCTCGACCGCGGCAAGGCGCACCCCTACGAGGGCAACTACACGACCTACCTCCAGACCAAGCAGAGTCGGCTCAAGGTCGAGGGAGCCAAGGACGCCAAGCGCGCCAAGATGCTCGAGCGCGAGCTCGAGTGGGTGCGGTCGAACCCGAAGGCCCGGCAGGCGAAGAGCAAGTCGCGTCTGGCCCGCTACGAGGAGATGGCGGCCGAGGCCGACCGCAACCGCAAGATCGACACGAGCGAGATCAACATCCCCGCAGGCCCCCGGCTGGGCGACGTCGTGCTCGACGCCGAGGACCTCACGAAGGGGTTCGACGAGCGGGTCCTCATGCACGACCTGGACTTCAAGCTGCCGCGTGCGGGGATCGTCGGCGTCATCGGCCCCAACGGTGTCGGCAAGACGACGCTGTTCCGGATGATCGTGGGCCAGGAGAAGCCCGACGAGGGCGAGCTCAAGGTCGGCCAGACGGTCAAGATCTCCTACGTCGACCAGAGCCGCGGCGGCATCGACCCGAACAAGAACGTCTGGGAGGTCGTCTCCGACGGGCTCGACTTCATCAAGGTCGCGAACTTCGAGATGCCGTCCCGCGCCTACATCGCGTCGTTCGGCTTCAAGGGCCCGGACCAGCAGAAGAAGGCCGGCGTCCTCTCCGGTGGTGAGCGCAACCGGTTGAACCTCGCGCTGACCCTCAAGCAGGGCGGCAACATGCTGCTCCTCGACGAGCCGACCAACGACCTGGACGTGGAGACGCTCCAGTCGCTGGAGGACGCGCTGCTGGAGTTCCCGGGCTGCGCCGTGATCACCTCTCACGACCGGTGGTTCCTCGACCGCACCGCGACCCACATCCTCGCCTGGGAGGGCGACGGCGAGGACAGCGGCAAGTGGTTCTGGTTCGAGGGCAACTTCGAGGCCTACGAGGCGAACAAGATCGAGCGGCTCGGTGTCGAGGCAGCCCGCCCGCACCGGGTCACGCACCGCAAGCTCACCCGCGACTGACGCTTTCGTCGGCGGGGCCGCGCATCAAGCCGCCGACTCACCCGGGGAGCAACGGGTGGGGACCTAGCCCGGTCCTCTTGCGCACCGCGCTGACGAGGTTCTCGACGTCACGGTCGGCGATCGTCGCGGGATCGGGCACGTGGTTGAGCCCCGGCCCGTTGCGCTCGATCCCCGCGGCCAGCACGTTCCGGTGCAGCCGAGTCCTCACTCGTGGCGTCGCGCGCTCGAAGTAGTAGGCGACTTGGAGCTCCTTGACGCCGGCGGCGAGCCACCACTCCTGACCCTCGGGAGCGGCCAGGACTCCCAGCAGGTGCGAGAGCCGGCGTTGGTAGGAGTCCGGGACGTCGTTGGTGGGACCCCCGCCGATGATCCTGATGCGGGCCGGCGACTCCGGCTCGTGAGCGCCTCGGGCGCGGACGGCGACGCCCGGACGCCGACCTGATCCAGTGGTGGGTGGGTCCGCGCTCAACGCCGCATCCGTTGTTCCGGCGTTCTTGCCGTCATCGACGTACGACGTCCACTGGTCGTCGCCGCGCTCGAGCATCCGGCGGTGGATCGCCTTGGCCACGACGTCGCGGGGCGCGAGGTCGGCCAGCGGGTGGTCGCCGGGCGTGATGACCCGCTCGCCGGCGAGGTCGACGAGGAAGGCGCCCTCACCGCGGACCGCCTCCGACACCAGGGGCTGCTGCCCGGCCGACCCGGCGCCCAGCCACAGCGAGGTGGGGTGGAACTGCACGAACTCCAGGTCGGTGACCTCCGCCCCGGCCCGCAGGGCGAGGGCCACGCCGTCACCGGTGGAGACGGACGGGTTGGTGGTGCTGGCGTACACCTGGCCCAGACCGCCGGTGGCGAGCACGACGGCCCGGGCCAGCGCGGCGCCGACGCCGTCCTGGCTGCCCTCGCCGAGCACGTGCAGGGTCACGCCGGCGGCGCGGCCGTCCGCGTCGGTGAGCAGGTCCAGGACGAGCGCGTGCTCCACCAGGCGGATGCCGGGGTGGGCACGGACCGCGGCGACGAGCGCGCGCTGGACCTCGGCGCCGGTCGCGTCGCCGCCGGCGTGCACGATGCGGTCGCGGGAGTGGCCGCCCTCGCGGGTCAGCGCGAAGGCGCCGGCGCCGTCCCGGTCGAAGGCCGCCCCCAGCTCGACGAGCTCGCGCAGCCGGGCCGGCCCCTCGGTGCACAGCACGCGGACGGCGGCCACGTCGCACAGCCCGACGCCCGCGACGAGCGTGTCCTGCAGGTGGTCCTCCGGGCTGTCGTCGGCCGCCAGCGCGGCGGCGACGCCGCCCTGCGCCCAGCGGGTGGAGCCGTCGTCGACGAGCACCTTGGTGACGAGCAGGACGGAGCCGGCGCGGGTCGCGTGCAGCGCGGCCGTCAGCCCGGCGACGCCGCTGCCGACCACCACCACGTCGGCCGAGACGGTCCAGCCGGGCGGCGGGGCCAGCAGGCGGGTCACGCCGCCTTCCGGTCCGGGACCTGCTCGGCCGCCCGGTCCAGGACGACGTTGTCGATGAGGCGGGTGCCGCCGACCCGGGCCGCGACGACGAGCAGGTCGCCGCCCGGGTCGACGCCGAAGTCGAGGCTGCGGACCCGCTCCAGGTAGTCGAGGGCCACGGCCGGCTCGGCGGCCAGGACGGCGAGCCCGGCCTCCACGCTGCCGGTCGCCAGCGCGCGGGACAGCGCGAGCGCGCTGCGCCGCTCGTCGGCGGACAGGTAGCGGTTGCGGCTGGACAGCGCCAGCCCGTCGCCCTCGCGCACGGTCGGCACCGCGACGACGTCCACCGGCACGTCGAGGTCGTGGACCATCGCCCGGATGCAGGCCAGCTGCTGCGCGTCCTTCTGCCCGAACAGCGCGACGTGCGGGCGCACGAGGTGCAGGAGCTTGAGCACGACGGTGAGCACCCCGTCGAAGTGCCCCGGTCGCACGGCGCCCTCGAAGACCTCGCCGAGCGGCCCGGCCCCGACGGTGACCATCGGCTCGCCGCGGTAGACCTCGTCGGGGGTCGGCGCCCAGACCAGGTCGACGCCCTCGCGCCGGCACACCTCGAGGTCGTCCTCGAGCGTGCGCGGGTAGCGGTCGAGGTCCTCGCCGGCCCCGAACTGCAGCGGGTTGACGAAGATGGTGACCACCACGCTGTCGGCCCGCTCCCGGGCCTCGCGCAGCAGCTGGGCGTGGCCCTCGTGCAGCGCGCCCATCGTCATGACGACGGCGACCCGGCCGGGCAGCACCTTGCGGCCGGCCTCGAGCTCCTGGCGCGTGCGGGCGAGGATCGGGCCGGA
>CADCUK010000042.1 GCA_902805865.1 uncultured Nocardioidaceae bacterium | reverse complement strand
GAACGCGGCTCGCGCATGACCCACTTCAGCGTCAGGACGTGCGACTTCGGCACCTCGGAGGTGAAGTCGCGGACGTAGTCGTCGGCGGGTGCACCCACCACCTGGTCCGGCGTCCCGAGCTGGACGATCTCGCCGTCGCGCATGATCAGGATGCGGTCGCCGAGCTTGAGGGCTTCCTGCAGGTCGTGGGTGATGAAGACCATCGTCTTCTGCAGCTCGCCCTGGAGCCGGATGACCTCGTTCTGCATGTCGCGACGGATCAGCGGGTCGAGAGCGGAGAACGGCTCGTCGAACAGCAGCATCGACGGCTCGCCGGCCAGCGCGCGGGCGAGACCGACGCGCTGCTGCATGCCGCCGGAGAGCTGATCGGGGTACGACGTCTCGAAGCCGTTGAGGCCGACGAGATCGCAGACCTCGCCCGCCTTCGCCCGCCGCTCCTTCTTGCCCATCCCCCGGATCTCGAGCCCGTAGGCGACGTTGTCGATCACCTGGCGGTGCGGCAGCAGCCCGAAGTGCTGGAAGACCATCGAGACGTGGTTGCGGCGCACGTCGCGGAGCTGGCTCTCCGACGCGGCGGTGACGTCGATGCCGTCGAGGGTCACGGTGCCGGCCGTGGGCTCGATCAGCCGGGTCAGGCACCGCACCAGCGTCGACTTGCCCGAGCCGGAGAGTCCCATGACGACGAAGACCTCGCCCGGGGCCACGTCGAAGGAGACGTCCTTGACGCCGACGACGCAGCCGGTCTTCTGCTTCAGGTCGGCTCGGGACAGCTCCGCGTCGGGAGTGCCGACGATCTTGTCGGCCCGGGGGCCGAAGATCTTCCACAGGTCCCGCACCGCCAGGGCCGGCTCGAGCGATGAGTCCGTCGTCATGCGCGTACCTCTTCGGTTGAGTCCGAGACCATGTTGCGGGGATCGCCCGGCGGCCACAACGGCATGTTGTCGCGGTACCGGTAGTAGGGGACGTCCTCGGGGGCGAGCGGAGTGTTGCCGAGGATCAGGTCGGACGCCCGCTCCGCGACCATCATCACCGGCGCGTAGATGTTGCCGTTGGGCACGAACGGGAACACCGAGGCGTCCACGACCCGCAGCCCGTCGACGCCGTGCACCCGCATCGACCGCGGGTCGACGACCGCGTCGGGACCCGTGCCCATCCGGGCGGTGCAGGACGGGTGCAGCGCGGTCTCCGCGTCCCGCGCGACGAAGTCGAGGATCTCCTCGTCGGTCTCGACACCCGGGCCGGGCGACAGCTCACCGGCGTTGAACGGCGCGAACGCCGGCTGGTTGAGGATGTGCCGCGCGGCGCGGATCATCTCGATCCACTCGCGGCGGTCGCTCTCGGTGGAGAGGTAGTTGAACCGCAGGGCGGGGTGCTCGAAGGGGTCCTTCGACTTCAACGTCAGTGCACCGCGGACGTCGGAGTACATCGGCCCGATGTGCACCTGGTAGCCGTGGTCGCCGGCCGGCTGCGAGCCGTCGTACCGGATCGCGATCGGCAGGAAGTGGAACATCAGGTTGGGGTAGTCCACCTGCTCGTTGCTGCGGATGAAGCCGCCGGCCTCGAAGTGGTTGGACGCCCCCACCCCGCGGCGCAGGAACAGCCACTCCGCCCCGATGCGCGGCTTGTGGCGGTGCTTGAGCCACGGCCCGATCGACACCGGCTGCTTGCTGGCGTACTGGATGTACACCTCGAGGTGGTCCTGGAGGTTGCGGCCCACACCAGGAAGGTCCGCGACGACGTCGATGCCGAGCTCCTCGAGCTCCTCGCGCGGACCGATGCCGGCAAGCAGGAGGAGCTGCGGGGAGTTGATCGCGCCACCGCAGAGGATCACCTCGCGGGCATGGACCCTGCGGTTGCCCCAGCTGTTGCGGCGCCCGCCTCGGCGGTAGTCGACGCCGGTCACCCGGGGCGTGCCGTCCGGCCCCTCGGTGACGAGGCCGGTCACGTGCGCATAGGTCTCGACGTCGAGGTTGGGCCGGTTCCGGACCGGGTGGAGGTACGCGCGGGACGCGCTCAACCGCCGGCCCCGGTGCACGTTGCGGTCGAACGGCGCGAACCCCTCCTGGCGGTACCCGTTGACGTCGTCGGTGAGGGGGTGGCCCGCCTGCTGCACCGCCTCCAGGAAGGCGCCGAAGAGCGGGTTGGTCGCCGGTCCGCGCTCCAGCACCAGCGGCCCGCTGCCGCCCCGCCACCGGTCGGCTCCGGCCAGGCACGTCTCCATGCGCTTGAAGTACGGCAGGCAGTGGAGGTAGCTCCACTCCTCCATGCCCGGCTCGGTGGCCCACCGCTCGTAGTCGAGTGGATTGCCGCGCTGGAAGATCATCCCGTTGATGCTGCTGGAGCCGCCGAGCACCTTGCCGCGGGCGTGGTAGACCCTCCGCCCGTGCATGTGCGGCTCCGGCTCGGACTCGTACTTCCAGTCGTAGAGCCGGTTCCCGATCGGGATCGGCAGTGCCGCGGGCATGTTGATGAACGGGTCCATGCGGTAGTCGGAGCGGCCCGCCTCGAGGACCAGCACGGTCGTCGACGGGTCCGCGCTGAGCCGGTTGGCGATGGCGGAGCCAGCCGAACCGCCCCCCACGACGACGAAGTCGTACGCCGTCGCGGGACTCCCGCCTCGACCGCTGCGCAACGCCATCTACCGCCCTCTCGCTCGCTCAGCCCTTGAACCAGCGCTGCGGCGCCGGCTTGACGTTGTGCCAGATGTGCTTGGTCTCCCGGTACTCCTCGAGACCGGCCCGGCCGAGCTCACGACCGGTGCCCGACTGCTTGTAGCCGCCCCACTCCGCCTGCGGCACGTACGGGTGGTAGTCGTTGATCCACACGGTCCCCATGCGCAGCGCCGACGCCACCCGCTCGGCCCGCCCGCCGTCCTTGGTCCACACGGCCCCGGCAAGGCCGTAGATGCTGTCGTTCGCGGTGCGCACCGCGTCGTCCTCGCCGGTGAAGGTCTCCACCGTGAGCACGGGGCCGAACGACTCGTCCGCAACGACCGACATGCCGGTGGTGCACCGGTCCAGCACGGTGGGGAGGTAGTAGAAGCCGTCCGCGAGCGCCGGGTCCTCGGGGCGCCGTCCACCGCAGCGGAGCTCGGCGCCCTCGGCCAGCCCGGCAGCGACGTACGCCTCGACCTTCTCGCGGTGACCGGCGCTGATGAGCGGGCCGGACTCGGCCTTCTCGTCGAACGGTCCGCCGAGCCGGATGCGCTGCGCGCGCTCCACCAGCTCGTCGACGAACTCGTCCCTGATGCTCTCCTCCACCAGGAGCCTAGCGCCGGCCGAGCAGACCTGCCCCGAGTGCAGGAACACGGCGGTGAGGGCGAAGTCGAGCGCGGTCTCGAGGTCGGCGTCGGCGAAGACGATGTTGGGGTTCTTCCCGCCGAGCTCCAGCGAGACCTTCTTCACGGTCTCGCTGGCGGCGGCCATGATCCGCTTGCCCGTGGGCAGCCCGCCGGTGAACGACACGAGGTCGACGCGGGGGTCCTCGACGAGCGGCGCGCCGGCCTCGGCGCCCGAGCCGAGCACGAGGTTCGCCACCCCGGGCGGCACCCCCGCCTCGTCGAGGAGCTTCATCAGGTGGATCGCGGTCGCCGGCGTCAGCTCGCTCGGCTTGAGCACGAACGAGTTGCCCGCGGCCAGCGCCGGAGCCACCTTCCAGGAGGTCTGCAGCAGCGGGTAGTTCCACGGCGTGATCAGCGTGCACACGCCGACCGGCTCGTGCACGATCCGGCTGACCACGTCGGTCCGGCCGGTGTCGACGAGGCGGCCCGGGTCCTCGGCCGCGACGTTCCCGTAGTGGCGGAAGACCCCGACGACGTCGTCGACGTCGTACTCGCTCTCGACGAACCGCTTGCCCGTGTCGAGGCTCTCCAGCCGCGCCACGTCGGCCTTGTCGCGCTCCAGCAGGTCCGCGACCCGGTGCAGCAGCCGGCCGCGGTCCAGCGAGGACGAGCCAGACCACTCCCCCGCGTCGAAGGCGGAGCGTGCGGCCTCGACCGCCGCCGACGCGTCGACCGCGGTGGCCTCGTCGACCTCGGCGACCAGCGAGCCGTCGGCGGGGCAGCGGATCTCCCGGCGCCCACCTTCGCGGGCGCTGGTCCACGTGCCGCCGATGAAGAGCTCAGCCATCTGTCAGCTCCAATGCGTTGCGCATCCTGCAACCGGATGCCGCCTTCGCAACAGACTGCTGAACCGAGCAGGGGCCGTCAAGCACGATTGGGTTCCGATTCCCAGCCGAGGCGGCGCGAGACCTCGGTGCCGGCAGCGACCACCACGGGCACGAGGTCGTGCACCTTCGCGTCCGTCAGGCGGAACGTCGGCCCCGAGACGCTCACCGACGCGATGACGTCGCCATGGGCGCTGCGGACGGGCGCGGCGAGCGCGGTGAGCCCCACCTCGAGCTCGTCCGCCGCAACGGCGTAGCCCTGCTCCCGGACCGTCGCGAGCTGGCGGTGCAGCTCGGCCCGGTCGGTGACCGTGAGCTGGGTGTACGACGGCAGCTCGGTCGCCCGACGGTCCACCTCGTCCGCCTCGAGACCGCTCAGGAGCACCTTGCCGTTGGAGGTGGCATGGAGGGGGATGTGCTGGCCGACCCAGTTGTGGCTGGGGAGCATCGATCCCGCGCTGACCTGGTCGACGTACAACGCGGAGCGTTCGGAGAGCACGGCGATGTTGACGGTCTCCCCGCAGTCCGCGGCGAGCTGACGGCAGACGGGACGGGCCTGCTGCACCAGGTCGAGCCGGGCGCTGCTGGCGCCGGCGAGCCGGGACAGCCCCAGGCCGAGGCGGTACTTGCCCCGGTCCTCGGTCTGCTCGACGAAGTCGTGGCACTCCAGGGTGCTCAGCAACCGGAACGCGGTGGACTTGTGCACCCCCAGCTCAGCAGCGACCTCGCTCACGCCTCCCTGACCGAGCCGCGCGAGCACGGTGAGGATCGTCAGCGCCCGGTCGACGGACTGCACGGCGACACCGGAGTCGGCCGTGCGCGCGTTGCTCATGGCGCAACGCTAGCGGTTAGTCGCCGAGTTCGCGCCTGCGCCGCACGACGTACTCCTCGAGCTCCTGGCGGATCGCGTCGTCGAGGGGTGGCTGCTCGTAGGCCTCGAGCTTCGCCCGGTAGAGCTTCGTCGCCCGCCCGGCGGTGTCGACGCCGCCGTTCCTCATCCAGCGCTCGTAGTTCTCCGAGGACGAGAGCATCGGCCGGTAGAAGCAGGTGCGGAAGCGCTCCATCGTGTGCATGGCTCCCAGGAAGTGGCCGCCGTGGCCGACCTCCTCGTGGGCACCGAACGCGAGTGAGTCCTCGTCGATCTCCAGCGGGGTGAACTCGGCTTGCAGCATCTGCACGAGCTCGACGTCGACGACGAACTTCTCGAAGCCAGCGACCAGGCCGCCCTCCAGCCACCCGGCGGAGTGCATGACCCAGTTGGCGCCCGCCAGGAACGTCGGGAGGAGCGTCATCAGCGCCTCGTAGCCGGCCTGGGCGTCGGGCACCTGTGACGAGGTGAGCGCACCGCCGGAGCGGAACGGCAGCCCGAAGGAGCGCGCGATCTGGCCGGTGCAGAGCAGGCCGATGCCGGACTCCGGCGTGCCGAAGGTCGGGGAGCCCGACTGCATGTCGATGTTGGACAGGAACGACCCGAAGATCACCGGCGCCCCGGGGTTGATCAGCTGGGCCAGCGCGATGCCGGAGAGCGCCTCGGCGATCTGCTGCACGAGAGCAGCGGGGATCGTCACCGGCGACATCGCGCCCATGAGGATGAACGGCGTGATCACGACCGGCTGGCGCGCGGAGACGTACTCGAAGAGCGCATCGAGCATGCGGTCGTCCCAGCGCAGCGGCGAGTTGCAGTTGACCAGCGAGATGGAGACCGGCGTCTGCTCGATCGCCTCCCGCCCGCCGAAGAGGATCTCCCCCATCGCGATCGTGTCCCTGGCGTTCTCGCCCGACACGACGTTGCCCATGTAGACCTTGTCGGTGAGCGTCTGCAGCGCCAGGGTCATGTCCAGGTGACGTGAGTCGAGCGGCGTGTCGTTCGGCTCGCAGACCACCCCACCGGCGGAGTCGAGCACGTCGAAGCTCTGCGCGAGCTGGGTGAAGCGGCGGAAGTCGTCCATCGTCGCGTCGCGGCGCACCTCGCCCTCGCGGACGAACGGCGGTCCGTAGACGGCGCTGAAGGCCATCGAGTCCCCACCGATGTGGATGCTGTGGGCCGGGTTGCGGGCCTGGACGTCGAACTCCCGGGGCGCCTTGGCGACCTGCTCCAGGACGAACTCGGGGTCGAGGAAGACGGTGTTCTCCTCGACCCTCTGGCCGGCCTGCCGGAAGAGCTCGAGCGCCCGGTCGCTCATGAACTCCACGCCGATCTCGGTGACCAGGCGGCGCCACCCGGCGTCCAGCTTGGCCATCGCGTCCTGGGACAGGATCTCGTAGCGCGGCATCTGATTGCGGAACATGCGGCAGGCCTCCTTGACCGGGTGTGATCCGCATCATAGCCTCACCATGTGGAAGTCAAGTTCCACGATGTGGCCACGCCGTAGCAGTCAGGATCCACCGGTGACCCAGCTCGACCTCACCCCCCGTCCGGGGACCACGGGCACCCAGGCGGTCGACCGCGCCTGTGCGCTGGTGTCGCTGGTGATCCGTGCCGACGAGCCGATGACGTTCACCGAGATCGCCGAGACGGCGGGGCTGGCCCGCTCGACCACCTCCCGCCTGCTGGCAGCCCTGGAGCGGACCGACCTTCTGCAGCGTGACGCCACCGGCGCCTACGTGGCGGGCGCCTTGTTCGCCCTGCACAGCGCTCGGCGCGACCCGTGGGAGGAGATGGCTCGCCTCGCCGAGCCGTTCCTGCACCGGCTCCGGGACCTCACCGGCGAGACGACGCTCCTCGGCGTGCCACGGGGCAGGTCGGTCTTCCACGTCAGCCAGGTCGACTCGACGTACCTCCTCGCAGCGCGTGACTGGTCCCAGGTCGACGTGCCGGTCAGCTGCAGCGCCATGGGGAAGGCGCTGTGCGCCGCCGGCGTCCTCCCGGTCCCCGAGGAGCCCCTGGAGCGCCGCACCGACCGGAGCCGCGCCGACCTCGCCGCGCTGCGACGCGACCTCGACGGCGTTCGTGGCCGGGGCTACGCGGTCGCGGTGGACGAGCTCGAGGTCGGGCTCACCGCGGTGGCGACCACGGTGTGCGGCCGCAACGGGGAAGTCGTGGCGGCGCTCGGCGTGTCGGGCGCGACCGCCCGGCTCGAGGACCGGTCGGACGAGGTCGGCCAGCTGCTCGTGGAGCAGGCAGCAGGGTTGTCGGCGCTCCTGCGCCGGAGCCGGAGCAGAGAGGGAGCAGCATGACACCGGAAGAGATCCTGCAAGGGTTGTACGACGAGACCTTGGTGGGCAACGCGCCCCGGGTCCTGGAGCTCACCAACGAGGCGCTCGGCATGGGGATGGAGCCACAGAACCTCCTCTTCGACGCGCTGATCCCCTCGCTGGAGGAGGTAGGCGCGCGCTTCGAGCGCGGCGACTTCTTCGTCCCCGAGATGCTCATCGCCGGCCGCGCCATGGCGGGCTCGATGGAGGTGCTGCGCCCGCTGCTCGCCGAGACCGGTGTGCAGACGATCGGCAAGTTCCTCATGGGCACCGTCAAGGGCGACGTGCACGACATCGGCAAGAACCTCGTCAACATCATGCTGGAGGGCGCGGGCTTCGAGGTGATCGACCTCGGCGTGCAGGTGGCCCCGGAGAAGTTCGTGGAGAAGATCCAGGAGCACCAGCCCGACATCGTCGGGTTCTCGGCGTTCCTCACCACGACCATGCCGATGTTCAAGGCGAACATGAACGCGCTGCAGAAGGCCGGGCTGCGCGACCAGGTGATCGTCATGGTGGGTGGGGCTCCGGTGACCCAGGAGTACGCCGACGCGGTCGGTGCAGACGGCTACGCCGCCGATGCCTCGGCCACCGTGAAGAAGGCCAAGGACCTGCTGCAGCGCAAGCGTGCCCTGGTGTCTGCATGAGCGCCCCCCGGCTGGAGACGGTCCTCCGGTCAGCCACCAAGGAGGTGGTCATCGGGCACGACCGTCGCTTCTGCATCATCGGCGAGCGGATCAACCCGACCGGACGGCGGATCTTCCAGGAGCAGCTCCGTGCCGGTGACCTGTCCGCGATCGAGCGTGACGTCAAGGCGCAGGTCGAGGGCGGCGCGGACGTGCTCGACGTGAACATGGGCGTGCCGCTCACCGACGAGCCCGAGCTGCTGGCCAAGGCGATCCAGATGGTCCAGGAGCTCACCGACCTCCCGATCTGCATCGACTCCTCGGTCGTCGAGGCGCTCGAGGCCGGCCTGTCGGTCTACCAGGGCCGCGCGCTGGTCAACTCGATCACCGCCGAGGACGACCGGATGGAGCTGATCCTCCCGCTGGTCAAGCGCTACGACGCCGCGGTCATCGCTCTCCCCAACGACGCGGAGGAGATCCCGATGGAGGCCGACCGGCGCCTCGAGCTGGTCGGCCACGTCGTCGAGGTCGCCACCAAGGAGTACGGCATCGCCGCCGCGGACATCGTCATCGACCCGCTCGCGATGCCCATCGGCTCGGACACCGCGACGGCGCTGACGACGTTCGACACGATGCGGCGGATCCGCGAGGAGCACGGGCTGAACATGACCTGCGGCGCCTCCAACGTCTCGTTCGGCATGCCCGACCGGCACACGCTCGGCGCTGCCTTCCTGCCGATGGCGATGATGAGCGGGCTCACCAGCGCGATCATGGACGCCCGCACCCCGCAGATCGTCGACGCGGTCAAGGCCGCGGACCTCCTGCTCCACCACGACGAGTGGGGCGGCAGCTGGATCGCCGCCCACCGCAGGCGTCAGGCAGCAGCAGGGGCGTGACAGCGACGTGACCGCCGGGCAGGAGGAGCAGCAGCACGACGGCACCGGTCGTGTGAGCATCGCCTTCTCCACGGACGGGGCGCCTGCCCCGCGCGAGGTGCGGGTCCCACCGGGCGTCACGGTCTTCGAGGCCGCGAGCTGGAACGGCATCGCGATCGACTCCACCTGCGGCGGCCACGGCACCTGCAAGAAGTGCAAGGTGCAGGTCAGCGACGGATCGGTCCCGGTGTCGCGCCTCGACGTACGAGCGTTCAACGCCGACGAGCTCAAGGCCGGGTGGCGGCTGGCCTGCCTCGCTCCCGCGACCACCGACCTGGCCGTCACCGTGCCACCGCTCACCACCAGGCCGAAGGCGGCGACGGTCGGGGTCGGGAGGCAGGTCATCCTGCGCCCGGCGGTCCGCAAGAGGTACGTCGAGCTGCAGGAGCCTGACCTGGCCGACCAGCGGCCCGACGTCACCCGGCTGTTCGATGCGATCGACGACCTGGTGCTGACCCCCGACCTGCACGCGCTGCAGGCGCTGCCGCACGTCCTGCGCGCAGCGGACTACAAGGTGACCGCCGTGGTCGTCGACGCCACGCTGATCGACGTGGAGCCCGGGGACACCACCGACCGCCAGTGGACGCTCGCCTTCGACCTCGGCACCACCACCGTCGTCGCCACGCTCGTCGACGTCAGCACCGGGACCCCGGGTGCCGTGGCCAGCATGCTCAACAAGCAGCAGCCGTTCGGCGGCGACGTCATCACGCGGATCAGCGCGACGATGATGGACCCCAAGGCTCTGCCCCTGCTGCGCGACCTGGCGCAGGAGACGTTGCGAGAGCTCGCCAGCGAGGTCTGCGCGGAGGCCGGCGTCGACCCCCGGGAGATCTACGAGGTCGCGCTCGCCGGGAACGCGACGATGACCGCGCTGGTGCTGGGGATCGACCCGGAGCCGCTCGGCGTCGCGCCGTTCATCATGTCGACCGCGACGCTTCCCTCGCTGCTCGCCTCCGACCTGGGGCTGCAGCTCCACCCGCGTGCCCGTGCGGTGGTCTTCCCGTCCCTGGGCGCGTACGTCGGCGGCGACATCGTCGCGGGCATGCTGGCCACCGGCATGGACCGCGACAAGCGCGTCCGGCTGTTCATCGACGTCGGCACGAACTGCGAGATCGTCCTCAGCGACGGCGAGACGATCCTGGCCACGGCCGCCCCCGCAGGCCCCGACTTCGAGGGCGGGGCGATCAGGTGCG
>CADCUK010000041.1 GCA_902805865.1 uncultured Nocardioidaceae bacterium | reverse complement strand
GGCTCGACCTCGCCGGGCAGGTGGCTGACGCCGCAGGCGCCACTCCGCTCCGGGAGACCGCCCGCGACGCGATCGCCGCGTTGCGGCACGGCGTGGTCGCCTACTCCTCGCTGACCGAGTAGCCCGTCGAGACGGCACTCGCGCGAGGTCGAGACGGCGCTCACGCAAGGTTGAGACGGCGCTCGTGTGAGGTCGAGACGGCGCTCGTGTGTGCCCGGCTGCCTAGGCTGGCTCCCATGAGGGCCCTGGCCGTACTGATCGCCACCACCTGCCTTGGCCTGTCGGCCTGTGCCGAAGAAGGAGACCCGGCAGGCCTCGGCAGCCCGCAGAGCGGACCGCAGCCGACGACGGTGACAGCCACCCCTGACGACCCGGCCACCGACGATCCGAAGCAGGAGAAGGACACCGATCCTCGCGTGGTGCGCACGGTCGCGTCCGGGCTGGCCGTGCCGTGGGGCATCGCGTTCCTGCCTGACGGGAGTGCGCTCGTCAGCGAGCGGGACAGCACGCGCGTCCTCGCCATCGACGGAAAGCAGGTGCGGGAAGTCGGTCGGATCGACGAGGCCAGCCCCCAGGGAGAGGCCGGCCTGCTCGGACTGGCCGTGTCGCCGTCGTACGACGAGGACCAGCTCGTCTACGCCTACGTCTCCACCGCCTCGGACAACCGCGTCGTCCGGATGACGTACGACGGTGACCGACTGGGCGAGCCCGAGCCGGTGCTCACCGGCATCCCGAACGGGTTCATCCACGACGGCGGACGGCTCCTCTTCGACGACGACGGCAACCTGTTCGTGTCGACCGGCGAGATCGGCGAGCCGGACCTCGCGCAGGACGCGTCGTCCCTCGGCGGCAAGGTCCTGCGGATCACGCCGGACGGCGAACCGGCTCCCGGCAACCCGGTCGACGGCTCCCCGGTCTGGTCGATGGGCCACCGCAACATCCAGGGGTTGGCGTTCGACGAACGCGGTCGCCTCTGGGCCACCGAATTCGGCGCCAGCACCTCGGACGAGCTGAACCTGATCGAGCGCAGCGGCAACTACGGCTGGCCGCTGGTCGAGGGCAAGGGCGACCTCGAGGAGTACCGCAACCCGTACGTCACCTGGTCCACCGCCGACGCCTCGCCGTCCGGTCTCGCCTTCGCGGACGGTTCACTGTGGGCCGGGGCGCTGCGGGGGCAGCGGCTCTGGGAGGTCCCGGTCACCGGCAACGGCACGGCCGCGCCGCAGGACTGGTTCGTCGGCAACTACGGACGCATCCGCACCGTCACCGTCGCACCCAACGGCAACCTGTGGGTCACGACCAGCAACCGCGACGGTCGCGGCGAGCCGGCCGCCGAGGACGACCGCATCCTCGAGGTCGCGATCGACTGACGCATCCGGTCAGCGTCAGTATTGCCCGGAGCGCTGGAAGAGCGCTCCGGGACGACTCTCCGGGCAATACCGGCGCGAGACTCAGGTGAGCTTGCTGATGATCAGCTCGCGGACCCGCCCCGCGTCGGCCTGCCCGCGCATCTCCTTCATCACCGCGCCGATCAGCGCGCCCGCCGCGGCGACCTTGCCGGCGCGGATCTTGTCCGCCACGTCGGGGTTCGCCTCGATAGCCCGGTCGACGGCCGAGGAGAGCGCACCCTCGTCGGAGACCACGGCGAGGCCGCGCTTCTGGACGACCTCGTCGGGCGTGCCCTCGCCGGCAAGCACCCCGTCGAAGACCTGACGGGCCAGCTTGTCGTTGATCGAGCCGGCCTCGACGAGCTTCTGGATCGCGGCGACGTCGGCCGGCGTGATCGGCAGCGCCGCGAGGTCGACGCCCTGCTCATTGGCGCGGCGGGCGAGCTCGGAGAGCCACCACTTGCGAGCCGCCGCGGCTGGGGCTCCGGAGGCTATTGTCGCGGCGACAAGATCAAGCGCACCAGCGCCGACGGTGTCGCGCATCTCGAGGTCGGAGAAGCCCCACTCGCCTTGCAGTCGGCGACGTCGCTCACCAGGCGGCTCGGGCAGGGTCGCGCGGAGCGACTCGACCCACTCGCGGGACGGCGCCACCGGGGCCAGGTCTGGCTCGGGGAAGTAGCGGTAGTCGTCCGCGTCGGACTTCTCGCGACCGGACGAGGTGGTTCCGGTGTCCTCGTGGAAGTGCCGGGTCTCCTGAAGGATCAACCCTCCGTCGTCCAGGATCGCGGCGTGCCGCGAGATCTCGTAGCGCACCGCACGCTCCACCGAGCGGAACGAGTTGACGTTCTTGGTCTCGGTGCGCGTGCCCAGCGTCGAGACGCCGACCGGGCGCAACGAGAGGTTCACGTCGGCGCGCAACGACCCCTGGTCCATCCGGGCATCCGAGACGTCCAGCGCGAGGATCAGGTCACGCAGCTGCTGCACGTAGGCCCGCGCCACGGCGGGCGCCTTGTCCCCCGGGACGAAGATCGGTCGGGTGACGATCTCGATCAGCGGGATGCCGGCCCGGTTGTAGTCCAGCAGCGAGTAGTCCGCACCATGGATCCGGCCGGTCGCGCCGCCCATGTGCGAGGACTTGCCGGTGTCCTCCTCCATGTGGGCCCGCTCGATCTCGACCCGGTAGGTCTCTCCGTCGAGCTCGACGTCCATCCAGCCGTCGAACGCGATCGGCTCGTCGTACTGGGAGGTCTGGAAGTTCTTCGGCATGTCCGGGTAGAAGTAGTTCTTCCGCGCGAACCGGCACCACTCGGCGATCTCGCAGTTGAGCGCCAGCCCGATCCGGATCGCCGACTCCACGGCCTTCTCGTTCACGACCGGGAGTGCTCCAGGCAGGCCGAGGCACACCGGGCAGACGTTGGTGTTCGGCTCGCCGCCGAAGACCGCCGGACAGCCGCAGAACATCTTCGTCGCGGTGTTCAGCTCGACGTGCACCTCGAGCCCCATCACCGGCTCGTAGCGGGTCAGCGCCTCGTCGAAGTCCACCAGCGCAGGAGCAGTCATCGTCATGCCGGAACCTCCGAGGTCGTGGCCAGCGGGGCCAGCAGCGGCCCGCCCCACTTGTCGAGCAGCATCCGCTCGAGGGCCGCCGCCGCGTTGTAGAGCCGGTCGTCGGCCTGCAGCGGCGCCAGGAACTGCACACCGACGGGGAGTCCGTCCTCGGCGAGCCCGGCAGGCAGGGACAGACCGGGGATGCCGGCGAGGTTGGCCGGGATCGTCGCGACGTCCTGGAGGTACATCGCCATCGGGTCGTCGAGCTTCTCCCCCATCTTGAACGCCGTGGTCGGCGCGGTCGGCGACACGAGGACGTCGGCCTGCTCGAAGGCGCGGTCGAAGTCGCGGGCCACCAGGGCGCGGACCTTCTGGGCCGACCCGTAGTAGGCGTCGTAGTAGCCGCTCGACAGTGCATAGGTGCCGAGGATGATCCGGCGCTTCACCTCGTCGCCGAAGCCGGCGTCGCGGGTCGCCGCCATGACCTGCTCCGCGCTCGGGTCGCCGACGCCCTCGGGGAAGACCCGCAGGCCGTAACGCATCGCGTCGAACCGGGCGAGGTTCGAGGAGACCTCGCTCGGCATCACCAGGTAGTACGTCGCCAGCGCCTGGGCGAAGCTGGGACAAGAGACCTCGACGACCGTGGCGCCGGCCTCGGTCAACATCGCGACCGACTCCTCGAACCGCGCCTGGACGCCGGACTGGAACCCCTCGCCGCCGAGCTCCTTGACCACGCCGATCCGCAGCCCCGACACGTCACCGCGTCGAGCGGCCTCGACGATGCCGGGCACCGGCGCGTCGAGAGAGGTGGAGTCCATCGGGTCGTGGCCGCCGATGATCTCGTGCAGCAGCGCGGCGTCGAGGACGGTGCGGGTGACCGGCCCGGCCTGGTCGAGGCTGCTCGCCATCGCCACGATGCCGTAGCGGGAGACCCCGCCGTACGTCGGCTTCACGCCGACGGTGCCGGTGAGCGCACCGGGCTGGCGGATCGAGCCGCCGGTGTCGGTGCCGACGGCGACCGGCGCCAGCCGCGCGGCCACCGCTGCAGCAGAGCCACCGCCCGAGCCGCCCGGTGTCCGGTCGGTGTCCCAGGGGTTGCGGGTCGGGCCGTACGCCGAGTGCTCGGTGGACGAGCCCATGGCGAACTCGTCGAGGTTGGTCTTGCCGAGGATCGGCATGCCGGCCCGACGCAGCCGCGAGACCACGGTCGCGTCGTACGGCGGCTGCCAGCCCTCGAGGATCCGTGAACCGCAGGTCGTCGGCTGCCCGACCGTGCAGAGCAGGTCCTTCACCGCGATCGGCACCCCGGCGAGCGACGGGAAGGACTCGCCGGCCCCGCGGCGCGCGTCGACGTCCACCGCGGCGGCCTTGGCGCCGTCGTGGTCGACGTGCAGGAAGCTGTGCAGCTCGCCGTCGAGGGAGTCGATGCGGTCGAGGAACGCCTGGGTCACCTCGACCGACGTGGTCTCGCCGGACGCCAGCTTGTCGGCGAGCTCGGCGGCGGTCAGCGCGGTCAGGTCGCTGTCGCTGGAGGACATGCTCACTCCTCGCCCAGGATCTTGGGGACGAGGAACCGCTGCCCCTCGCTGGCCGGCGCGCCGGCGAGCGCCTGCCCGGGGGTGAGGCACGGGGTGACCTCGTCCTTGCGGAAGACGTTCGTGATCGGCGTCGGGTGGCTCATCGGCGCGACGTCCCCGGCACCCTCGAGCGCCTCCGACACGGTTGCCACCGACTCGAGGATCTTCTGCAGCTCGGGGGCGAGCCGCTCCAGCTCCGCGTCGTCGAGCTGGATCCGCGCCAGCCCGGCGAGGTGCGCGACGTCGTCGCGCGTGATGTCGGGGGGTGAGTCAGGCATGCGCGCAATCCTAGGTGGGCTCGACCGCGACCTCTCGGGCGGCGTCGGGCCCGTCCTCGAGGAGGACCTTGAAACCGCCCTCGTCGAGGACCGGCACCTTGAGCGAGACCGCCTTGTCGTACTTCGATCCCGGCGCGTCCCCCACCACGACGAACGCGGTCTTCTTCGACACCGACGAGGCTGCCTTGCCGCCGCGGGCGAGGATCAGCTCCTTCGCCTCGTCCCGGCTGAAGCCTTCGAGGGATCCGGTGACCACGATCGACAGTCCCTCCAACGTCCGCGGTGCCGAGGCGTCGACCTCGTCCTCCAGGGACACCCCGGCGGCCCGCCACTTCTCGATGATCTCGAGGTGCCACGCGAGCTCGGGGTCGTCGAACCAGCGCCGGATCGACTCCGCGATCGTCATGCCCACACCTTCGACCGCGGCAAGCTCCTCGACAGAGGCGGATCGGATCGCGTCCAGCGACGCGAAGTGTGTCGCCAGCGCCCGGGCGGCGGTCGGCCCCACGTGCCGGATCGACAGCGCGACGAGCACCCGCCACAAGGGACGGTTCCGCGCCTCGTCGAGGTGGGACAGCATCCGCTGGCCGTTCGCGCTGAGCTGCGGCCCCTCCTCGCCCTTCTTCGGACCTCGCGTGAACAACGGCACCCGCCGCAGCTCGGCCTCGCCGATCGTGAACAGATCGCCCTCGTCGTGCACGACGCCGGCCTCCAGCAGCGCGATGGCCGCCTCGTAGCCCAGCACCTCGATGTCGAACGCGCCCCGGCCGGCAACGTGGAAGATCCGCTCACGCAGCTGCGCCGGGCACGAGCGCTGGTTCGGGCAACGGATGTCCGCGTCGCCCTCCTTCTCGTGGCGCAGCTCGGTCCCGCACTCGGGACAGTGCCTCGGCATCTCGAACTCCCGCTCCGAGCCGTCGCGCAGGTCGACGACCGGGCCGACGATCTCAGGGATCACGTCACCGGCCTTGCGCAGCACGACGGTGTCGCCGATGAGGACGCCCTTGCGCTTCACCTCGGAGGCGTTGTGCAGGGTGGCCATCTCGACCGTCGAGCCGGAGACGAACACCGGCTCCATCACGCCGTACGGCGTCACGCGACCGGTCCTGCCGACGTTGACGCGGATGTCGAGCAGCTCGGTGTTGACCTCCTCGGGCGGGTACTTGAACGCGATCGCCCAACGCGGCGCCCGCGAGGTGGAGCCGAGCCGCCGTTGCAGCGCGACCTGGTCGACCTTGACGACGACGCCGTCGATCTCGTGCTCGACCTCGTGGCGGTGCTCGCGGTAGTGCTCGATGAACTCCTCGACACCGGCCAACGAGTCGACCACGCGGACCCGGTCCGAGACCGGCAGTCCCCAGGCAGACAGGGCGGCGTAGGCCTCCGACTGCCGGTGAGGCGTGAACCCCTCGCGGTGACCGATGCCGTGGCAGACCATCGACAGGGCGCGCGAGGCGGTCACCCGCGGGTCCTTCTGCCGAAGCGACCCGGCGGCGGAGTTGCGCGGGTTCGCGAACGGCGCCTTGCCGGCCGCGACCAGCGACTCGTTCAGCGCGGTGAACGCCTCGCCCGGCAGGAACACCTCGCCGCGCACCTCGAGCACTGCAGGCACCGGGAACTCGTCGGACGCGGCGAGCCGGTGCGGGATCGTCCTGATCGTGCGGACGTTGGGAGTGACGTCCTCGCCCGTCCGGCCGTCCCCGCGGGTCAGCGCGCGCACCAGGCGACCGTCCTCGTAGAGGAGGTTGATCGCGAGCCCGTCGACCTTGAGCTCGCAGAGGTACTCCGCTCCCTCGAGCCCGTCGCGGCGCAGCCGTTGCTCCCAGGAGACGAGCTCCTCGAGGGAGAACGCGTTGTCCAGGCTCATCATGCGCTCGAGGTGGTCGACGGCGGTGAACTCGGTCGACACCGCCCCGCCGACCTTCTGGGTCGGGGAGTCCGGGGTGCGCAAAGACGGGTGCTGCTCCTCGAGCTGTTCGAGCTCGCGCATCGCGGCATCGAACTCGGCGTCGGAGAGCGTCGGGGCGTCGAGGACGTAGTAGCGCCACCGGGCATCGTCGACCAGCTCCGCCAGCCGCCGGTGCTCCTCGCGCGCCTCCGGCGGCACGGGATCGGAGCTCGGGGTCGGTGGGTCGACGGAGGACGCAGCGAGGTCGGCCATGGGCCAATCCTGCCCTGCTGCTCCGACAACCACGCGAGTGCCCGAGCAGGTGGGTTGGGTCTGCTTTGGCACGATCGTCGGCATGCAGCCGCACCTCACCCGCAGCGCCTCAGGGCGCACCCCTCGCGGGCTGGTGCTGATGCTGCACGGCGGCGCCGAGACGAACCTCGACCCGGTGGACCGGCGGAGCCTTCCCTGGGTCCGCTCCCGGCTGATGATGGGCCAGCTGCGCCGCTCCTTCCATGCGGCCGGCCTCGACGTGTGGCTCCTCCGCTACCGCGTCGTCGGCTGGAACCACGGCCACGCCGAGCACCCGTCCCCGGTGCAGGACGCGCGCTGGGCTCTCGGCGAGGTGCGCGCGGCACACGGGTCGCTGCCCGTCGTGCTGCTCGGCCACTCGATGGGCGCCCGCACGGCCGCGACCGTTGCCGATGACCGGAGCGTGCACGGCGTCGTAGGGGTCGCGCCGTGGTTCCCTCCCGGCCACCCGGTCACGCCGTTGTCCGGCAAGCACCTTGTCGCGGCGCACGGCCGCGCCGACCGGACCACGAACTTCGGAGCCACCAAGCAGTTCGTACGCCGCGCCGACACCGTTGCTGCCTCGACGGAATTCGTGGACATGGGCGAGCTCGACCACTACATGCTCAAGGGGTTGCGGCAGTGGAACCTGGTCGCCAGGGACCGGACCATCGCCATGTTCGACGCCCCTCCCAGCGCGTGATCCGTGCCCGGTTGCACCAAGCCGGCTGACCGGCGTACCGTGCGGATGAAACGAAACCGTTTCGTTCCATCTGAGCCAGGAGCATCGTGTCCCAGCCCCGCACCGCCGAGCAGCGCCCGAGGGTCGCCGGCGCCCGTGAGGAGGAGATCCTCGAGGCGGCCGTGACCCAGCTGCTCGAGGTCGGCTACGACCGGCTGACGATGGACCGGGTGGCGGACCACGCGCACGCGAGCAAGGCGACGCTGTACCGCCGTTGGTCGTCCAAGCAGAGCCTGATCGTGGACGCGCTCACCCGTTCGCACCACGCCGCCGAGACGATCGAGCCACCCGACACGGGATCGCTGCGCTCGGACCTGCTGGCGCTGTTCGGAGGAGCCGGCGGCATCGCGGGCAAGGCGGCGACCGGGATCTTCGGCATGGTCATCACGGCGTTGCAGACCGATCCCGAGTTCGCCGCCGAGTTCCGGCAGAAGTTCCTCGCCCCCAAGCTCGAAGTCCAGCAGCGGATCTACCAACAGGCCGCCGACCGGGGCGAGCTCGCCGCCGGCGCGGACCCGAGCCTGCTTGGTCCCGCGCTTGCCGGGATCCTGCTCCACCGTGCGCTCGCGCTCGGCGAGGCAATCACCCCCGACCTCGTCGAGCGCGTCGTCGACCAGATCATCGTCCCGGCAGCCACCGGCCGACCTTTCACCCCCCAGGAGCACGCATGACCACCAGCGAGCGGGCGACGCGAACGCCGCCGATCTCAGGACACCGGCACGACGGCCTGGCCCTGGCGCTCATCTGCCTCGCCCAGCTGATGGTGGTGCTCGACGCCACGATCGCCAACATCGCCCTGCCCTACATCCAGGCCGACCTCGACTTCTCCGAGAACGCGCTGCCGTGGATCATCACGGCGTACTCGTTGACCTTCGGTGGCTTCCTCCTCCTCGGCGGCCGCGTCGGCGACCTCTTCGGCCGCCGCCGCGCGTTCATGTGGGGGCTGGTGCTGTTCGCGGTCGCCTCGCTGGTCGGAGGCTTCGCCCAGAACGAGACGATGCTGCTCGGCTCGCGGGCCACCCAGGGCCTCGGGGCGGCCTTTGCTGCGCCGAACGCGCTGGCCCTGATCACCACGACGTTCGCCCCAGGACCCAAGCGCAGCAGGGCTTTCGCCGTCTACGCGATGATGTCCGGTCTCGGTGCAGCCGTCGGCCTGCTGCTGGGTGGCTGGCTGACCGGCATGGAGCCGACGGTCTTCGGCACGGTCATCGAGGGGTGGCGGTTGACCTTCCTCATCAACGTGCCGATCGGGGTGGCCGGTGCGATCGCCGCTCCGATGCTCCTCGGCGAGAGCGACTCCCACAGCGGCCAGCTCGACGTACCCGGTGCTGTCACGGCGACCGCCGGCCTGCTGTCGCTGGTCTACGGGATCACCCGGGCCGGCGACCGCACGCACGGCTGGGGTGACACCTGGACGATCACGGCGCTCGTCGTCGGCGTGGTGCTGCTCGTGCTCTTCGCGCTGATCGAGCGCGGTGTGCGGCACCCCTTGCTGCCCGGACGGATCCTCGCCAGCCGCGACCGCCTCGCCGCCTACGCGGTGATGATGCTGATCCCGGCCGCGATGTTCACCCAGTTCTTCTTCCTCACGCTGATCCTGCAGAACGTGATGGGCGAGTCGCCGATGACGACCGGGCTGATGTTCCTGCCGTTCAGCATCACGATGATCATCGCCGCCGTGGTGACCTCACGGTTGGTGCAGCGGTTCAACCCGGGCCGCCTCGCCGGGCTCGGAGCGACGATCGCAGCAGTGGCGGTGTTCGGCATGAGCCGGTTGCCGTACGACGACACGGTCGGCCGGCTCTCGGTGGACATCGGCTACTGGACCGATGTCTTCCCGTACGTCGTGCTGATGCCGATCGGCCTGTCCCTGGTCTTCATCCCGATGACGATGAGCGTCGTGCACGCGGTCTCGCCGGCGGACTCCGGCATCGCCTCCGGCGTGCTCAACACCATGCAGCAGGTGGGCGGAGCCCTCGGGCTGGCGACGCTCAGCACGATCGCGCTCAACGCCGCCTCCGCCAAGGCTGCCGAGCTGTGCAGCGGCGCGTCCTGTCAGGACCCGATGGTCCAGGCGGTGTCGTTCACGCACGGAGCGAGCATCGGCTTCCTCTCCTGCTCGGCGATGCTGCTGATCGGCGGCCTGGTCGCGCTGTTCTTCAACCGCATCCACCACGAGTACCTCGGCGGCCGCGAGGCACCGGTGGAGGTCGCCGCGCACTGACGGTCCCGGCCAACGCGACCGCGCACGTGCGCGGTTGCGCCACCGACACCCGGACAGAGGGCCGGCGAGATCGCACACGTGCGCGGTCTGTGTGACGCAAGCGGCGCTCAGGTCAGGTCGGTGGCCGCCGAGCGGCAGAGCTCGAGGGCGGTCCGCGCCCAACCGGGGTCGGCCCCG
>CADCUK010000040.1 GCA_902805865.1 uncultured Nocardioidaceae bacterium | reverse complement strand
GGCCGTCGGTCGCGAGCTCCCGCCACGTCATCCCGCTCATGCGCTTGAACTCCAGCGTCCGCCGAGCGGTCGGGCCGAGACGGCGTACGCCGTGGGCCTGCTCCACCTCCTCGACGAGCTTCGTGCGAAGCATCCGGTGCGGCATCCCGTCGACCTTCGCGGTCACGACGGTGCCGTCGAGGCCGTAGCCGAGGTACAGCTCCTTCACCGCGTCCGGCACCGAGGAGTCCTTGGTGAGCAGGAAGCGCGTGCCCATGCCGATGCCTGCGGCGCCGTACGACAGGGCGGCCGCGAGCCCGCGCCCGTCGAAGAACCCGCCTGCGGCGACGACCGGGATGTCCACGGCGTCGAGCACGGTCGGCAGGAGCAGCGTGGTCGGGACCGGACCGGTGTGTCCGCCGCCCTCACCGCCCTGGATCATCACCGCGTCGGCACCCCAGCCGGCGACCTTCTCGGCGTGCCGGGCGGCGCCGACACTCGGCATCACCACGATGCCGTGGTCCTTGAGCTTGGCGATCAGCTCCTTCTTGGGCGCCAGTGCGAACGACGCGACCTTGACGCCGTGCTTGATGAGCAGGTCGACGCGCTCGGGTGCGTCGCCGGCGTCGGCGCGGAGGTTGACCCCGAACGGCTGGTCGGTGCGGCCCTTGACCTCGAGGATCGCCCGCTCGAGCTCGTCGAACGTCATCGTGGCGCTGGCCAGGATGCCGAGCCCGCCGGCGTTCGCGGTGCCGCTGACCAGGCGAGGTCCGGCGACCCAGCCCATGCCGGTCTGCACGACGGGGTGGCGGACTCCGGTGAGCTCGGTCAGCGGAGTCCGGATCAGCTGGGGCGTGGTCATTGCGGCGGCACCTCACGGTCGCGAAGGCTGCGGGGGTCGAGCACCTCACGGATCAGGATCAGCTCCTGCATCGTCGGCGTGCGGGTCTCGGCGACGTCGCCGGGCACCTCGAGCTCGCACCCCGTCGACTCACGGACCTCGTCGGCGGTGACGCCGGGATGGATGCTCAGCACCCGCAGGGTGTCCTCGGCCCCACGGACGTCGAGGACGCAGAGGTTGGTGACGATGCGGTGGATGTCGTTGTAGCGGGTAGCTGCTGTCCCTGCCTGCTTCGCGCGCTGCGGACCGACGCCGGAGACGACGTCGACCTGGTCGACGAAGACCCGCGTGCCGTGCTTGGGCACCCAGTAGCTGGTCCGGTTGTTCACGGTGTTGCCCGGGGCGCCACGGACACCGAGCAGCTGGCGCTTCGGCTTGTCGAACGGGCCGATGGCAGAGATGTTCTGGTTGCCGTGCCGGTCGATCTGGGTGGCGCCCATCATCACGTGCCGCTTGCCGTAGGCCACCACGTCGAACACGCGCCGGAACGGGATCCAGCCCTCGACGACGTCGGCCTTGGCACCCAGGGGTGGGACACCGCCGAGGAAGAGCGACTCCCCGTCCGAGATGAGCAGGTCCGGGTTCGAGGTCAGCTTCGCAAGCCGTACGCCGAGCATCGGCATCGTGCCCATCGGGCTCCCGAAGATCTCGCCGTCGTCGGCGAAGCAGTCCGCGACGGCAGCTGCGCACACCTCGGCCCGGGTCGCGTCGGTCATGCCTGGCCCCTCTGCTCGGCGTGCCAGGCGGCGACGGCCGCCTGGTAGTCGTCCTCCGACCCGGCCAGGAACCGCTGCTGGAACGCCGACCACGTCTCCGGGTCCGCGGCCGCCTTCGCGTAGTGCCGCATGAACGCCTCGTCCCGCTCGTAGTCCGGGGTGCAGGTCGTGAAGTTGGCGCCGTTCGGCGTCTCAACCACCCCGGCGACCATCATCCGGCTGATCAGCAGCCGCTGGACCGGAGCATCGACGGTCAGTCCCGCGGTGTCGACGATCTCCTCGGTGCTGACGAACGCGCGGTCTGCGGCCATGCAGAACAGGTCGTCGAAGTAGGGGTCGGGGCCCAGGTAGACCGCGTTGCCGTGGGCGTCCGCGCGGTTGAGGTGCACCAGGGCGACGTCGAGGTGCAGGGCTGGTACGGCGACCAGCTCCTCGCCGTCGTCGTACGGGCTGGTGACGGTCCTGATGTGCGCGTTGTTGACGAGGACGTCCGACCCGAGCCCGGCGCGCATCGGGAGGAAGGGCAGCCGCTGGGCCGCTGCCCGGAGCCCGGTCTGGAACATGCCCTCGTCGAGCTCGACGACCTCGGGGATCGTGCCGTTCTGGCGGGCCTGCTGGAAGTGCGGCTCGAGCGGGACGGTGTCGAGGGAGACGAAGGCGTAGACCAGCCGCTCGACCTTGCCGGCCTGGCACAGCAGCCCTACGTCGGCGCCGCCGTACGACACGATCGTGAGCCCTTTCAGCTCGGAGCGCAGGATCGCGCGGACCAGCGCCATCGGCTTGCGCCGCGGCCCCCATCCGCCGATCCCGATGGTCATGCCGTCCTCGAGCTCCGCGACGACCTGGTCGATCGTCATCGTCTTGTCGCGCGGGGTGCTCATGCCTTGCGCCCGGTGGTCGAGGAAGCCGCCATTCGAGACGGTCGCTTCGCTCCCTCCTCAGGGACCGGCGGCTGTCTCGAGACCTTGTCGGTGCCCGCGAAGTCGTCGCGCAGCTCGTCGGAGACCCCAGCCAGGTTGAGCTCCATCGTGAACCCCTGCTCGAACCGGTAGCTCTTGTTGACGTCGACCGGGTCGATGCCGTTGAGCGCCTCCTTGGCGGCGCGGATCACCCGGGTGTCCTTGGCGGCGATCTCGCCGGCGACCGTCAGTGCGGCGTCGTCGAGCCGGTCGCGCGGGACCACCTCGAGCACGCTCCCGTGCGGGACGAGGTCGGCTGCCTTGATGTTGCGGCCGGTGAAGTAGAGCGTGCGCATCAGGTGCTGGGGGACCAGCCGCGCGAGGTGGGTGGCCGCACCGAGGGCACCGCGGTCGACCTCCGGGACGCCGAAGAACGCGTCGTCGGACGCCACGATCGTGTCCGCGTTGCCGACCAGCCCGACACCACCGCCGAGGCAGAAGCCGTTGACGGCGGCGACGACCGGCACCGAGCACTCGTAGACCGCCTTGAAGGCGGCGAAGCAGCCCCGGTTGGCGCCGATGAGCGCCTCGAACCCCGTGGTCTGCTGCATCTCCTTGATGTCGACGCCGGCGTTGAAGCCGCGGCCTTCCGCCCTCAGCACCACGACGTGGGTGTCGAGGTCCCGGCCGGCCTCGTCGAGAGCAGTGGCGAGCTCGAACCACCCTGCGACGGGAAGCGCGTTCACCGGGGGGTAGTCCATCGTGACGACGCGGATCCGGTCGTCGCGGAGGACCGAGGAGATGCCCATCGAGGAGCCTTCCCGTTCACAAACCTAGCATTTGCTTGGTACCCTAACACTTGCTTGGTTTCGGCCGGAAGGACGTGTGGCGTGGCCCTCTCGCTGGACCTGCAGGGCCTCGTCGCCCTCGTCACCGGAGGCACCCGAGGGGTGGGACTCGGCATCACCGAGGCGTTCCTCGCCGCCGGCGCCACTGTCTTCACGTGCTCGCGGTCGGAGGTGGCGGACCCGCCTGGTGCTCGGCACTTCGTCTGCGACGTGCGGTCGGCGGAGTCGGTCTCGGAGATGGTGGCGTCCGTCGTCGCCGACCACGGGCGGCTCGACGTGCTCGTCAACAACGCCGGCGGCGCGCCGTACGCGTTGGCCGCCGAGGCTTCGCCTCGCTACCACGCCAAGATCACCGAGCTTAACCTGCTGGCGCCGCTGCTGCTGTCGCAGGCCGCGAACCACGTCATGCAGGGCCAGCCTCAGGGCGGCGTCATCGTGAACGTCTCGAGCGTCTCGGCGCTGCGGCCGTCGCCGGGCACTGCGGCGTACGGCGCAGCCAAGGCGGGGCTCGACAGCCTCACCCGCACGCTGGCCGTCGAGTGGGCTCCCAAGGTCAGGGTCGTCGGGATGGACGTCGGGCTGGTGCTGACCGAGCAGAGCGACCTGCACTACGGCGGCGAGCAGGGCGTCGCGGCCGTGGCGTCGACCGTGCCGCTGGGCCGGCTCGCAACACCTCGTGACGTCGGCAACGTGGCCGCGTTCCTCGCCTCACCGCTGGCGTCCTACGTCAGCGGTGCATCGATCGAGGTGCACGGCGGGGGAGAGGCACCGGCGTTCCTCGCCGCCGCCCAGAACACCACCACCACCGATGAGGAGAGCTGAATGACAGGCATCTGCCAGGGCCGGATCGCGATCGTCACCGGCGCCGGACGAGGGCTCGGCCGGGAGCACGCCCTCGAGCTCGCTCGCCAGGGCGCGAGCGTCGTCGTCAACGACCTGGGCACGTCGGGCGCAGGGGAGGGTGCGTCGTCGGGACCTGCCGAGGAGGTCGTGGAGGAGATTCGCGCCCTGGGCGGCGAGGCCGTCGCCAACTCCTCCGACATCGCCGACTTCGAGCAGGCCGGGCAGATGGTGCGCCAGGCGATCGACACCTTCGGCGGCCTCGACGTGCTGGTGAACAACGCAGGGTTCCTCCGCGACCGGATGCTCGTCAACGCCAGCGAGGAGGAGTGGGACGCGTTCATCCGTGTGCACCTCAAGGGACACTTCGCCCCGCTGCGTCATGCCGCGGCGTACTGGCGTGACGAGGCCAAGGCCGGCCGCACCCGTCAGGCCCGCATCATCAACACCTCGTCGGGCGCGGGGCTGCAGGGCTCCATCGGCCAGGGGACGTACTCCGCCGCGAAGGCAGGCATCGCGGGGCTGACGCTCGTCGCGGCCGCCGAGCTCGGCCGGTACGGCGTCACGGTGAACGCGCTGGCCCCGGCCGCGCGGACCCGGATGACCGAGGCGGCGTTCGCCGACACCATGGCCGCCCCGGAGGACGGGTTCGACGCGATGGACCCGACGAACGTGGCGCCGCTGGTCGCGTGGCTGGCGAGCGAGGACTCCGGCGACGTGACCGGGCGGGTGATCGAGTCCGAGGGCGGCAAGCTGTGCGTCGAGGAGGGGTGGCGGCACGGACCGAGCGTGGACATCGGCCGGCGGTGGGACCCCGCCGACATCGGCCCGGCGGTCCGCGACCTGCTGAAGCAGGCCCAGGACCCCGAGCCCGTCTACGGCACCTGACCGTCGAGTCGGCGCTCGCGCGAGGTTGAGGCGGCGCTCGCGCGGGGTTGAGTGGGCGCTCGCGCTGGGTTGAGTGGGCGCCCGCGCAGGGTCAGTCCGGCACGTCGTTGTGGTGCGGCCGGCCGGGGTCGTCGTACGCCGGCTCGTGCTGCCCGGCCCGGTAGGCCTCGAGCTGCGCGCACACCGCGGCGCCGTAGAACAGCGCGATCGACGAGAGTAGGGACCACAGCAACAGGGCGAAGACGCCGCCGAGCGGGCCGTAGGTGCTGCCGAAGGAGTCGCCGAGGTGGACGTAGGTGGCCAGCATCCCGGTCGCGAGCATCGTCAGCACGACCGCGATCCCTGAGCCGAGGGCGAGCCAGGTCAGGCTCGGTTGGCGCCGGCGCGGCGCGTGGTCGAGCAGCACCGCGATCGTGAAGACGAGCAGCACGAGTCCGAGCGGCCACCGGCCGACGTCCCACCACCGGGCCGCTGTCTCGCTCCAGCCGTAGCTGTCGATCATGGCGTCGGCGAACGGTCCGCCGGCGACCAGCAGGAGGAAGCCCAGGCCGGTGGGCAGCGCGAGGATCCCGGTCAGCACCGCTGCGCGACCGTACTTCGACAGGGCGGGCCGGTCCCGCCGGATGCCGTAGATCCGGTTGAGCCCTCGCTCCACCTGCGCCATGGCGGTCGTCATCGACAGCAGCGCGAAGGCCAGCCCGAAGCCGAGCGCGATCTCCCCGGCCTCCTCGCTGGACGCATCGCCGGAAACCGCGCCGGCCAGGGCGTCCTGCTCGCCGGATCCCGGGGAGACCGCCTGGATCGTCGCGGCGATGACCCGCGCGGGCTGCTCCTGGTCGAGGTCGGCAGCGAGCCCGGTCAGGGCGAGCAGGAAGGGGACGACGGCCATCGCCGACTGCAGGGCGAGCGCGCGGCTGTTGGTGAAGCCGTCGCCGTACCGGAACCGCACGAACGAGTCGATGCCGAGGCGGACGACGCCGTGCTTGCGCACCATCCGCCACGCGTCCTCGGCGTCGAGCTCGTCACCGTCCATCTCGACGGTGACGGGGACTGTCCTGGCGGTGGTCACGTGGAAGTGTTCCACGCCGAGGCGTCACGGTGGGGTCAGAGGCGCTCGATGATCGTGCCGCTGGCCATCGCGCCGCCGGCACACATCGTGACCAGGGCCGACGAGGCGTCCCGCCGCTCGAGCTCGTGCAGCGCCGTGGTCAGCAACCGGGTCCCGGTCGAGCCGACCGGGTGGCCGAGCGCGATCGCACCGCCGTTGACGTTGACCTTGTCCAGGTCGGCGCCGTGCACCTGCGCCCAGGACAGCACGACCGACGCGAAGGCCTCGTTGACCTCGAAGAGGTCGTGGTCGTCGATCGACCGGCCGCTCCGGGCCAGCAGCCGCTCGGTCGCCTGCACCGGCCCGTCGAGGTGGTAGTACGGGTCCGAGCCCACCATGCACTGGCCGACGATCCGCGCCCGCGGGGTGAGCCCCAGCGACCGCGCCTTGTCCTCGTCCATGAGTAGGAGGGCCGACGCGCCGTCGGAGATCTGCGAGGAGGTGCCCGCGGTGTGCAGGCCGTCCTCCAGCACCGGGCGCAGCCCGGTGAGCCCCTCGATCGTGGTGTCGCGGAGCCCCTGGTCGGCCTCGACGATGCGGACCTCCCCGGCCGGGTTCCCCTCGGCGTCCAGCACCGGGGCCTCGACCGGCGCGATCTCGCGCTTGAACCGTCCCTCGTCGACGGCGACCCGTGCCTTCGTCTGGGAGGCCAGCCCGAAGGCGTCGAGGTCGGAGCGGCTCAGCCCGCGGTCCCGGGCGATGCGGTCCGCCCCGGTGAACTGGTCGGGCATGTCGAGGTCCCACGAGGGCGCGCGGGGCGTGCCGGTCCCGGACGGGATGTTGGCGCCGAGCGGCACGCGCGACATCATCTCGACCCCGCAGGCGATGCCGGTGTCGATCACGCCGGCGTGGATGAGACCGGCGACCAGGTGCGTCGACTGCTGGGCCGAGCTGCACTGGGCGTCGATCGTGGTCCCTGCCGTGGCCTGGGGCAGTCCGGCCAGCAGCCACGCGCGGCGTACCAGTGCACTGGACTGCTCGCCCGCCTGCGTCACGCAGCCGCCGATCACCTGCTCGACGAGCTCGGCGTCGATCCCGGAGCGTTCGATCAGCGCCTTGTACGCCGCACCCAGGGTCTCCTGCGCATGGAGCCCGGCGAGGACACCCTTGCGCCGGCCGATGGGGGTGCGGACGGCCTCGACGATGACGGGGTTTCCCATGATTCGACGGTAGAACACGTTCTCGTATTCGACAACCGAGAGGGCCGGGGCGCTCACTTCACAGCACCTCGGATGTGTGCCAGAGTAATCTAGAACGTGTTCCAGTTCTGCCGTCTGGGACCGCCTGCCGACCGATGGAGGACCGCCCGTGACCGCGCCGGCGCTGCCCGAGGGCTTCGACCCGACCGACCCCGACGTCAACCTGGTGAGCTTCCCCTACCGGGAGTTCCACGAGATCCGGGGCACGAAGCCTGTCTTCTGGATCGAGCAGAAGCCCGAGGCGTACGCCGGGTTCGAGAACAGCCCGGGCTACTGGGCGGTGAGCAAGCACGCCGACGTCGCAGCGGTGTCCAAGAACAGCAAGGACTTCTCCACCCACGAGAACGGCGCGATCATCCGCTTCTCGCCCGAGATGACGCGGGAGCAGGTCGAGGTCCAGAGCGTGATGCTGATCAACCAGGACCCGCCGCAGCACACGCGCTACCGCCAGATCATCTCCCGCGGTTTCACGCCGCGGTCGATCAACGCCCTGCGCGAGGAGCTGGACGCCCGCTCCCGCACGATCATCGCCGAGGCGCGGGAGCGGGGCAGCGGCAACTTCGTCGAGGAGATCGCCGCCGAGCTGCCGCTGCAGGCGATCGCGGACTTCCTCGGCGTGCCGCAGGCGGACCGGTCGAAGCTCTTCGACTGGTCCAACCAGATGCTGGCCTACGACGACCCCGACTACAACGCGGACCCCGAGCTCGCGGCCGCGGAGATCCTCGGCTACTTCATGGCGATGGCCGACGACCGCCGCAAGAACCCCCAGGACGACCTCGTCACGAAGCTGATCACCGCCGACGTCGACGGCCACGCGCTGTCCGACGACGAGTTCGGCTACTTCACGATCATCCTCACCGTCGCCGGGAACGAGACGACCCGCAACGCGATCACGCACGGAATGAACGCGTTCTTCGAGAACCCCGACCAGTGGGAGCTCTTCAAGAACGAGCGACCCGCCGGTGCGGTCGACGAGATCATCCGCTGGGCCACCCCGGTCTCGGTGTTCCAGCGCACCGCACTGAACGACACCGAGGTCGGCGGGCAGCCGGTCAAGCAGGGCGAGCGGGTCGGACTGTTCTACGCGTCGGCGAACTTCGACTCCGACGTCTTCGACAAGCCGGAGACGTTCGACATCACGCGTGCGCCGAACCCGCACCTGTCGTTCGGCGGCCACGGGGCGCACTACTGCATCGGCGCCAACCTCGCGCGGATGGAGGTCGACCTGATCTTCAACGCTATCGCCGACCTGATGCCGGACATCAGCAAGGCCGGCGAGCCCCGGCGCCTCCGTCACGCGTGGATCAACGGCATCAAGGAGCTGCAGGTCAGCTACAAGTGATGGACCTCACCGACCCCGACATCAACCAGGTCGCGCTGCCCCACGAGCAGTGGGCCGAGCTCCGCCGTACGGCGCCGGTGTGCTGGATCGACCAGGAGCCCGTCGCCTATGCCGGGCTCGAGAACTGCCCCGGGTACTGGGCGGTGACCAGGCACGCCGACGTCGCGTCGATCTCGAAGAACCACAAGGACTTCTCGACCTGGGAGAACACCGTCATCATCCGGTTCGCGCCGGAGATGACGCGCGACGAGGTCGAGCTGATGCGCGCGATGCTCATCAACCACGACCCGCCGGAGCACACCCGGTTGCGGCAGATCATCTCCCGCGGCTTCACGCCCCGCGCGGTGGCCGCCATGGAGGGCGACCTGCGCCGACGTGCTCACGAGATCCTCGAGTCAGCGTTGGAGCGCGGGCACGGCAACTTCGTCGAGGACATCGCCGCGGAGCTGCCCCTGCAGGCGATCGCCAACCTCCTCGGCGTACCTCAGGAGGACCGCAAGAAGATCTTCGACTGGTCGAACCAGATGATGTCCTACGACGACCCGGAGTTCGAGGGCGATGCCCCGACGGCGTACGCCGAGATCCTGGGCTACTTCATGGCGATGGCCGAGGAGCGGAAGGCCGACCCGCGGGACGACCTGGTCACCAAGCTGATCACCGCGGACGTGGACGGCCATGCGCTGTCGAGCGAGGAGTTCGGGTTCTTCGTCATCCTGCTGCTGGTCGCCGGCAACGAGACGACCCGCAACGCGATCAGCCACGGGATGCACGCGTTCTTCGAGAACCCCGACCAGTGGGAGCTGTACAAGCGCGAGCGTCCTCGCAGTGCCGTCGACGAGGCGATCAGGTGGGCCACCCCGGTGACGGTGTTCCAGCGCACCGCGCTGAACGACGTGGTGCTGGGCGAGCAGGCCATCAAGGCCGGGCAACGGGTCGGGATGTTCTACGCGGCCGCGAACTTCGATCCCGAGGTGTTCGAGGACCCGTCCCGCTTCGACGTGATGCGCGACCCGAACCCGCACGTGGCGTTCGGTGGCCACGGTGCGCACTACTGCATCGGCGCGAACCTGGCCCGCATGGAGATCGACGTGATGTTCAACGCGATCGCCGACCTCGCCCCGGACATCGCCCAGGCGGGGGAGCCGCGACGGCTGCGCCACGGCTGGCTCAACGGCATGAAGGAGCTCCAGGTCTCCTACCGCTGACCCCCTCTCATGGAGGCGGCGCCTCGACGGGTCAGTCGCGGGCGGTGAGGACGATCGGTCCGTCCTGTGTGATCGCGATCGTGTGCTCCATGTGCGCACCGCGTGAGCCGTCGGCGCTCCGGAGCGTCCAACCGTCGGCGTCGGTGTAGATCCGGTCGGTGGTCTCGAGGAACCACGGCTCGATGGCGATGACCAGGCCGG
>CADCUK010000039.1 GCA_902805865.1 uncultured Nocardioidaceae bacterium | reverse complement strand
TCGATGCCGAGCTCCTCGGCCGCCCGGAACACGTCGTCCTCGGCGTCCTTCATCTCGATCGGAGTGCCGTCCTGGGACAGCACCTCGACGTTGAGGCAGAGCGACTGCATCTCCTTGACGAGCACCTTGAACGACTCGGGGATGCCCGAGTCGGGGATGTTCTCGCCCTTCACGATGGCCTCGTAGACCTTGACGCGACCAGGCACGTCGTCGGACTTGATGGTGAGGAGCTCCTGCAGCGCGTACGCCGCGCCGTACGCCTCCATCGCCCACACCTCCATCTCGCCGAACCGCTGGCCGCCGAACTGGGCCTTACCGCCCAGGGGCTGCTGCGTGATCATCGAGTAGGGGCCGGTCGACCGCGCGTGGATCTTGTCGTCGACCAGGTGGTGGAGCTTGAGGATGTACATGTAGCCCACCGACACCGGGTCCGGGAACGGCTCCCCGGAGCGGCCGTCGAACAGGTTGGCCTTTCCGGTGCGGCCGACCAGGCGTACGCCGTCGCGGGTCCGCAGCGTGGAGCCGAGGAGCCCGGTGATCTCGTCCTCGCGGGCACCGTCGAAGACGGGCGTCGCGACGTTGGAGTCGGCCGGCGCCGTGTCCGCGGCGATCTCGATGAGGCGCTTCTTCCAGTCCGCCTCGGCGTCCGGGTCGTCGCTCTCCCCGATGTCCCAGCCGGTCTTCGCCAGCCAGCCCAGGTGCAGCTCGAGGATCTGGCCGATGTTCATCCGGCCCGGCACGCCGAGCGGGTTGAGGATCACGTCGACCGGGGTGCCGTCCTCGAGGAACGGCATGTCCTCGATCGGCAGCACCTTGGAGATGACGCCCTTGTTGCCGTGACGGCCGGCGAGCTTGTCGCCCACCGAGATCTTCCGCTTCTGGGCCACGTAGACGCGGACCAGCTGGTTGACGCCCGGCGGGAGCTCGTCGCCCTCCTCGCGGTCGAAGACCCGGACACCGATGACGGTGCCGGACTCGCCGTGGGGAACCTTCATCGAGGTGTCGCGGACCTCGCGGGCCTTCTCGCCGAAGATCGCGCGGAGCAGCCGCTCCTCCGGGGTCAGCTCGGTCTCACCCTTGGGCGTGACCTTGCCGACCAGGATGTCGCCGGTCGTGACCTCGGCGCCGATGCGGATGATCCCGCGCTCGTCGAGGTCGGCAAGCATCTCGTCGGAGACGTTCGGGATGTCCCGGGTGATCTCCTCCGGTCCGAGCTTCGTGTCGCGGGCGTCGACCTCGTGCTCCTCGATGTGGATCGAGGTGAGGACGTCCTGCTGCACGAGGCGCTGCGACAGGATGATCGCGTCCTCGTAGTTGTGGCCCTGCCAGGGCATGAACGCCACGAGCAGGTTGCGCCCGAGCGCCATCTCGCCCTCGTCGGTGCAAGGACCGTCGGCCAGCGGGGTGCCCGGCCCGTGCTCCGAGGGCCCCTCCACGCGCTGACCCTCCTCGACCAGCGGACGCTGGTTGATGCAGGTGCCCTGGTTGGAGCGGCGGAACTTCTGCATGCGGTAGACCCGGTGGGTGCCGTCGTCGTTCATGACCTCGACGGCGTCGGCCGACACCGCGGTGACCGCACCCGACTGCTCGGCGACGACGACGTCACCGGCGTCGACCGCGGCACGGAACTCCATGCCGGTGCCGACCAGCGGCGACTCCGACTTCACCAGCGGCACCGCCTGGCGCTGCATGTTGGCGCCCATGAGCGCCCGGTTGGCGTCGTCGTGCTCGAGGAACGGGATGAGCGCGGTCGCCACCGACACCATCTGCCGCGGCGAGACGTCCATGTAGTCGACCTCGTCGGCGGGCACCGAGTCCACCTCGCCGAGCCGCTGCCGCACCAGGATCCGGTCCTCGGTGAAGCGGCCCTCGGCGTTGAGCACCGCGTCGGCCTGCGCGATGACGAACCCGTCCTCCTCGTCCGCGGTGAGGTAGTCGACCTGGTCGGTGACGCGGCCGTTCTCCACCTTGCGGTAGGGGGTCTCGACGAAGCCGAACGGGTTGATCCGCCCGAACGTCGACAGCGATCCGATCAGTCCGATGTTGGGACCCTCAGGGGTCTCGATCGGGCACATCCGGCCGTAGTGCGAGTGGTGGACGTCGCGGACCTCGAAGCCCGCGCGGTCACGCGAGAGACCACCGGGGCCGAGCGCCGAGAGCCGCCGCTTGTGGGTCAGACCGGCGATCGGGTTGGTCTGGTCCATGAACTGCGACAGCTGCGAGGTGCCGAAGAACTCCTTCAGCGCCGCGACCACCGGGCGGATGTTGATCAGGGACTGCGGCGTGATGGCCTCGACGTCCTGGGTCGTCATCCGCTCGCGGACCACCCGCTCCATGCGGGCGAGGCCGGTGCGGAGCTGGTTCTGGATGAGCTCGCCCACCGTGCGCAGCCGGCGGTTGCCGAAGTGGTCGATGTCGTCGGCGCGGACCTCGATGACCTTGCCGTCCTGCCCGACTGCCTCGGTGCCCGCGGCGTCGGTGAACGTCGTACGCCCGTCGTGCAGCTCCACGATGAAGCGGATGGCGGCGACGATGTCGTCGACGGTCAGGGTCTGCTGGTCGAACGGCAGGTGCAGGCCGAGCTTCTTGTTGATCTTGTAGCGGCCGACCTTCGCGAGGTCGTAGCGCTTGCCGTTGAAGTAGTAGTTGTCCAGCAGCGTCTGGGCGGCCTCGCGCGTCGGCGGTTCGCCCGGACGGAGCTTGCGGTAGATGTCGAGGAGCGCGTCGTCCTGGGTCTGGGTGTTGTCCTTCTCCAGGGTCAGCATCATCGAGTCGTACTCGCCGAACTCGTCGCGGATCTGCTGCTCGGTCCAGCCGAGGGCCTTGAGCAGGACGGTGACGTTCTGCTTCCGCTTGCGGTCGAGGCGTACGCCGACCATGTCGCGCTTGTCGATCTCGAACTCGAGCCACGCACCACGCGAGGGGATGAGCTTCGCGGTGTAGATGTCCTTGTCGGACGTCTTGTCGGCGGTGCGCTCGAAGTACACGCCGGGCGAGCGGACGAGCTGCGACACCACGACACGCTCGGTGCCGTTGATGATGAAGGTGCCCTTGTCGGTCATGAGCGGGAAGTCGCCCATGAAGACCGTCTGGCCCTTGATCTCACCGGTCTCGTTGTTGGTGAACTCAGCCGAGACGTAGAGCGGCGCGGAGTAGGTGAAGTCCTTCTCCTTGCACTCCTCGACCGTGTTCTTCGGGTCGTAGAACACCGGGTTCTCAAAGGACAGGGACATGGTCCCGGAGAAGTCCTCGATCGGGGAGATCTCCTCGAAGATCTCCTGGAGGCCGGACTTGGGGCTGACGTCCTCCCCGGCATCCGTCCGGTGCTGCACCTCGGCGTCCCATGCCTCGTTCCCGACCAGCCAGTCGAAGCTGTTGGTCTGGAGAGCGAGGAGCTTGGGGACTTCGAGCGGCTCGGAGATCTTCGCGAAGGAGATCCGGCGGGGACTTTCATGGGCGGTGCGGGGAGTGCTGGCGTTACTGGCGTTGCGCGAGGCGGCCAAGAGGCGTCCTTCCAAAGGCTCGGACTCATCGATGCTGGCGCCGGCCTGACCCGCGTGGGCGCACACAGAAGTGGCAGGGCGAAGGTGGAGGCAGGCGCAAAGATCGATGCTACCAGCGGCGTGCTTGCGGCACAACTGAGCAGAGCTCGCCTTCGTCACTCTCGGTCGCGCGGCCCTCCATATGACCGGCGAGAGAGCCATCAGCGGCTCGTCGACGCACCGAAAGCATGAACCGAACCTGACCCCGAGTCAAGCAACTCGGCCCGACTGGGGACAGCCGGTCCGGCTCGGTCAGTACGACGAGATGTCGGACACCAGCCAGCCGTCGCCGTCGCGGACCAGCGACATCTCGACCCGGTTGAGGGCGATCTGGGGCCGCTCGTTGGTCGTGCTGGTCGTGGCCTGGTCGACGAAGAGCAGCACCCGGACGGTGTCCTCGGTGGCCCGGACGACGGACGTGGCCAGCACCGAAGCGGTCACCTTGGCACGGGTCTCCTCCGCGGCGGGCCGGACGACCTTCTCGAAGGTCTCGGAGTACTCCGTGGCGAAGTCCTCGGTCATGAGCCGGGAAGCGGCGTCCTGGTCGGCGTCCAGGGACCGGAAGTCATAGGCCAGGATCGCCGTGGCTGCGGCCTCCGCAGCCGCCGGAGCGGTCCGGGTCGACTCCTCGACCGCCTCGGCCCCGCTGACGTCCTTGACTCCGTCGGTGCCCAGCAGGCCCAGCGCGACGAGGCCGGCGAGGGCGAGCAGCGCGACCAGGACGGCGGTCAGGATGAGGAGCGAGGCTCGCGACCCCCACCAGCCGGTCGGGGTGGCGGACGCCTCCTCCCTGTCGCTCGCGGTGGAGCCGGAGACGTCCGGATCGGCGTCGGTGGAGCTGACGCGGCTGGGTGCATCCGCGCCGACGACCTTGGTGCGGGTGCGGAGGCGCGTGGTGCGGCTCGGCGCGGTGGTGGTCTTCTCCACCTCGACAGGAGCGGGCTCGGTCGAGGCGGAGGATCGGGCCGGCGTCTTGGCGACCGGCTCGACCGACGGGGCGGTCGGCGGCGGGGTGAGCAGCGACTGCTCGTCACCGGGCAGGGCGCGGCCGCGCCGCTCCCCCGCGATGCGGCGGCGGCGTGAGCTCCCCGGCGGCTGTTGCGTGCTCATCGCTCACACCTCCTTGAAGGAGTCGACGAGCCACTCACCGTCAACCTTGACGAGCGACACCTGCCAGCGCCAGTGCCGGAGGACCCGCTGCCGGTTCGCGACCCGCTTGGCGTCCGAGACGACGAGCACCTCTGCGGAGTCGTCGTCGATCGTCGAGATGCCCACGAGCGGGACGCCGTCACCATCCCTGAGGACCTCGCCCTTGGAGAAGAGTCGCTGCTGGGTGATGCCCTCGACGACGTCCGCGGACGCATTGGTGAACTCACCCTCGAACTTCGAGGAGAGCAGCGGGGTCACCCGGTCGATGTAGTCGTCGACCTCCGTCGGACGGAAGGTGTTCCACTCGACCGTGAAGCGCTCGGCCGCCTGCATGGCCGCGATCCGGTCCTCCTCGGCGCTCGAGATCTCGTCGGTGCGGTCGTCGAGCCAGAAGAACAGCACCATCCCACCGACGAGCGCCAGCACGCACAGTGCGGCGAGCACTGCGGCCAGCCCGGGCCGGGACCTGGGCCGATCGGTGGTCGTGGGCTCCTCGTCCCTGGTGGTGATGTCCTGGTCGTGGTCCTGGGTCACGCCACGGCCTCAGCCGGGGTCACCGCGGCATGAGCGGCTGGAGCAGCAACCACTTCCACGACTCCTTCCCGAACTCCTGGTTCGCGCCGCCGGTGTAGGTGACCTCGGTGTCCGGGACCTCGTCGGCGTACGTCATCTTTCCGGTCTCCCGGTCGTAGGAGCCCAGCACGGGGACACTACCGGGCGCCACCCTGCGCGGTTTATCCGGCGCGTTCTGGGCGCCACGCGAGTTGCTCAGGGTCGGCGGCTCGGTGCAGCGGGCGTCCTCGTTCATGGGCGCGTTGCCGCGCTCGGTGTTCGGGTCCCGCTTGTTGGTGCTCTCGTAGCCCCGGGTGCAGACGTGCGGGTCCTGCTGGAGGATCATCCCGAAGTGGGCGTCGTACAGCCCGGTGTCCTCGGAGATGTCGTTCACGACGAAGCCGCCGGAGACGACGTAGGGGTACAGGATGAGCACCAAGTCGATGCCGTCGAGGTGCTTGATCTGCACCTCACCGGTCACGAGGAGGTTGTTGATCAGCTTGCCGATGTCGACCTCGTTCTCCTCGATGAACTGACGGAGCTGGGTCGCGGTGGCGCTGCCGTTGGTGATCACCTTGCGGAAGTCCGCGTCGCTGGTCACCAGCGTGTCGGTGAGCAGCGCGAGGTCGCGGGCGAACGACCGGATGGCGGAGGCCTTGTCGAGCTGGGTGTCGAGCACGACGTTGCTCTCGCGGATCAGTGTCTTGGTCAGCTGGAAGTTGTCGTTCGCGACCTCGATGAACGACGTCTGGGTCTCGATCAACCGGGTCAGGTCGTCGCCGCCGTCCTTGAACGCGGCACCGAACTCCGACACGACCGTGCGCAGGTCCTGCTTGGGCACGGAGTTCACCAGCCGCTGGGTGCTGGTCAGCCACTCCGAGCTGGTGATCGGGATGTCGGTGTCGGACTGGGCGATCTGCGAACCCTCCTTGAGGAAGGGCTCGCCGTTGGACTTCGGCTGCAGCTCGACGTACTGCTCACCGACCGCCGAACGGTTGCCGACCAGCGCCAGGCTGTCGGCAGGGATGTCGTCCTCGTCCTTGTTGATGTCGAGCATGACGTCGACACCGTCACCGGAGAGCTCCAACGCGCCCACACGACCGACCGTCACGCCGCGGTAGGTCACCTCGGCGCCTTCGAAGATGCCGCCGGAGTCGGCGAATTTGGCGCTCACGCGGTAGCTCTCGTCGATGAAGAACCGGTCCAGCTGGGCGTACCGGGCACCGACGTAGGACACGCCGATCATCGTGATGACCAAGAAGATCACGAGCTGGATCTTGGTGCGAGAGGTGATCATCGCGCCATCACTCCCCACATCAGCATCGCCGCGAGGTCGGTGTCGACGTCGCTCTTCTCGGTCCGGGTCCCTGCGTCGTCGGTCGGTCCGACCCCGGCGCGGCCGAGGCCACCGAGGATGCCGCCGCCGTCACCGCCGCCACCGCCGTTGCCGCCACCGCCGTTGCCGCCGCGCGGGAGGTCGATGTCAGGGATCGGTCCCCCGCCACCGCCGCCACCGCCACCGCCAGGCAGCTCCCCGAGGATCTCCTCGGTGAGCTCGACGACGGCGCCCGTGACGTCCTTGCACAGCTTCCCGAGATCCTCCTGGCCGAGGTCGTCGCAGTTGGGGAGCTTGACCGTCGGCCCGCCCGGGATGCCGATCCCGTTGTTCAGGATGTTCTCCAGGTTGAGGTCGAGCTCGACCGACAGGTTCGTGTAGTCACCCATGTGGATGTCACGCGCCTGCTGCGGGTTCTTGCCCACGACCCCGTCGATGAACGGGTAGGTCAGGAAGATCTGGAGGCTGTTGGCGAAGTCGTCGCCGCTCTTGGCCAGCTCGGTGAGGACCGGAGCAAGTGCGTTCAGGCTCCGTACCGTGTTCGCCTCCGAGGCCCGGATGACCCGGGTGCCCACCGAGCTGAGGTCGGAGAGGGCCTGGAGCATCTTGATCAGGTCGTTGCGCTGCCGGTCGACCGAGGCCAGGGCCGCCGGCAGCTCGTCGAGCGCCAGGTCAAGGGTGTCAGTCTCCTTGTTGAGCGAGATCGCCAGCGAGTTCACCTGCTCGAGTGCCCGGACGATCTCGTTCTTGCGGCCGTCGAGCTGGCTCATCAACAGACGGATCTGCTCGAGAACCGACTTCACGCTGCCCTCGCGACCCTCGAAGATGTTGGTCAGCTCGGTGCTGATCGTCTTCAGCTGTGCGACGCCTCCGCCGTTGAGCACGAGCGAGAGTGCCCCGAGGACCTCTTCGACCTCGACGTTCCGGCCGGTGCGCTCGAGCGGGATCAGGTCCCCGTCCTTGAGCGGCTCCGAGTCGGGGTTGCCCTCCGGAGGGGCCAGCGAGACGAACTTCTCGCCAAACAGGCTGGTCTGGCGGATCGTCGCCTCGGCGTTCGCCGGCAGGTCGACGTCCTCACGGAGCATCAGAGTCACCTTGGCGGAGTACCCGTCGAGCTCCACCTCCTCGACCGTGCCCACAGTCACGTCGTCGACCTTGACCGTCGACTGCGGCACCAGGTCGAGCACGTCACGGAACTCCACCGTGACCTCGTAGGGGTTGTCCCCCACGTCGGCTCCGCCGGGGAGCGGGAGGTCGTAGACGGAGAACTCACAGCCGCTCAGGAGCAGCGCCCCACATGCTGTAGCGGCAGCGACCCGCGTACGGCGCCAGGGTGACCTACGGGGGGAGCTCATCGCTGCACCTCCAGGATGCCACCGAGCGAGGTGTCGATGTTCTCGATCACGACCACGTCCTTGCCGACCGGCCCGCGAGCCGCGCCGGGCGCGGGGCGACCCAGCACCTCAGTGAGCTGGTCACAGATGCCGACACCGTCCTCGAGCGGACCGACCAGCGAGCACAGCGCTTCGATCGGGTTTCTCTCGATCTCCTCGATGTTCTGGCCGAGGTTCGCACGGGTGTCCAGCGTGCCGGTCTCCGGGTTGTAGGTGTGGTACAGGTTCGACAGCGCAGTCGGAGCAGCGCTGAGCGTCTCGTCCAGCGCGTCGCGCTGCTTCACGAGGATGTCGGTGAACTTCACCAGCCCGGTGATGTTCTCGGACAGGGCCTGCTCGTTCTCCTTCACGAAGGACGACACCTGCTCGGTCGCGACGCCGAGGTTCCGCAGCGCGGCCGCCAGCTCCTCGCGCTCGCCCTCGAGCACCGACGACGCGGCCGCCAGGCTGTCGTTGAAGTCGCGCACGGTCTGGTCGTTCTCCTCCAGGGCGCCGACGAACCGCTCGATCTCGTTCGCGGTGTCGAAGAGCGCGTCCTTGTTGTTGTCGAGCGTGCTCGTGAACCGGCTCAGGTTGCGGATGGTCTCGTTGAACTGCTCACCCTGCCCGCCGAAGTTCTTCGCGGTGGACTGGAGCAGCCGGGTGAGTGCGCCGTCGCTGTTCGCCCCCTCCGGGCCGAGTGCGACCGCGATGTCGTTGAGGCTCTGGTAGATCTCGTCGAGCTCCAGCGGGATCGCCGTGCGGTCGGTCCCGAGCTCGGCGCCGTCCTCGAGGATCGCGCCCTTCTCGTAGACCGGGGTGAGCTGGATGTAGCGGTCACCGACCACGGACGGGGCGACCACGGCGGCCTTGACGTCCGCCGGGACCTTGACCTCGGGGTCGTACTCCATCGTCACCTTGACGGTCGTGCCGGCAGGCTCCACCGAGGTGATCGTGCCAACCGGGACGCCGAGCACCCGGACCTCGGAGCCCTCGTAGATCGAGACGGTCCGCGGGAACGCAGCCGTCATGACCTTCTGCTCCGCCCCGGGCTTGAAGGCCATGACCGCGGCCACGACCAGCAGGGCCACGACGGCGAGCGCGACGACCTTGCCGACTGCTGGGCCGAACTTGCCGAGCGATGCCATCACTGACCACCTCCGGTCGGAGCCGCAGGTGCCGGCGGGAAGTTCTGGATGATGGTGTCGAACCACGGACCGTTGCCCAGCGTGTTGGCGAACACCCGGTAGAACGGCGCCATCAGCCGGAGGCTGTTGTCGATGTTCTCGCGGTTCTCGTTCAGCAGGTCGACGACGCTGTCGAGGTTGTCGAGCGCCGGCTTGAGGTCGGCGCGGGTGTCCTGCACGAGCCCGGTCAGCTGCTGGGAGAGCTGGGAGGTCGCCACCAGCAGGTCGTGGACCGCCTCGCGGCGGGCCACCAGGGCTCGGAACAGGAGGTCGCCGTCCTCCATGAGCGCGATGATGTCGCCGCTGCGGTCGCCGAGGACCCCCGAGACCTTCTCGAGATTGCGGAGCAGCGTGTTGAGCTCCTCGTCGCGGGCCGCGACGTTCGCCGACAGGGCCGAGACGCCACGGAGCGCCGCCTTGAACTCCTCCGGGGTGTTCTCGGTCAGGGCCGCCATCGTGTTCAGCGACTCCGCCAGCTGGTCGGTGTCGATCGCCTCCGACCGCTCTGCGAGCCCTTCGAACACCTGCACCACGTCGAAGGGCGACTCGGTGCGCTCGACGGGGATCTCGTCGCCTTCCTCCATCTGGCCGGAGCCCTTCGGCACGAGCGCGACGTACATCGCGCCAAGGAGGGTCTTGACGCGGATCTCAGCCTCGGTCTCGGGACCGAACTCGGCGTTCTCGTCGACCTGGAACTCGACGCGGACCTTGTCGCCGGCCAGCTCGATGCCACGGACCTTGCCGACGCGGACCCCGGCGACGCGGACCTCGTCGTTCGCCTTGAGACCGCCGGACTCGGTGAAGTTCGCGTAGTAGGTGTCGCCACCGCCGATGATCGGCAGGTCGCCCGCCTTGAAGGCGACCGTCATCAGCGCAGCGAGCACCGCCATGCTGATGGCCCCGATGATGACCGGGTTGCGTTCGCGGAATGGGGTGCTCATCCGATGTTGCACCTTTCGGGCTCGGAACCCGCCGGCGGGTACTCAGGAAGCTGGG
>CADCUK010000038.1 GCA_902805865.1 uncultured Nocardioidaceae bacterium | reverse complement strand
CTTGGTCAGCAGGTCGTCGACGGTGACGACCACCGGCTCGTAGCTCTCTCCGCCGATGTAGCTCTCCCACATGTCGGCGGGGTTCCAGCTGCGTCCGACCGGCACCTGGTCGATCGAGGCCGGCACGTCGACGTCGAGGCCGACCTCGGCCGGGTCGAGCGAGAACTGCTGGTCCTGCACGAGGACCTCGATGGGCGCCGAGCTCCGATCCCTGAGCGCGTTGCGCAGCTCCCGCTCGGCGCTGTCCGGCCGCTGGCCGCCCACCTTGACGCCGGCGACCTTGGTGCCCTGCGGCAACCGGTCCGAGGCGAACGCGTAGGCCCCGGCGTACAGCAGCGCCAGCACGAGAACGAGACCGACCACAAGCCAGCGCAGGAACCGGCGGTCGCGGCTGCCCGATGCGTGGCGCGGGTCAGCGTCGGCGCGGGCGCCGTCACCCGAGCCGTCGCCCGAGTCGTCGCCCGAGTCGTTCGCGTCGAAGAAGGAGGGTCGGTCAGTCACGGCCCTAGGCTACGGAGCGGGTCGGAACGACCTCACCACCGGCGTGGTCACAGCCCCGCGAAGAGGTCGGTCTCCCACCCGCGGTCGTCGACCGGACCCTGCACACCCTTGGCCAGCCGGTAGCTCTCGCGGCCCCACACGTGGTTGCCGACGCTGTTCGACAGCGCGAAGAACGGTCCGTCCAACTGGATCTGCGTCGCGTGCGCGGCCATCGCGGCCATCTTCGCGTCGCTGTGCTCGGTGCCGTCGACCTCGCAGGCGATCGCTTCGTCGCCGACCACGAACCGCGGCGGGTTGTCGAGGTCGAACCCCTCGAAGGGGTTCTCGATGCCGCGCTCGGCCATCATCTCGGTCTCCTTGCGGAGCCGCGACAGCGACATGGCCGCCCAGTAGATCTTCGCGACGTCCCAGGGCTCGCCCAGGACCGGACGGTACGACGGCACGGCGGCCAGCGCAGCGGCGTACGTCGCGACGCGGTGGGCCTGGATGTGGTCGGGGTGGCCGTACCCGCCGAACTCGTCGTAGGTGACCAGGACCTGCGGCCGGACCTCGCGAATGATCTCGACGAGCAGGGCGGCCGCCTCGGTGAGGTCGGCACGCCAGAACGTGTCGTCCCGGACCGTGTCCTTGGCCTTGGCGTGGCCGGTGTCGTCCCAGGCCATGCCGGAGTCGCGGTAGTGCCCCGGACCCCCCAGGAAGCGGAAGTCGGTCACCCCGAGCTCCTTCATCGCCGCCTCGAGCTCGCCGATGCGGTGCTTGCCGAGGCCGTCCTCCTGGTCGGCGGCCAGGTGCGCCAGCTCCGGGACGAGCACCTCGCCCTCCTCGCCGAGCGTGCAGGTCACGAGCGTGACCCCGCGACCCTCGGCGACGTACTTCGCCATCGTCGCGCCGTTGTTGATCGACTCGTCGTCGGGGTGGGCGTGGACGAGCATCAGTCGCTGCTCAGGGGTGTGGTCGACCATGGTCGTCACTCTAGGACCCAGCCTTGAGCACGTCCGCCAGCTCAGTGAGGAACGGTACGTCGGCCGCCAGCCAGCGCACCTCGTCGAGCTCGTCGGCGGTCAGCCAGCGGACAGCGTCGTGCTCGGTGGGTGTCGGGTCGCCGTCGACCAGCTCGGCCGTGACCACCTCGAGCGTCAGCCCGGGGGCGATCGGCTGGACGCCGGCGAGACGACCCGTGACGCGCACGTGGCAACCGAGCTCCTCCTCGATCTCCCGTGCAGCCGCCGCCGCGAGCTCCTCGCCCGGCTCGCACTTGCCGCCGGGCAGCTCCCAGCCTCCGGCCGCTGCCGGCGGGGAGGTCCGTCGGGCGGCGAGCACGCGCCGACCGCCGGCGCCGTCGAGGTCGATGACGGCCACCCCGACCACCCGGACGGGTTCGGTCCCGGCGATGACGACTCCTGTTTGCGCGAGGGCTGACCGGTCAGACTGCAGGCGTCAACGTACTCCTCGAGGAGGGTCATGGGACCGGCACCGGTGCAGCTCGTCCGAGGCCGCGACCGGAGCGCGGACGTCGAGGCGTTCGCCGCCGAGCACGGAGGCCGGGTCGGGCTGGAAGGCGTGCTCGCGGACCTCAACCGGAGGGCGTTCCCCGCGTTCGACACCGGCAGCGCCGCCACCTGGGGGTTCCGCTGGGACGAGGAGGACAACGACAGCAAGCGCTGGTGGCCGCAGGGCATCACCTCCTCCGCGGAGGCGGGCGCCGGAACGGGCGTCGGCACGGGCACCGACGAGTACGCCGGCCGGCGGCTGCTCGTGACCACGTCGTACTCGAAGACGATCGGCGGGGAGAACAAGGGCTGCCGCATCTCCGTCGTCGACCTGACCGACGAGGGTGCCATCCGCTACCGGCACGTGCTCCTCGCCGTCGTGGGGCTCAACGACTTCGGCGGCCCGGAGGTGCGGCCGGTCAACGCGCACGCGGGCGGGATCGTCTGGCGCGGTCGCTACCTGCACGTGGCGGCCACCAAGCGCGGGTTCCACACCTTCCGCGTCGACGACGTGGTGAAGGTGCCGGCGGACACGGGTCTCGGGCACCGCTACGTGCTGCCGCTGCGCGCCAGCTGGGGCTCCCGGACCGCCGAGGGTGTCGAGCCGGTCGCCTACTCGTTCCTGTCGCTGGCTCGGGAGGGCGGCGAGGACGCCCTGCTCGTCGGGGAGTACGGCCGCGGCGGGATGACGCAGCGACTGCTGACCTACCCCCTCGACGCGGCCGGGCTGCCCGTGGCCGACGACGCCGGGGTGGCCACACCCGGCACGCTCCCCGACGGGCCCTCGCGGATGCAGGGCGCGGTCCTCGTCGACGGCCGGCTGCACGTCGTCACGAGCAACGGCAGGTACGGACGGGGCAGCCTGTGGGTGGGACCTCCCGGGGCCCTCGAACGGGTCCCGAAGGTGCTGCCGGCAGGGCCGGAGGACATCACGTACTGGCCGTCCCGCGAGGAGCTGTGGATCACCACGGAGTACCCGGGACGACGGTTCGTGCTGGCGTTCGACCGTAGACACTTCGACTAGAAACACTTCGACTGGGGACCCGTCGGTCACGCGAGAACGCTGGTCAGCCCTTCGGCGCCCGGGCCAGCTGTCGCGACTGCGCGACGAGCCGGTCCTCGCTGTCCCAGACCTCGGCGTCCTCCTCGAGCAGGCCACCGGCGAAGTTCCGGGTCGAGACCCGCACGCGGAGCCATCCCGGCGCGGGCTTCGCCCGGACGTGGGCGGTCAGCTCGAGCGTCGGTGCCCAGCCGGCCAGCCCCAGGTCGAACGTCACCGGCGGCAGCGTGTCCACGGCGAGCAGCAGCATCAGCGGGTCCGGCTCCCGGCCGTCCGCCATCCGCAGCCACCCCTGGATGACACCGCGGTGAGAAGGAGCGCCCATCGCCCAGCCGACCGTGTCGGGGTCGAGCCGCATGTCGAAGCGGTGCAGGAACGGAAGGTCGCCGGCCGACCCCTTCGGCGCCATGTCCGCGGAGACACAGGCATCGGGCGCCGGCAGCTGCGGCGGCTCCGCCGAGGTGCGTACGTCGTCAGGGAGCCCGTCCAGGTCGCCGAAGGTGGCCAGCGCGCGGACCCGTTCCACCGCCCGACCGTCGTCGCCGGGCTGCACGATGCTCGCCTGACCCGTCGCCATCGTCCGCCCCGAACGGACCTCCGCGGTGACCACGGTCGCCGGCCCGGGGACCGCCGCGGAGAGGTAGTAGGCACTGACCACCAAGGGATCCGGATGACCCTCGGTCCCGATGGTCTCCTGGAGGGCGCGGCCCGCGAGTGCGAGCAGGACGCCGCCGTTGACCGCGTGCCCGATGGTCCACCCTTCCCCGAGCCGGCCCTCGAAGATCGCGTGGTCCTGGCGGGTCAGCGCAAGCGCCTGGTCGAGCTCGCTGTCGGCGTGCAGGCGGGTGGTCAACCTGACTCTCTCGTTCGTTCAGTCGGAGGCCGTGCGCTGCATCGGGATCGGTGCTCGTTGAGCGACGACGTGCAGCGTGACGTAGGGGCCTCCGACATTACCGAGGGTGGCGCCCTGCAGCTCCACCTGGCCCTTGACGACGAGCGTCGAGTGCGCGGCCCAGTACCCGTAGCGCAGGTGGCTGTTCCACACGTCCTCGAGCCACATCGCGGCTTCCTCCTCCGTGAGCGCCGGGTGGAACGTGCACATCGCGACGACCAGGTGGTCCGGGTCATCGGTGGCGTCGACCTCGACGTCGGCGAAGAGCCCGGTCCCCATCAGGCCGCGTCTCAGCTCGAGTGCGGCCGCCCTCAAGTCGGCCGCCGAGCCTGGACGCGCGTTGCGCTGCACCCCGGTGCGGAGCTTGCTGTACTCGATGCTTCTCATGGTTGGCCCCCCGGCCTGTCTTGCTTCCCCTGGCCCTGCTCTGCTCGGCCCTGCTGTTCAGGCCATCCCCCGGCCTGTGCCCTGAGTATGGGCGGTCGGAACGCCCGACTTCTAGGCTAAACACCGCAGTTGTGCCTAATCAGGACATAGGGCCTGAACCGGGCGGGACGGGACCAGAGAAGGTAGGGCGTCAGACGCCGAGCGAGCGACCGATGATCTCCTTCTGGATCTCGGTGGTGCCGCCGTAGATCGTGCTGATCCGGCTGTCGATGAACGCCTTCGCGACGGGGTACTCCATCATGTAGCCGTAGCCGCCGTGCAGCTGCACCGCTTGGCCGGCGAGCTTGTTCTGCAGCTCCGTGGTCCAGTACTTCGCCATCGACGCCAGCGTCGAGTCGAGCTTGCCCTCGAGGTGCTTCTTGATGCAGTCGTCGACGAAGACCTGGGCGATCCGGGCCTCGGTCGCCATCTCGGCGATGAGGAACCGGTTGTGCTGGAACTTGCCGATCGGCTTGCCGAACGCCTCACGGGTCTTGGCGTAGTCGAGGCAGAGGTCCACCAGCGCGGCGCTCGCCGATGCGGCCTGCATCGCGATCGCGAGCCGCTCCTGCGGCAGGTTCATCATCAGGTAGATGAACCCGGCGCCCTCCTCGCCGAGGAGGTTCTCCTTGGGCACCACGACGTTGTCGAAGAACAGCTCCGCGGTGTCCTGGGCCTTCAGCCCGATCTTCTCGAGGTTGCGACCGCGCTCGAAGCCGGCCATTCCCCGCTCCACCACCAGGAGGCTGATCCCCTTGTGCCCGGCCTCGGGGTCGGTACGGGCGACCACGATCACCAGGTCGGACAGGATCCCGTTGCTGATGAAGGTCTTCGAGCCGTTGAGGACGTAGTGGTCGCCCTTGTCGACGGCGTTCGTGCGGATCCCCTGCAGGTCGCTGCCGGCACCGGGCTCGGTCATCGCGATCGCGGTGATGATCTCGCCGGAGACGCAGCCGGGGAGCCAGCGCTGCTTCTGCTCCTCGGTCCCGAGCGAGGTGATGTAGGGGACGATGATGTCGGTGTGCACCGAGAAGCCGGGACCGGCCGTCCCTGCCCGGGTCTGCTCCTCGGACACGATCTGGTTGTAGCGGAAGTCCGCGACGCCCGGGCCGCCGTACTCCTCGGGGACGTCGAAGCAGAGCAGCCCGGAGTCACCGGCCTTGGTCCACACGTCCCGCGGGACGACGCCGGCCTTCTCCCACTCGTCGTGGAAGGGCACGACCTCCTTCTCGAAGAACGTGCGGGCGGTGCGGCGGAAGGCCTCGTGCTCGGCGTCGAAGATCTCGCGCGGCTCGGTGGTGAAAGACATGGTCAGCTGGTCCATTCCTTGAGCTGGCTGATGGTGGCGGCCGGGTCCTCGGTGGCCGGGTGCACGTTGAGGTGGGTGACGCCGGACTCCGCGAAGGCCGCGATGCGCTCCTTGACGTAGGACTCCGGGCCGACGAGGTTGCACATCTCGAGGAGCTCGAGCGGCACGACCGCCTCGGCCTCCTTCTTCTTGCCGCTGAGGTAGAGGTCCTGGATCTCGGCGGCCTCCTTCTCGTAGCCGTACTCGCACGCCAGGGTGTTGTAGAAGTTCTTGCCCTTGGCGCCCATGCCGCCGATGTAGAGCGCGAACAGCGGCCGGGTGAAGTCCAGCATCTCCTTGACGTCCTCGCCGATCGCGACCATGCCGCCGGCAGTGATCTGGAGAGGACCGAGCTCGGCCGGTCGCTTGGCGGTGCCCTTGGCGATCGCGTCGCCCCAGACCTTGCCGGCGAGCTCGGGTGCGTACAGGTGCGGCAACCAGCCGTCGGCGTACTCCGCGGTGGCCTGGACGTTCTTCTGGCCCAGCGCGGCGATCCAGATCGGCACGTTGTCGCGCTCGGGCTTGGTGAGCATCTTCAGCGGCTTGCCGAGGCCGGTGCCCTGGCCCTCGGGCAGCGGCAGCTTGATGATCCCGTCGTTGGTGAGCACCTCACGTCGCATCGCGCGGCGGACGATGTCGACGATCTCGCGGGTGCGACCCAGCGGCTTGTCGTAGGGCAGGCCGTGCCAGCCCTCGATGACCTGCGGACCCGATGCGCCGAGCCCGATCATCGCCCGGCCGCCGGAGACGTTGTCGAGACCGGCTGCGGTCTGCGCGAGCAGCGCGGGTGTGCGCGAGTAGATGTTGAGGATCGCCGACCCGATCTCGACGGTCTCGGTCTTGGCCGCGAGGTAGCCCATGAGGGTCGGGGAGTCGAAGCCGTAGGCCTCGGCGACCCAGACCGTGTCGAGCCCCGCCTTCTCGTAGGTCACCACGGCGTCCGCCGCGGTGCGCGGGTTGCCGTCGTACATCAGGAAGTGGGAGAGCTTCATCGACGTCCTTCGCCAGGAGTGGTTCCGACAGCGCTGCGTGACGCGCCAACTGTGACAGTGTCACTGTTTGGATGACTGTTACCGTACAAGACCCGTGCGAGAGGACGAGCCCATGACAGCCTCGGGAGCGGTCGAGCAGAGCGATCCGGAGCTCCTCACGATCGACGAGCTGGCCGGCACCACGGGCATGACCGTGCGCACCACGCGCTACTACGCGAGCCTCGGCCTGCTGCCGCCACCGGTCCGACGGGGGCGGATGGCCTACTACGGCCCCGAGCACCTGGCGCGGCTCGACCTCATCCGCGCCCTGCAGGACCACGGGTTCACGCTCTCCGCGATCGAGCGGTACCTCGCCGGCGTCCCGATGACCGCCTCCGCCGAGGAGCTCGCCGTCCAGCGCGCCCTGCTCACCGCGTGGAAGCCGGGCCAGTGGGACCCGGTGACCCACGAGGAGCTGGAGGCACGGGCCGGTCGACGGCTGAGCGACGACGACATCGACTGGCTGCTGCAGGCCGGAGCCGTACGCCGCAAGGGCCGTGCGGAGGACCGGGCCGGCGACCTGGAGGCGCTGCCCCTCGTGGACCTCGCGATGGAGGCGCTCTCCCTCGACATGCCCATCGGGGCGATCGTCGACGCCAACACCGCCGTACGCCGTCACATGTCCGAGCTGGCCGACGAGCTGACCGGCATCCTGCAGTCCCGCGTGATGTCGCGCTACGAGCGCGACGACCTGTCCATGGAGGACGCCGAGAGGCTCGAGCGCACGTTGACGAACCTCCGCGCGCTGACCCTGGACGCGATCGTGACGGCGTTCCAGCGGGCCGCGAACCACGTGGTGACGACGTCCCTCAGCCTGTCCGACGACGACTGATCACACGGTCCGTGGTTCGACGGTCACCGTACGCCGTCGGCGACCGTCAGCGCCTGCTCGGTGTACCCGCCGCCGAAGAGGATCGCGTGCACGAGCTGGCAGTGCAGCTGGTGGAGACCGACCCGCTCCGACCAGCCGTCCGCCAACGCGTGCTCGGACTCGTACCCCTCGAGGACCAGGTCCAGGTGCGGAGTGCCGAACAGCGCCAGCAGCGCCAGGTCGGTCTCCCGGTGCCCGCCGTGCGCGGCGGGATCGATCAGCGTGACGCCCTCGGGCGTCCACATCACGTTGCCCGACCACAGGTCGCCGTGGATCCGGGCCGGCTGGTCGTCGGTGTCGAGGTCTCCCCCGGCCAGCCGTGAGCACAACCGGTCGAAGGTGCGGGTCGCATCGGCGTCGTAGACCCCTCGGTCGCGGGCGAGCCGGACCATCGGAGCGATCCGGGCCTCGGCGTAGAACGCGCCCCAGCCCTCCCACGCCCCGAGCGGCATCGGCAGCGGCTCGCTCGACGGTCCGAAGAAGCCGTCGCCGGTCCAGCCGTCCGGTCCGGCACCCCAGGCGTCCGCTCCCGAGCCATGGGTGCGGGCGAGGGCGGCGCCGAAGGCGCGCGCCGCTTCGGCGGTGGGGTGCACGGACGTCAGGCGCCGGAGCTCGAGGTGGTGCTCACCCGCGTCCAGCACGGTCACTGCGGGCACCCCGCCGACAGCCTCGGCGAGCCAGCGGAGGCCGGCAGCCTCCCAGGCGAAGTACCCGGGAGGCGCGCCGGCGCTGGTCTTGTGCCAGGTGCTCAGAGCAGCGGGATCAGGAGATGACGGCGTCGATCGTCTTCTTCAGCGCGCTGGGCTGGCTCGGCCGTCTCGGCGCCTTCTTGCGGGCCTTCTCCATCTCGGCGCCCAGCTCCTGGAGCTGCTTGCGGCTCATGCCCTGCCGCACCTTGGGGAACCACTCCTGCTCCTCCTCCTCGATGTGGTGGAGGACGTTCTCGATGAGGACCGTCGTCTTGGCGTCGAAGCGCTCGGCGTCCGGCTTCATCATCGACAGCTCGACCACGAGCACGTCGGCGACGTGGTGCTCCTCGTAGGACTCCAGGATGTCCTCCTCGAGGTCCGGCAGGACCTCGCGGACCCGCGGGTACATCACTTCGTTCTCGATGTAGGTGTGCACGGTGAGCAGCTCGATGATCTTGTCGACGAGCTTGCCCTTGGTCTTCTCCGCGCCGTCACCGGCCTTCTGGAACTGGTTGAAGAGCTTCTTGATCTCTTTGTGGTCGTTCTTCAGCAGCACGATGGCGTCTGTGGACATGCGTCTCCTCGGTAGTAGGCCTGTTCGCGGTCTACCCAGAAGTAGCCGTGGCTACCCGCGAGGGACGCTGACCTCAGCCCTTCACGGCACCGGAGATGAACCCCTGGGTCACCTGGCGCTGCAGGAGCACGAAGAGCACGATCACCGGCACGATCGTGATGAGCGTCCCGGCCGCCAGCGGCCCGATGTCGACCGTGCGTCCGCCGAGGAACAGGTAGAGCCCGGTGGTGAGGGGACGCAGGTCGCTGTTGGGGGCGTACAGCAGCGGCACCAGGAAGTTGTTCCAGTTCTGCAGGAACGTGAAGACCGCGAGCGCTCCCATGCCCGACGTGACCAGGGGCAGCATCACCCGGAGGAAGATCTGCAGCTCCGACGCGCCGTCGATGCGCGCCGCCTGCTCGATCTCCGTGGGCAGGTCGGTGAAGAAGGCGCGCATGAAGAACGTGCCAAAGGACAACCCGGTGCTGGCGAGGACCAGGTTCACGCCCAGGAGGGTGTCGAGCAGCAGCATCGTCTTGAGCTGGAAGTACAGCGGGATCATGTAGGCGAAGAACGGCACCAGCAGCCCGAGCACCACGAGGTAGAAGAGGAAGCTCCGCCCACGGAACGGCAGCCGGGCGAAGGCGTAGCCCCCCATCGTCGACAGCACGACGACCAGCAGCGTGCTCGGCACGGACAGCAGGATGCTGTTGAGCAGGTACGAGTCGAAGTTGCCGACGGTCCAGGCGGTCACCAAGTTGTCCCACGAGAACGACGAGAAGAATCCGAACGGGTTCTTCTTCACGTCCTCGGGGGTCTTGAGGGTCGTCGAGATCGTCAGCACCAGCGGGAAGAGCGCCAGCACCACAGCCGGGACCAGGAGCAGGTGCCGGCCGACGCTCGTGCGGTTCCGTTCGCTGCTCACGCGGTGTTCCCCTGCATCGTGAGCCGTCGCTGCAACCTGTTGAGCGCAACAGCGAAGGGAACGGACACCACCATGATGACCAGGGCCAGCGTCGTGCCGTAGCTGATCCGGTTCTGGTTCCCGAACGCCTCGGTGTAGGCGAAGGTGCCGAGCACCTCGGAGGCACCGGACGGCCCTCCGCCGGTCATGACAAACACGATGTCGAACACCGCGAACCCGCCGATCAGCGTCACGGTCGTGACCATCAGGAAAACGGGCATGATCTGCGGGAGGACGATGTGGCGCAGTCGTTGCCATGAGTTCGCGCCGTCAAGCCGAGATGCGTCGACCAGGTCAACGTCGACGTTGCGCATGGCCGACAGCACGATGATGAAGACGAACGCGCTGGTCGCCCAGATCGCCGTCGCCAGCACGGCGTACAGCGCGGTCGCCGGGTCACCGAGCCAGCCCCGGGTGAGCGCGTCCAGCCCGACGAGCTC
>CADCUK010000037.1 GCA_902805865.1 uncultured Nocardioidaceae bacterium | reverse complement strand
GCACCGGCCGCGAGAGCGATCGTTCAGGCTGGGCCCAGCCGAACGCCGCGGGTGACGGGGCCGCCGAGGGCGGTCCGGGTTCGCAGGAGCAGGCCGCCCCCGCCACCGACGAGACGGGCCGCCCGCAGGGCAGCGACTCCGGCATCGGGTCGAGCAGCGGCACCAGCGGCACCTCCGACACGAGCCACGACGGCCAGCCCCCGCGCGGTCGCGAGGACGGCGACGAGGGCCTCATGGGCGGCATCAAGCGGATGTTCCGCCGGAGTGCCTCGTGAGCAACCGTCTCGCGGCCGGGAACTTCCCCGGCGCCGGTGCGCTCACCGCCACCGGCAAGCTCTTCGCCCTGGGCCTCGACATCGCGGTCGGGATCTTCCAGCGGCCGTTCCAGACGCGCGAGTTCATCGACCAGTGCTGGTTCATCTCGCGGGTCTGCATCCTGCCCGCGGCGCTGGTCTCGATCTCGTTCGGCTCGGTCATCTCGCTGCAGCTCGGATCGCTGATCCGCCAGTTCGGCGCCCAGTCGTTCTCCGGCGCGGCGAGCACGCTGGCGGTGATCCAGCAGGCGGCGCCGGTCATCTGTGCGCTCCTGGTCGCGGGGGCCGGCGGCGCGGCCATCGCCGCCGACCTCGGCGCCCGCAAGATCCGCGAGGAGATCGACGCCATGGAGGTCCTCGGCGTCGATCCGTTGTACCGGCTGGTGGTGCCGCGAGTGGTCGCGACGGTCTTCGTCTCGGTGATGATCATCGGCATCGTCATCACCGCCGGCATCGCGGGCGGCTACTTCTTCAACGTGATCATCTCCGGCGGGTCTGCCGGGTCCTTCCTGTCCTCGTTCACCGCCCTCGCCACGCTCACCGACCTCATCATCGCGATCGTCAAGGCGGCGATCTTCGGCTGGCTGGCCGCCATCGTCGGGTCGTACAAGGGCTTGACCGCCGGTGGCGGGCCCTCGGGTGTGGGACGCGCGGTCAACGAGGCCGTCATCGTCACCTTCATGCTGCTGTTCTTCGTCAACGCCCTGATCACCGCCGTCTACTTCCAGCTCGTGCCGCAAGAGGGGATGTGATGGCGACCCTCACCTCCCTCGGAGCCGGCGCCGTCAAGGCGCGCCGCCGCCAGTTCGAGGAGTACGGCGACCAGCTGATGTTCTACATCCGCGCGATCGCCTGGGCGCCGCGGGCGATCCGGCGCTACCGCCGGGAGATCTGGAGCATCCTGGCGGAGGTGTCGTTCGGCTCCGGCGGCCTCTCGGTGATCGCCGGCACGGTCGGCGTCATCGCCTTCCTGTCCTTCTTCGCCGGCACCGAGGTCGGCATGCAGGGCTATGCCTCGCTGAGCCAGATCGGCGTCTCGAAGTTCACCGCGTTCATCTCGGCCTACTTCAACACCCGTGAGGTGGCACCCCTGGTCGCCTCCATCGCGCTCGCCGCGACCGTCGGGTGCGGCTACACCGCGCGCCTCGGCGCGATGCGGATCAGCGAGGAGATCGACGCCCTCGAGGTGATGGGCGTCCCGTCGATCCCCTACCTCGTCACCACCCGGATGATCGCGGCGTTCATCGCGGTCATCCCGCTGTACATCGTGGCCCTCTTCGCGTCGTACCTCTCGCCGCGGCTGATCACCGTGTTCATCTACGGGCAGTCGTCAGGCACCTACGACCACTACTTCAAGGTCTTCCTGCCACCGCAGGACATCCTCTACAGCTTCCTGAAGCTGCTCGTGCTGGCGGTGCTGATCATCCTGATCCACTGCTACTACGGGTTCAGCGCGAGCGGAGGGCCCGCCGGTGTGGGTCTTGCCGTCGGCAAGGCGATCCGGAGCTCGATCGTCACGGTCGTGGTCGCCGACTTCTTCCTGAGCTTCGCCATCTGGGGCTCGACGACCACCGTCCGGATCACGGGGTAGCGGCATGCTCGTGATGACGGTGAGGGACAACGATCCCCGGGAGCGCAACAGGCTGGCGCTCGCCGGCGTCGCCTACGTGGTCGTCGCGGGGCTGCTCATCGCGCTGTCCATCGCGATCTACAACAAGGCGTTCACCGACTTCACGACGGTGACGCTCGAGGCCGACAAGGCGGGGCTGCAGCTTCCCGAGCTCGGGGACGTCCGCTACAACGGCGTGCTCGTCGGGCAGATCCGGAAGATCACGCAGACCGACGACGAGGCGATCATCGAGCTCGGCCTCTACCCGGGCTCGGCGGACGAGATCCCCACCGACATCGACGCGAACATCCTCCCGACCACCCTGTTCGGCCAGAAGTACGTCGCGCTGGTCCCCGCCTCGGAGGGCGGGGCCACCGGCATCGAGGACGGCACCGTGATCCCGCAGGAGCGCGTGCACACCTCCGTGGAGCTCGGCCAGGTGCTGTCCCGGTTGTTCCCACTGCTGCAGGCGGTCCGCCCGGCCGACCTCAGCGCCACGCTCGCCGCGCTCGCCACCGCGCTGGACGGTCGAGGAGAGGAGATCGGAGCGAGCCTCGAGAACCTCGACAGCTACCTCACCGACATCAACGAGCACCTCCCGACGCTGCAGGAGGACCTGCGGCTGCTCGCCTCGGTCGCCAACACCTACGACGTGGCGGCGCCCGACCTGGTCACCACGCTGGGCAACCTGACCGTGACGTCGGGGACCATCACCGAGAAGCAGGCCGAGCTGGCCACGTTGTTCAGCGACGTCACCGACGTCTCGACCCTCAGCTCGGAGATCCTCGAGACCAACGAGGTGAACGCGATCAGGGCCGCCAGTGGCTCGCGGCCGATCCTCGCGCTGCTCGACAAGTACTCCCCGGAGTACAACTGCCTCCTGCGCGGCATCGCCGCCTACAAGCCGGTGCTGATCAAGACCTTCGAGAACGGCCGGGTGAAGCAGTACATCGAGTTCCCCACCACCCAGCGCCGGGGCTACGACCAGCGCGACTTCCCGAAGTACGAGGACACCCGCGGTCCGGCCTGCTACGGGTTGCCGAACAACCCACCGATCCCGTGGCCGGGCATCGACCTGGACAACGGCACGAACCTCGACAACGGGGCCAGCACCCCCTACACGCCGCCCGGCGGAGGGCCGCCCGGCGGCGAGCCGCCCGGTCCCAGCGTGATCGAAGACCTCATCGAGACGCTCACCGGCCGTCCGGCGGCGTACTCCGACCCCAGCGGACCTGACAGCCGTCGGACCACCACCGCGGTGCTCGCCGCCCGTTCGGGGCAGCCGGCCGACTTGATTCCGGCCCTGTCCACCCTCATGTACTCCCCGATGGTCCGAGCCGCCCAGACGGGAGGTGCGGCGTGAACGTCAGCAAGAAGACCGTCAGCTCCGCCGTCAAGCTCGCCGTCTTCACGGTCGTCTCGTTGGTGGTGACCGGCACGCTGGTCGCGATCATGGGTAAGTTCGGCTCCGGCGAGACCGTCGAGTACTCCGCGATCTTCAAGAGCGCCAGCCTGGTCGAGGAGGGTGACGACGTCCGGGTCGCGGGCGTGGTGCTCGGCAAGGTGGAGGAGGTGGAGCTCCACGACACCGACGCAGCGAAGGTGACCTTCTCCATCGCCAAGGACATGCCGGTCACCGACACGTCCCGCATCGAGATCCGGTACCTCAACCTCGTGGGTGACCGCTACGTCACCGTGGTCGAGGGCACGTCGGCGGGGGAGCGGCTCCGCGACGGCGCCACGATCCCGGTCGACCGCACCTCCCCGGCCCTCAACCTGACCGCGCTGTACAACGGTTTCGCCCCGCTGTTCTCCGCCCTCGAGCCCAAGGACATCAACGCGCTCTCGCTCAACCTGATCAAGGTGCTGCAGGGCGAGGGCGGCACCGTCGAGAGCCTGATGGCGCACACCGCCTCCCTGACCACCACCGTCGCCGACCGCGACAAGCTGGTGGGCGAGGTGATCACGAACCTCAGCGAGCTGCTCGGCACCGTCGACAGCCGGCACCAGGAGCTCACCACGCTGATCCAGGAGCTGCGCCGATGGGTGGGCGGGCTGGCCGAGGACCGGGTGCAGATCGGCCGTTCGGTGGTCAACATCTCGACGCTCACCCGTTCGCTGGCCGGGCTGATCTCGGAGGGGCGTCCGCTGCTCAAGGCCGACATCGCCGAGCTGCGCAAGCTCGCCTCGATCCTGGCCCGTCCCGACACGAGCGCGGTGCTCAAGCAGATCCTCCGGAACCTGCCCGAGATGCTCGAGGACCAGACCCGGACCGGCACCTACGGCTCCTGGTACAACTACTACATCTGCGGCTTCGCCGGGAACATCAGGCTTCCCCAGGAGATCGAGGAGCTCGAGGAGCTCAACGACCTCACGGAGGACCTCAAGAACTTCTCGTTCCACTCCACGGCGGAGAGGTGCGACCTGTGAGGGGCTACTCGGACGGCAGGCTCGCGCGCATCGGCGCGATCAGCATCATCGTCGCGTTGGTCGCGATGGCCGCGGCGATCAACCTGCAGAAGCTGCCCGGCATGCGCGGCACCGCCTACCAGGCGGAGTTCAGCGACGCGAGCGGGCTGCACAAGGGCAACATGGTGCAGATCGCAGGCATCCGCGTGGGCCGGATCAGCGAGGTCGAGCTGGCCGGTGACCGGGTCGTCGTCCACTTCACGATGGACCGCGGAGTGGAGTTCGGCGAGGAGTCGGCGGCCTCGATCGAGGTGCTCAACCTCCTCGGCGAGAAGTTCCTCAACCTCGAGCCGTCGGGCGAGGAGCAGCTCGAGGCGGACGGGATGATCCCGCTCGAGCGGACCGACGCCAGCTACGACATCGTCGAGGTGTTCACCCAGCTCGCCGACACCACAGAGAACATCAAGATCCCGCAGCTGCAGCAGGCGCTCACCACGGTCGCCTCCACGATGGACCGCACGAGCGAGGAGGCCAAGCTCACCTTCGAAGGGCTCTCCCGGCTCTCGGTCGCCATCGCGTCGCGCGACCAGGAGATCCAGCTGCTGCTCCAGCGCGCCAGCTCGGTGTCGAAGCTGCTCGCAGCGCGCAAGGGCGACATCGTCGAGCTGATCAAGGACAGCGACCTGATCCTCCAGGAGCTGCGGAAGCGCAAGGAGGCGATCCACGCCCTGCTGGTCGGCACCTCGACGCTCTCGCAGGAGCTCGGCGGGCTGGTCGACGACAACCAGGAGCAGATCGGCCCGATGCTCGCTAGCCTGCAGGAGGTCACCCAGCTGCTGGTGGACCGCGAGAAGCAGATGCAGAAGGCGATCCACAACCTGGGGCCGTACACACGGATCCTCAGCAACATCATCGGAACCGGGCCGTGGTTCGACGCCTACGCGCAGAACCTGACCGCGCTCGGCAGCGGCGAGTTCCAACCGGGGCCCGAATGATCACCATGATGAGACGCATCCCGAAGGCCGCGGTCATCGCCGTGGTGCTGCTGGCCGTGGTCGCGGCGTACCTGATCTTCCGCCCGGGTGCGGAGACCAGGACCGCGACCGCCCACTTCAGCCGCGCGGTGTCGGTGTTCGAGGACACCGACGTGCGCATCCTCGGCGTGCCCGTCGGCCGGGTCACCGCCGTGGTCCCGGAGGGCAACACCGTCCGGGTCGAGATGGAGTACGACGCCGAGTACCCCGTGCCCGAGGACGCCAAGGCCGTCATCATCACGCCGACGCTGACCGCCGACCGGTTCATCCAGCTGGCGCCGGCGTACACCGACGGCGCCAAGCTGCCCGACGACGCGGTGATCGAGGTCGAGGACACCGGCACACCGATCGAGCTGGACCGGATCTACAAGAGCCTGTCCGACGTGACCAGGGCGTTGGGTCCCAACGGGGTCAACCGCAACGGGACGCTGGACAACGTGCTGGGCGCCGGGGCGAAGTTCCTCGACGGCCAGGGCAAGAAGGCCAACGCGACCATCGTGAACATGTCCAAGGCCGTGGGGGTGTTCGCCGACGGCAGCGGGGACCTGTTCGGCACGGTGCGGGCGCTGGACGAGTTCACCGGGGCGCTCGCCGCGAACGACGCTGCGGTCGCCAGCTTCATGGGCAACCTCGGAGCGGTGTCGCAGCAGCTGGCAGCGGAGAAGGACGAGCTGGCGGCGGCGCTCCGGAACCTGGCCGGGGTGCTGGCCAAGGTGGAGTCGTTCGTCCGGGGCAACCGCGAGTCGCTGACGAAGAACGTCGAGAACCTGACCACGATCCTCGGCGTGATGGCCGAGGAGCGCACGGCGCTGGAGACGGTCCTCGACATCGGCCCCGCCGCGATGGGCAACCTGCACGTCGCCTTCGACCCCGAGTCGGGCTCGATCGGCTCGCGGATCAACCTGCAGGGCAACCTGCAGGACTTCGACAACCTGCTCTGCCAGATCGTCCGGAACGGCGACATCACCGACGCCGACCAGGCCTGCGAGATCTTCAAGGCCCTGCTGGAGCCGCTGGAGAAGGAGCTAGAGATCCCCATCTCGTCCCTCCCGCAGCAGCCCCAGGACCAAGGCGGCACGACGCAGATCGAGTACGGGTCGGCCCGACCGGCAGGGTCGCTCACCGAGCTCCTCGGGGGTGCGGCATGAGACTCCGGACCGTGACCGCAGCGCTGGTCTGCGCGCTCACCCTCAGCGCGTGCGAGGCGTACGACCTTCCGCTCCCCGGCAGCCCCGTCGACGAGGACCAGTCCTTCGAGATCACCGCAGAGTTCGAGGACGTGCTCAACCTCGTGCCGCGGTCGCCGGTCATGGTCAACGACGTCACGGTCGGCGAGGTCATCGAGCTCGAGCGCACGGGCTGGAACGCTGCCGTGCGGCTGCGGATCCAGGACGACGTCGAGCTGCCGGAGAACGTGATCGCCGACATCCGCCAGACCAGCCTCCTCGGCGAGAAGTACATCTCCCTGGAGGCACCGCCGGACGGCGAGGCGTCCGGTGAGCTGTCCGACGGGGACGCGATCCCGCTCAGCCGCACCGGTCGCAACCCGGAGCTCGAAGAGGTGCTCGGGGCCCTCGCCTTCCTCCTCAACGGTGGCGGGATCGGCCAGATGAAGACGATCACCACCGAGATCAACAAGGTGTTCGACGGCCGGCAGGACCGCATCCGGCACGTGCTCGGCGAGCTCGAGACGCTGGTCGGAGGCCTCGACGAGCAGAAGGAAGACATCATCGGTGCGATGGAGGCCATGAACGGCCTCGCGAAGACGCTGAACCAGGAGAAGCAGACGGTGGTCACGGCCATCGACGAGTTCGGGCCGGCGGTCAAGGTCCTCGCCGACCAGCACGACGGCCTCATGGACATGCTCCGGGCGCTCGACCGCCTCGGGGTCGTGGGCACCCGGGTCATCAACGCGACTAAGGACGACCTGCTCGCGGACCTGCGGCACCTGCAGCCGATCCTGCGTGAGATCGCCAAGGCCGACGAGCAGATCCCCGAGGCCCTGGGGCTGCTGATCAGCTTCCCGTTCCCGATCGAGTCCAACGACATCGTGCACGGCGACTACGCCAACACGTCCATCGTGTTCAGCTTCGACTTCGACAACGTCTACAAGAACTTCCTCGGCGGCGAGGACAAGGGCGGCGACAGCCCGCTGCCCGACCTGCCCGGTCTGCCGGAGCTCCCCGAGCTCCCCGAGCTGCCCGGTGTCCCGCAGGTGCCAGGAGCTCCGAAGCCGCCGAAGGCACCCGACGTGCCGGGGCTGCCCGAGCTCCTCGGCCGGAGCAGCGCCGACACGGCGTCCAGCAGCTCGACCACCAGCTCCGCCACCGACCTGCGCGAGCTGCTCGGAGGTGGGCGCGCATGATCACCACCGGCATCCGGGTCCGGCTCGTGCTCTTCGTCGTGCTCGGTGCGATCGGCATCTTCTACGCGAGCGCCAACTACCTAGGGCTCGTCGACAAGGCGCTCGGTCGCGGCTACTCGGTGACCGCCGAGCTGACCGGCACCGGCGGGCTCTACGAAGGCAGCCTGGTGACCTACCGGGGGGTGCAGATAGGCCAGGTCGCGTCGATGGAGCCTTTGGGCAACGGGGTCGCGGTCCGCCTCGACATCGAGGACGAGGCGAAGATCCCGCAGGACTCGCCGATGTTCGTCCACAACGGGTCCGCGGTCGGAGAGCAGTACCTCGACTTCGAGCCGGAGTCCGACGACGGGCCCTACCTCGGCGAGGGTGACGTCATCGAGGGCAGAGGTGACACCCTGCCCGTCGACGAGGGCGACCTGCTCGTCGACATGGACCAGTTCGTCCGGTCGGTCGACAAGCAGGACCTGCGCACGGTCATCAGCGAGCTCGGCGACATGTTCTACGAGACCGGTCGGCCGCTGCAGGACCTCATCGACGACGGCAACACGTTCATCGACGCCGCGGCGGCGAACAAGCAGGAGACGATCAGCCTGCTCGACGACGGACAGACGGTCCTGCGCACCCAGGAGGCCAACGCCGGCAACATCCGGGCCTTTGCGGACGGCATGGCGCAGCTGACCGGCACGCTGCGCACCAGTGACCAGGACATCCGGACGATCCTGCAGGGCGGACCGGCGACGATCGGTGAGGTGCAGAAGCTCCTCGAGGGCCTCGAGCCGACGTTCCCCATCCTGCTCAGCAACCTGGTCACGATCAACGAGGTGACCGCCGTACGGCTGCCCAACCTCGAGCAGCTGCTCGTCACCTACCCGGTGATCATCTCCAGCGGGTTCACCGGCACCACGCGGGACGGCTTCGGGCACGTCCACCTCGAGTACACGCGGGAGCCACCGCCCTGCACGGACGGCTACCTGCCGCCCAGCCAGTGGCGCCCGGCGGACGACGTGTCCGACGGCAAGGTCTACCTCAAGGCGCACTGCGCCTCCCCGCCGCCGTTCGCGAGCCGGGGCGCGAACTACGTCCCCAAGCCGCAGGGGGGCGGGTCGGCGCGCGTCGCGCCGTACGACCCGACCAGCGGTACGTTGGTCGGCGCCGAGCAGCAGTACCTGCTCGACGACCAGGGGGTCGGCAACGTCTACGGGAAGGATGCCTGGAAGTGGATGCTGGTCGGCCCCACCCTCCCGCGGTGACGGGCGCGCGAGGTCGGCTGTCAGGCGTACTTCTGGGGCTGGCACTCCTCGTGCCCGTGGCGGCGTCCGTCGGCGTCTGGCAGTGGCAGGCTACCGAGCTCCGGTCGGCGGAGGAGTCCCGGGACGAGGACCGCGAGGCTCTGAACGCGGCCACCCGGCAGACCCTGGCCTGGGCCTCGGTGGACTACCGGGAGGCCGACGAGTACGTCGCGACGGTCGAGGACGGGGCGACCGGTGACTTCCTCAAGCAGTTCCAGGAGAGCGAGGACGCCCTGCGCGAGCTCCTCGAGAGCAACAGGTCGGTGCAGGTGCCGACGATCCCCGAGGGCGGCGCCGGCCTGCTCGAGCGGAACGGCGACGAGGCCCGGGTGCTGATCGCCATGGACGCGACCGTCACCAACAAGAGCACGAAGACGCCGCAGCCACGGCAGTACCGGTTGCAGGTCACCCTCGTGCAGTCCGACGGGGAGTGGCTCACCAGCGGGCTGGAGTTCATCGATGCCCAGACCTGAGATGCCAAGACCTGAGATGGACGGGGCCACCAAGGTCTGCCCCTACTGCGCGGAGGTCATCAAGGCAGCCGCTATCAAGTGCCGCTACTGCCAGAGCGACCTGGTCGACGTCCCGGACGAGCAGACGGTGTCGGCCCCGGCGGGCTCGACGCTCGTGACGCCCACGCCGACCCAGAAGCCCAGCACGAAGCCGACCCGGACACCGGTCGAACGCCCCATCGACCTGACGAAGCAGGAGGTGAAGGCACCGCCGTCGGCATCGGTGTCGGCATCGGCATCGGCGTCGTCGTCGTCGGAGGACGACGAGCCGGTACGGCGGAGGCGCTGGGTCCTGGTCGCCGCCGCTGTCGCGCTGGTGCTGGTCCTGCTCTTCCTGACGTTTGCGCTCACCGCCTGGCGCTCGGCCCAGGAGATCACCGAGGCGGACGACGCTGCCCGCACGGTCCGGGCTTCGGTGACCGACAAGGTCGAGGCGCTGCTCAGCTACGACCACTCGACCTTCGACGAGGACCTCGAAGCAGCGCAGGAGGGGATGACGCCGGACTTCCAGGAGGAGTACGAGCCGACCGTCGCAGAGATCCGTGACCGCGCGCTCGCCCAGGAGCGGTCGCAGCAGGCCGACGTCGTGGCGGTCGCCGTCGTCTCCCAGTCCGCGGAGGAGGTCGAGACGCTCGTGTTCGTGAACACGATCTCTTCCCGTGCGGGCTCCCAGCAGCAGCGGCTCATGCAGAACCGGGTGTCGGTGACGATGGTCAAGCAGGACGGCAGCTGGCTCATCGACGAGTTGTCGGTGCCGCAGTCGTGACCCTAGACTAGAACACGTTCCAGTTTCCGGCTGCGGAGACGGAGGTAGGAGGACCGATGGGCCAGGAGCACGAGGTCGACGTGCTCATCGTCGGAGCCGGTCCGGTCGGGCTCTTCGCGGCGTACTACAGCGGCTTCCGAGGACTGTCGGTCGGCGTCGTGGACTCCCTGCCCGAGCTCGGCGGCCAGATCACCGCGATGTACCCCGAGAAGGACATCCTCGACGTCGCCGGCTTCCCCGTGGTCAAGGGCAAGGACCTCGTGTCGGGTCTGGTCGAGCAGGCGGCC
>CADCUK010000036.1 GCA_902805865.1 uncultured Nocardioidaceae bacterium | reverse complement strand
GGGGGCACAATCGGGCACATGCAGGGACCAACCGAGGGTGCGTAACCGGCTCACGTCGTCGACCTGAACGCCGACCTGGGCGAGGGGATCACCGACGACGCGGCGCTGCTCGAGGTGGTCACCTCCGCCAACGTCGCGTGCGGGTTCCACGCGGGAGACGCCGCGGTGATGCGTGCGGTGTGCGAGTCGGCCGCCGCGCGCGGGGTGCGGGTCGGGGCCCAGGTCTCCTACCTGGACCGCGAGGGGTTCGGCAGGCGTCCGGTGTCGGTCCCCGTCGCCACGTTGACGAGCCAGGTCGCCGAGCAGGTCGGGACGCTGTCCGAGATCGCTCGGGCCTGCGGCACGACGGTGTCCTACGTGAAGCCGCACGGCGCGCTGTACAACCGGGCCGCGGACGACGACGAGCACGCCGGCGCGGTGCTGGCCGGTTCTGGGACGTTGCCGGTGCTCGGCCTGCCGGGCGCGCGGATCCTGGCACTGGCCGTGGCCGCCGGACGCGACGTCTGGCTGGAGGGCTTCCCCGACCGCGGGTACGAGGACCGCCCCGGCGGTGGCCGACGGCTGCTCCCGCGGGACCGCCCCGGCGCCCTGTTCCACGACCCGAGCGAGATCGCCGGCCGTGCTGTCGCGATGGCGGACGAGGTGGACTCGATCTGCGTCCACGGGGACGGGCCGACTGCGGTCGCCGCAGCCCGCGCCGTCCGGTCCGCCCTGGAGACCGCCGGGTTCACCGTCCGGGCGTTCACGTGAGCAGTCGGCGGCCGGGTCGTGCATCTCAGGGTGCGCCATGACGCACTCTGAGATGCACAACCGTCGGGATCTCGGATGAGGGTGCTGCCCGCCGGGCCGGGCGCGCTCATGGTCGAGGTCGCGTCGACCGCCGAGGCCGCTGCTCTGTACGCCGCAGCCAGGGCCGCCGACCTCCACGCGACCGACGTCGTCCCGGCGGCGCGCACCGTGCTCTTCGACGGCGTCCCCGACCGCTCGCTCCTGGAGGCGTGGTTGAGGTCGGTCGACCTGAGCGCCGCCGACCGACCGGTCGCACCGGGCGGGGTGGTCGAGCTGCCGACGACGTACGACGGCGCTGACCTGGACGACGTCGCACGACTGTGGGACATGACCCCTGCCGAGGCCGTCGCCGTCCACACCGGCACCGTCTTCGTCGTCGCGTTCTGCGGCTTCTCGCCCGGGTTCGCCTACTGCACCGGACTTCCCGAGGAGCTGTCGGTGCCGCGGCTGGACAGCCCGCGGCCGCGCGTACCTGCCGGCTCCGTCGGCCTGGCGGGCGAGTTCACCGGCGTCTACCCGCGTTCCTCGCCCGGGGGGTGGCGGCTCCTGGGCAGGACCGACGCCGCGCTGTGGGACGCCGAGGCGGAGCAGCCGGCGCTCCTCTCGCCCGGCACGCAGGTGCGCTTCGTCGAGGTCGACCGATGACCGTCGCCGGACGGTCCCGCAGCCTGCGCGTCCTGGACGCCGGCGTCCTGACCACGGTCCAGGACGCGGGGCGGCCGGGGCTCGCGCACCTCGGTGTCCCCCGGTCGGGATGGCTGGACCCGGCAGCAGCGACGTTGGCCAACCGGCTGGTGGGAAATCCGGAGGGAGCCGCGGTCCTCGAGTGCGTGCTCGGCGGACTCGTCCTGGAGGCGTCCGCCGCGGTCACCGTCGCGGTGACCGGCGCGGAGTGCGCGGTGCACGTCGGCCGGCGCGCCGCGCAGCACGCGGGCGCGGTCTCCGTGCCGGCGGGAAGCGTCGTGTCGGTGGGCGCCATCGCCCGCGGCGTCCGGTGCTACCTGGCTGTGTCCGGTGGCATCGCGGTCGACCCGGTGCTGGGCTCGAGGTCGACCGACACCCTGTCGGGCCTCGGCCCGGCCGTCGTGACGTCCGGGAGCGTGCTCCCGGTGGGGCCGGCCGTCGCGCTGCCCTCCGGTGCCGTGGCTGCGGCTCCCGTGCCGGGCGGCGTCACGGTGCTGCGGTGCACCCCGGGCCCCAGGTACGACTGGTTCACCGACGAGGCGCTCCGGACGCTCGCCACGTCGGCGTACCAGGTGGGGCCGGACTCCGACCGGGTCGGGCTGCGGCTGGACGGGCCGGCCCTGCCGCGCTCCGTGACCGGCGAGCTGGCGAGCGAGGGGCTGGTCGTCGGAGCGGTCCAGGTGCCGGCCGACGGTCGCCCCCTGGTCTTCCTCAACGACCACCCCACGACCGGTGGCTACCCGGTCCTGGCCGTGGTCGACTGCTCCGACGTGGGGCGTTGCGCGCAGCTGCGACCCGGCGACGAGGTCAGGTTCCGCTGGCCGTGAGCGCCGGGTCGGTCGCGCTGAAGGTGCGGACCGGCCCCGGGCCGCTGTCGGCGGTCTCGAAGCGCACGGTGACCCGGCCGACGCCGGATCCCCACACCCACCCCGGTCCGTGCTCGGCGTGCACGACGTCCATGCCGGGGTACCAGCCACGGCGCTCGGTCAGCCGGTCGAGGTCCTCCTCGGTCACCGTGGCCTCGCTCGTGTCTCCCTCCGTCTCGTCGGCGTCCAGAGGGTCCTCTCCGAACAGGTCCTCCTGGATCCAGTCGGCGAGGCCGGAGACACCGACCCCGAGGAGCCGCACCCCGTCGGTCGTATCGACCTCTCCCAGCAGCCGGCGCGCGGTCCGCACCAGGACCTGCGCGTCGTCGGTCGGGACCGGGAGCGTGGTCGACCGGGTGTGGGTGGTGAAGTCGTGCAGCCGCACCTTCACCGTCACCGTGCGGCCCGAGATGCGCCCCGAGCGCAGCCGCGCACCCACCTTGTTCGCCTGCCGCTCGAGCAACCCCTCCAGCAACCGGCGCTCCACCAGGTCGGTGTCGTAGGTGTCCTCGACGCTGATCGACTTCGCCTCGCGCTCGGCCACCACCGGCCGGTCGTCGTCAGCACGCGCCAACCGGTAGAGGCCATGTCCGTGCGCCTGACCCACCAGGCGCACGAGCTCGTCCTCCGAGATCGTGGTCAGCTCGCCGACGGTCGTGACGCCGACCCGACGGAGCCGCTCCGCGGTGGCCGGACCCACACCGGGGATGACCGACACGCGCATCGGCGCCAGCACCTCCCGCTCGGTGCCCGGCTCCACGACGACCAGGCCGTTCGGCTTGTCGAGGTCGCTGGCGATCTTCGCCATCAGCTTCGACGTGCCGACTCCGACCGACCCGGTGAGCCCGCCGGTCACCTCCCGCACCCTGGCCTTCAGCTCCTCGGCGACCGCGGTCACCGCTGCGGTGCTGTGGTCGGTCAGGTCGCCGGCGGCGAGGTCGACGAACGCCTCGTCCAGGGACAGCGGCTCCACCAGCGGAGACATGTCGCGCAGCACGGCCATCACCTGCTCGCTGGTGCGGCGGTACACATGGTGCCGCCCGGTCAGGTAGGCCGCGTTCGGGCACCGGGCCCGCGCCTCGCGGGTCGACATCGCCGACCGGACACCGAAGACCCTCGCCTCGTACGACGCGGTGGCGACCACCCCCCGACCGCCGACCCCGCCCACGACAACCGGCTTCCCCCGCAGCGACGGCTTGTCGCGCTGCTCGACGGCGGCGTAGAACGCGTCCAGGTCGACGTGGAGGATCGTCGGCTCGGTGCGCACAGGACCATCATCTCCGGCCAGGTGCACAGCCGGTGTCGCGACTCAGGCAGGGGACGTGCAGGTCGGCGAGATTCCCGGCATGACCTCACAGCCCTTCCGGATCCGCACCGAGGCCGATGTCCTCGCCCTGGTGCCGTACACCCTCGGCTTCCACCCCGTGGACAGCCTGGTGCTCGTCACGCTCGACGACCACAAGCGCCCCTTCCAGGCGCGCATCGACCTGCCCGACGACCTCGACGGGCTGTCGGAGGTTGCCGAGCACCTCGCAGTGGCGGCGCTGCGCAACGGCGCCGTGCGAGCCCTCGTGGTCGTCTACACCGACGACGAGTGCGTGGGTGAGGCGGCCGGGGACGCCCTGGTCGAGACGCTCCAGCAGCTCGGTGTGCCGACCTTGATGGCGATCCGTGCCGACGGCAGCCGGTGGTTCCCGCTGGGGTCAGGAGGCGCCGACGCGGAGGGCACGCCGTACGACCTGCGGGGTCACGAGCTGAGCTCGCGCGCGGTGCTGGACGGCAAGGTCACCTACCGGGACCGGGCGGAGCTCGTCGACTCGCTCGCGCCGGTGGACCCGGTGACGGTGGAGGAGGTCCTGGCGGCCCACGACGAGCTGACCGACCTGCCCTCAGACGGGCAGGAGCTGCTGCTGGAGAGCCTGTGGCTGATGGAGCAGGTGCGCCTGCTCGTCGCGGAGCGGCGCCCCTCGGACGCCCTCGGGCCGGTCTCCACCGCGAGGTTCCTGCGCGCGGTCGCCAACCGCGACGTGCGTGACCTCGTCTGGTGCGACATCACCCGCGACAACGTCGAGGGTCACGTGACGCTGTGGCGGGAGATCGTGAGGCGCAGTCCCGAGGACCTCGTCGCGCCGGCCGCCGGGCTGCTGGGGTTCGCCGCCTGGCTCTCCGGCGACGGGGCGCTGGCCTGGTGCGCCGTGGACCGTTGCCTCTGCGCCGACCCCGACCACGTCCTCGGCCAGCTCGTCGGGGACGCGCTCACCTCGGCCATTCCGCCGTCGTCCTGGCAGCCGATCGACCCGCAGAGCCTCGCGCTCTTCGCCGGGTGATGCTCCCGGTCAGTCGCTCTCGGCGTTCCCCGCGGCCACGTTGCGCGCCGAGGTCGACCGGCCCAGCCGGGCGACCTCCTCGTCCATCTTCGGCAGGATCCGCGGCGCCTGCTTCAGCGTGCTGCTTTCCCCGAGCGGCGTGGTGAGCAGCGTGCGGAGCCGCTGCACCTGGCCCACCCACTTGGGGACATAGACCCGTCGGCTGCGCTGCTCCATGCCGCGCACGAACGCCTCGACGCACGACTCCACGTCGGTGGTCTTCTTCAGCGGTCCCGGCAGGGACGCGATCAGCTCGCGGAACGCCGACATGTCGCGCTTCGCGTCCTGCACCAGCGGCGTGTCGATCCACGACATGTGCGCAGAGCCCACGTCGACGCCGAGGTGCTTGACCTCGAGCCGCAGGGCGCTGGCGAAGTGCTCCGCGCCGGCCTTGCTGGCGTCGTACGCCGCCATGCCCGGCGCCGGGGCGAAGGCCGCGAGCGAGGAGACCACCAGGACGTACCCCTTCCGGTCGATGACCGACGGCAGGGCGGCACGGACGGTGTGGAAGACCCCGTTGATGTTCACGTCGACGACCCGGCGGAACGTCGCCGGGTCCACCGCCAGGACGGAGCCGTAGCTGGCGATGCCGGCGTTGGCCAGAACCAGGTCGATCCCGCCGAAGCGCTCGACTCCCTGGGCCACTGCACGCTCCATCGACTCGAGGTCACAGACGTCGGCGATGACGCCCACCGCGTCGTCCGCGCCGATGGCCGCGACGACCTCGTCGAGGGGCTCCTTGTCCAGGTCGGTGAGGACCAGCCGCACACCGCGCCGGGCGAGCGCCTTGGCGGTCTCGGCACCGATGCCGCGGGCGGCGCCGGTGATGAGGGCGACCTTGCCGGTCAGGACGTCAGGGCTCTGGCTCATGGGCCAACGATCGCAGCCCCCGTTCGACGGCGACGAGGCGGCCTCGGGCGCGCCGGTGGACGGGACTCGGCTGAACGGCATTGTGTCTCTAAGGTGTCTGCATGGGCGAGGAGGTCGATCAGCAGGCGTTCACGCGTGAGGACCGCACGCGGTACCGCGCCAAGGTCCGCGCGTGCCTCGACGTCTTCGAGCGGATGCTGGTGGAGTCGCGCTTCGACGCGGACGCGCCGGCGACCGGACTGGAGATCGAGCTGAACCTCGTCGACGACCGCGAGGAGCCGGCGCTGCGCAACATCGAGGTCCTCGAGGCGCTCGGCGACCCGGACTTCCAGACCGAGCTCGGCCAGTTCAACCTCGAGATCAACGTCGCGCCGAAACGGCTGGCCGAGCAGGGCATCAGCGCGTTCGCCGAGGGCGTGCGGAACAGCCTGAACGCCGCCGAGGCCGCCGCCGAGGAGGCCGGGGCGCACCTCGTGATGATCGGGATCCTGCCGACCTTGACCGAGGAGCACCTCGACCGCAACGTGCTGAGCCGCAACCCGCGCTACCAGCTGCTGAGCGACGAGATCCTCGCGGCTCGCGGCGAGGACATCGTGCTCGACATCCAGGGGCCCGAGCGGCTCCAGGTCACCGCGGACTCGATCGCCCCCGAGGCCGCCTGCACCAGCACCCAGCTCCACGTCCAGGTGAGCCCCGAGGAGTTCCCGGCGTACTGGAACGCCTCGCAGGCCATCAGCAGCCTCCAGCTCGCCGTCGGCGCGAACTCGCCGTACTTCATGTGCAGCGAGCTCTGGCGCGAGACGCGGATCGCGCTGTTCGAGCAGGCCACCGACACCAGGGCCGAGGAGCTCAAGGCGCAGGGCGTGCGGCCGCGGGTGTGGTTCGGCGAGCGGTGGATCACCTCGATCTTCGATCTCTTCGAGGAGAACGTCCGCTACTTCCCGGCCCTGCTCCCGGTCTGCTCCGACCAGGACCCGGTCGCGGTCCTCGACGACGGCGGAACGCCCACGCTCGACGAGCTCCGGCTGCACAACGGCACGATCTACCGCTGGAACCGGCCGGTGTACGCCGTCGTCGACGACGTGCCGCACGTCCGTGTGGAGAACCGCGTCCTGCCCGCCGGGCCGACGGTCGTCGACACGATGGCCAACGCCGCGTTCTACTTCGGACTGGTGCGCGCGCTCGCCGAGCAGGACAGGCCGGTCTGGTCGAAGATGTCGTTCTCCGCGGCGGAGGAGAACTTCCATGCCGCTGCCCAGTCCGGGGGCGACGCCCAGGTCTACTGGCCCGGAGTCGGCCAGGTCCCGGCTGCCGAGCTCGTCGTACGCCGGCTTCTTCCTTTGGCCGCCTCCGGACTGGAGGCGTGGGGCGTCGACGGGGAGGACTCGGGTCGGCTCCTCGACATCATCGAGCAGCGCTGCCTGACCGGCGTCAACGGCGCCTCGTGGTTCGTCTCGCAGGTCCACGCACGGTCCGGTGAGGGCGACCGTCACACGGTGCTGCGCCACGTGCTGCGGGACTACCGCGAGCGGATGCACGACAACGAGCCGGTGCACACCTGGGACTGAAGCAGCTGCGCGTCGACCGGGGGATCAGCGACGGAGGCGCTTCCAGGTGCGGTGCTCGCCGCTGAGGACGTGGAGCCAACCGGTGCGAGTGACCGCGCGGAAGCCGGCCATCGGCAGCTGGCGCGCACCGAGTGCTCGCGACACCGCAGACAACCACGCGAGGTCGCAGTCGTGGACCTCCGGCACGCCCGGACGCGTCACCCAGCCCCAGGTCCCGCTCCCCGCGGGCCACGAGTCGACGGGCCACGAGTCGACGGGCCACGAGTCGACGGGCCACGAGTCGACGAGGTCATCGACCAAGGCGTCGGCGAGGTCGAAGCGCAACCCCTGGTCGAGATCGGCCGGGGCCGGCCACGGCACCTCGAGGCGCCGGACGGGGCCGCCGGGAGTGCCGACGTGCAGCCCTAGTGGGAACAGTCGCCTGCGCTCACTCGACCTGAGCCGCGTCACCTCGGAGCGGAAGGCGAGGTCGACCGGATCGATCCGGTCAACCGGGGGGAGGGGAGCAGCCACGGAGGTGCAGTCTGCCGAAGTCGGCGAGCCTGGCGGCGCCTGTCTCCACAGGAGGAGCGCGGCCAACCAGCCGAGCGCTCGGGCAGGATGGGCCCATGGCCATCCACATCGCCCAGGACGAGCACGCCGACCAGGTTCTGACCGAGAGCCCGTTCGCGCTGCTGGCCGGCATGATGCTCGACCAGCAGTTCCCGATGGAGCGTGCCTTTGCCGGCCCGGCCAAGGTGCTCGAGCGCTTCGGCTCGCTCGACCCGGCTGCGATCGCGGCCGCGGACCCGGAGGAGTTCGCCGCCCTCTGCGCCGAGCCGCCGGCCGTGCACCGGTTCCCCGGGTCGATGGCCGCCCGGCTGCAGGCGCTGGCGGCGCACGTGGTCGAGGTGTACGACGGCCGCGCGGAGCGGCTCTGGGACGAGGCCGACTCGGGCAAGGAGCTGATGAAGCGGCTCGGAGAGCTGCCGGGCTTCGGGAAGCAGAAGTCGCAGATCTTCGTGGCGCTGCTCGGCAAGCAGCTCGGTGTCCGCCCCGAGGGTTGGGAACAGGTCGCCGGCGCCTACGCCGAGCCCGGCGCCTTCCGCTCCGTGGCCGACGTCGTCGACACCGGCTCCCTGGACAAGGTCCGTTCGTTCAAGAAGGAGCAGAAGGCAGCGAAAGCCGCCCGCCCGTGACGACCGCTTGGCCTGGCTGGTCCAGCGCGGTGACGTTTGTCCTATTTGTCAGGACATCCGTCGCGATTCTCGGTGCATCTCGAGGGCTACTCTGTAGAGAGGCGCGAGGGGATCGCGCCGTTCTCGCATCTCAAGCACTGAGGGGCTCGCCGTGGGGGGCATTCGTTCAATCGTCGGGGTCAGACGACCCATCATCAGGTTCCTGGTCGCAACGACCACGGCCGTGACACTCGTGGCGGCCGGCACGCCTGCGGCTCAGGCCAGCGTGGCGCCGGCGCCGGACAACACCGGGGTCGTGTCCGGTGCGGGTTACGCCCTTGCCGCCGCCGGCGACCGGACGATCCTCGGCGGGAGCTTCACACGCTTCGGAGGCAAGCTCCGGTCGAACGTCGCCGCCATCCTGCCGAGCGGCGCCGTGGATCCGGGCTTCGTCGCCGACACCAACGGCCGGGTCGAGGCGGTCGCCACCTCGAGCGACGGCAGCACCGTCTTCCTCGGTGGCACGTTCACCACGGTGAACGGCGTGCCTCGGGCGAACGTGGCTGCGGTCAACGCTACGACGGGTGCCGTCCTGGCCGACTGGTCCGCGGACACCGGCGGGGCCTACCCGACCGTCTTCTCGCTGGCGGTGCACGGCAGCCGGCTCTACGTCGGCGGCAAGTACAACGGCATCGACGGCACCGGGCGGTCGAAGCTGGCTGCTGTCGATGCCACGACCGGCAACCTCGTCGCGGCGTTCAACCCGCGTGCCGCCGGCACGGTGCGGGAGGTCGTCGTCTCGCCGGACGGCAGCATCGTCTACGCCGGCGGCGGGTTCACCAAGCTGGGCGGCGTGAGCCGGTCGGGCAACGCGGGCTCGGTGTTCGCGGACACCGGGAACGCCACAGCGTTCAATCCTGTGGTCGAGAGCGGCAGCGGTGTCGTCACGGTGGCGCTGAGCCAGGACGGATCCCGGTTCTTCCTCGCCACCCAGAACAACTTCGTGCGGGCGTACGACGTGGCCGGCAACGGCAACCCCGTCTGGAGCGTGAAGACCAGCGGGAACACCCAGGCGATCGCGCCCTCGAGCACCGAGGTCTACATGGGCGGCCACTGGACCGGCTTCCAGGAGTCCGGCATCAAGCGCCCGTTCCTCGGCTCGGTGCGGTACGCCGACGGCGTACCGACGGACTGGGACCCGCAGTGCCTCGGCGACAAGATGGGTGTGTGGGGCTTGCTCATCCAGGGCGACAAGCTGCACGCGGCCGGGGTGTTCCGGTACTTCGGTTCCGACCCGCAGCGCGGCTACGCGCGGTTCACCGGCGCGCCGACACCGTAACGGCCCACGGTGCCCGTCGCGGTCGAAGCCCTGACGACGTAAGGGCTTCGACCTTTCCGGGGTCGTCCTTGGAACTTCGGTCCGCCGTGACACAATGACGGTGCGGCACTTGACGACTACGGGCTTTGCCGCGCCCCGCAACCGTTGACGAGAGGTAGTTCGTGTCCTCGAGCACGTCCCGCAAGCTCCCCGCTGAGGCGCTCGCACATCCCGATGTCGTGGCCCTGGTCAAGCTCGGGAAGGCGGTAGGCGAAGTCTCTGCGGAAGCGGTCCGGCAGACGACGGAGTCCGCCGGGATCTCGCCCCAGCACCTGCGGGCCATGCTCAAGCTCTTGAGCCAGGAAGGGGTCTCGGTCTCCGTGTCCGCAGAAGACACCGGTCGCAAGCAGGTGGCGGCCGCCACCTCGACGGCCAAGAAGGTCACCTCCGCCACCGCGAAGAAGGCCCCCGCCAAGAAGGCTCCGGCCAAGAAGGCGACCAAGAACGACGTCGCTCCTGCCGACGCCGCAACCACCGACGCCGCTGACACCGTCGAGACCCCGGCTGCTCCGGCGAAGAAGACGACGAAGAAGGCTGCGGCGAAGAAGGCGGCACCTGCTGCCGACGCCGTTCCGGGCGCGGTCGGCCCCGACGGCAAGAAGGTGCTCCCGGACATCCCCGACGAGGAGTTCGAGAAGGACCTCGTCGAGGACCCGACCCTCAAGGAGGAGGAGGACGAGAGCAAGGGCTTCGTCATCTCCGCCGCCGACGACACCGACGAGCCGATCCAGCAGGTGATGGTCGCCGGCGCGACCGCCGACCCGGTCAAGGACTACCTCAAGCAGATCGGCAAGGTCCCGCTCCTCAACGCGGAGATGGAGGTCGAGCTCGCCAAGCGGATCGAGGCCGGGCTGTTCTCCGACGAGAAGCTCGCCGCCGGTGGGAAGGTCTCGGCCAAGGTCCTCTAGGAGCTCGAGTGGATCGCCGAGGACGGCCGTCGGG
>CADCUK010000035.1 GCA_902805865.1 uncultured Nocardioidaceae bacterium | reverse complement strand
TGTTGCGTCGTGGTGCGGAAGCCCGACCGGCGGTCAGACCTTCTGGATCTGGTTGAAGCTCAGCTCGACCGGGGTCTCCCGGCCGAAGATCTCGACGAGCGCCTTGACCCGCTGGGTGTCGGCGTTGATCTCGGTGATGGTGGCGTGCAGCGTCGCGAACGGGCCGTCGACGACCATGACGGAGTCGGAGACGTCGAAGTCCGCGACCTCCACCTTCTTGCGCGCCTGCGGCTGCGAGGACGTGCCGGCCTCCTGCGGGGCGGCCTGCTCGGCGGCGGCGACGATCGCCGGGGCGAGCATCTTCTCCACCTCTTCGAGGCTCAGCGGCACCGGCTGCTGGCTGTGGCCGACGAAGCCGGTCACCGACGGCGTGTGGCGTACGGCGGCCCAGGACTCGTCGGTCAGGTCCATCCGGACCAGGACGTAGCCGGGGAGGACCGTGCGGCGGACCAGCTTGCGCTGGCCGTTCTTGATCTCCGCGACCTCCTCGGTCGGGACGATCACCTCGTGGATGTAGTCCTCCATGTTGAGGGAGGTGATCCGGCTCTCGAGGTTCGCCTTCACCCTGTTCTCCATGCCGGAGTAGGTGTGGATGACGAACCAGTCGCCGAACTTGTTGCGCAGCGTCTCGCGGAACTCCTCGAGCGGGTCCGCCGGCGCGTCGTCGATCGATGGCGCCTCGTCGGAGGACTCCTCGTCGGTGACGGCGGGAGCGTCCACCGCGACGTCGCCCTCGCCCACCTCGACGGAGGGCTCCTCGACCGCGGCCTCCTCGAAGGTCGGCTCCGCGGACGCGGTCTCGGCCTCTTGGGACGCCTCGGCAGCGGCCTCGATGTCGGCGTGCGCCTCGTCCACCGCAGCCGCCTCGACGGCAGCCGTCTCGGCAGGGGTCACCGCGAACGGGTCCATCGAGGGCGCGTCGAGGTCGGCCGCGGGAACGGTCTCCTCGGCCGGTGCGTCAGGCTGCTCGTCGTACGACTGCGACACGGTTGTCAGTCACCTTCATCTTGGTTGTTGCCAGTTGCCGGCCGCTGTCACGGCCAGGACGTGCTGGGTCTAGGGGCGGGGCGGTCAGGCGAAGATCGCGAAGACGGCCTTGCCGAAGCCGAGGTCGAGCAGCGCGACGAACGTCATCACGACGACCACGAAGACCAGGACCACCCAGAAGTAGGTGATCAGCTGCGTCCGGGTCGGCCAGACGACCTTCCGGAGCTCGGCCACCACCTGGCGGTAGAAGGTCGCCGGGCTGGTGCGACTCTCGCGCGTGGAGCTGGTGCTCACCGTCCGCGACTCCTTTCGTTCAGCCAGGCGCCCACCTGCTGGGGCCGACCGTTCCTCCTCACGTGGCGGCCACGCGAGGTCGTGCAGGGCACGAGGGACTTGAACCCCCAACCTTCGGTTTTGGAGACCGATGCTCTGCCAGTTGAGCTAGTGCCCTCCGACGGCCTCGACCTCCGGCCGGCGCACCCGGTCTTGGGCATGCCGATCAAGGGTGAGAACCACCAAACGGAGAGTGTACGGGAGCGCCCCGAGCGAAGTCGAACCGAGCGGAACCGAGATGCATGCTCCTCAGCGCGGGTGGAACGATGGCCCCATGACCCCGCCGACGCAGCGCAGCCAGCCCCGCATCTCCGCCCGGATCGGCGGCATCGCCGAGTCGGCCACCCTCGCGGTCGACGCGAAGGCCAAGGCCCTGAAGGCGGCGGGCCGGCCGGTGATCGGGTTCGGTGCCGGGGAGCCCGACTTCCCGACGCCGTCGTACATCGTCGACGCGGCCGTCGCGGCCTGCAGCGAGACGGCGAACCACCGCTACACGCCGGCGGGCGGGCTGCCGGCGCTCAAGGAGGCGGTGGCGGCGAAGACCAAGCGCGACTCCGGCTACGAGGTCGAGCCGAGCCAGGTGCTGATCACCAACGGCGGCAAGCAGGCGGTGTACGAGGCGTTCGCGACCCTGCTCGACCCGGGTGACGAGGTGCTGCTGCCCGCGCCGTACTGGACGACCTACCCCGAGGCGATCCGGCTGGCCGGCGGCGTTCCCGTCGACGTGCTGGCCGACGAGACGCAGGACTACCTGGTGACCGTCGAGCAGCTCGAGGCAGCCCGCACCGAGAAGAGCAAGGTGCTGCTGTTCTGCTCCCCGTCGAACCCGACCGGCTCCGTCTACACCCGCGAGCAGACCGAGGCGATCGGTCGCTGGGCCGACGAGCACGGCCTGTGGGTGGTCACCGACGAGATCTACGAGCACCTGACGTACGACGGTGTGGAGGCCGTCTCCATGCCGGTGGCCGTGCCGTCGATCGCCGACCGCTGCGTCGTGCTGAACGGGGTCGCGAAGACCTACGCGATGACGGGCTGGCGGGTCGGCTGGCTGATCGGTCCCAAGGACGTCGTCAAGGCGGCCACCAACCTCCAGTCGCACGCCACCTCCAACGTCGCCAACGTCTCGCAGCGGGCCGCGATCGCCGCCGTGTCGGGCGACCTCGCCGCGGTGGACGAGATGAAGGCGGCGTTCGACCGCCGGCGCCGCAAGATCGTGCAGATGCTCAACGAGATCGATGGCGTGGTGTGTCCCGAGCCGAAGGGGGCGTTCTACGTCTACCCGTCGGTCAAGGAGCTGCTCGGCCGGTCGGTGGAGGGGGTCACGCCGACCTCGTCGACCGAGCTGGCGGAGCTGATCCTCGACAAGGCCGAGGTGGCCGTGGTCCCCGGTGAGGCGTTC
>CADCUK010000034.1 GCA_902805865.1 uncultured Nocardioidaceae bacterium | reverse complement strand
GTAGACAACCTCGGGGAAGTCCGGGTCTAGCGTAGTCAATCCCTGGTTCTGGGCCTGGCGAGTGAGCGGGCCTGCAGCGAGGGTCTGGTGGTCGTTGACGAAGTCGCCGGAAGCCACCGGGTTGGTCTCGAAGGTCTTGCCTCCGTCGTCGGAGAACTGCAGGAAGGAGCTGCCGACGTACAGGTCGAGGTTGAACAGACGCCCCGAGTCCTCCTCGATGTACACGTAGGGGTCGAGCGTCACCGGAAGGTCCTCGACCGGCGGCGTGATGTCCTTCCACGAGCCGCCGTCGTCGGTGGACTTCAGCAGCCGCGTGTCGGCGAGCCCGCCGGGCCCGTCGAACGTCGCGGCCGGGTAGAACGCCCGCCCCTTCTTGTCCACCGCGATGGTGGGCTCGGCCGAGTCACGGCCGACGGGTCCCTGCTTGAGGACCAGCGAGGGGAAGGGGCTCTTGATGTTCTTGTTCTGCGGCTCCTTGTCAGGCAGGCACGGAGCCTGCTTGCAGTTGAAGTCACGGAAGATCGTGCCGTGGTACTCCTTCGGGCCGCTGAGCCGGGGAGCGCCCGAGGCGGCACGGGTCTCGAGCGACGCAGTTCCGTTGTAGGCCGAATCTGTCACGAGGAAGGGAAGCACCCGTACTTCGTAGGTGCCGGACGCCTTCGGGACGAGAGCGGTCTCCTTGGCGGTGCCGCCGGTGGCCGAGCTCGCCACCAGCTGGTCGTTCTTGTAGACGTAGAGGTCGAAGTCGTCGGCGGCGTCCGGCCACGTCACCGTCACCTCGGCACCACCCTCGCGGTCGCTCCAGTACGACTTCTCGACGGGGACCTTGAGCGTGAAGTGGTCGCAGACGGCGTTGGCCGGGTCGCCCGCTTTGGGCGGGCAGGCTGCCGGGTCGGCGGTGGCAGCCAGCCCGTAGAACTGGCCCTTCCAGGTCGTCGTCCGGTCAGCCGGCGAGACGGTCCCCTTGCCAGGGTCAGCCGCCTGGGCACTGGGACCTGCCTGGACGAGGCCGGCGGTCAGGGCGACGACGCCGGTGACGGCGAGAAGCCGGCTGCGCCTCCCGAAGATGCTAGACGGTGCCATGGAGACTCCTCCGAGAAGCGCGGGTAGCGCGAGGGCGATGCAAGACGGCCATCGGGGTGTGATGGCTGACACGTCAACGAGCCCCGGACCATAAGGTTAGGCATGGAACGAATTTCCGCAAGCGCTGCGCTGTGCGTGATCCTGCTCTGCGGTTGTTCCGGTGGCAGCGAGACGTCGCCCTCGGGTGCGCCTGCCGAGTCACGCTCCGCCTCGTCCTCGGCTGCGGACAAGCCCGACCTCCCTGTCGAGAGCGGCGGGCCGCTGACCCAGCTCGAGGCGTGCAGCCCGGCACCGGAGGGTGTCGAGGACGAGGTCGAGGGACTGGTGCTGCCGCCGGCCACGGAGCTCACCAAGGTGGAGCAGGTGGGCGAACTCATCCGTGTCGACGCCTACGTCGAGCAGACGCCGATCGAGGTGCGGATGTTCTACGGGGACTCCCCGGAGCTGGAGGTCTTCGAGATCGAGGACGAGGTGTTCGAGGCGGAGGTGCTCTTCGGGTCCGGCGACTTCCGCAGCTACGTCAAGACCATGGCGGTGTGCGAACGAGGGTCGACAGTGATCGCTTTCGTCGGCCCCGGCGACACTGGACAACTCCCCTCGCTGGGCGGCTGACGCCTCCGCCGCTCCGGCTGTCGTATCCGTTGGACGCCGTTCGTAGCGTGGGTGAGGCGGACGGCGGGTCCGCCCGAGCCGAGGGAGCAGAGATGCCCGAGTACGTCCTCTACTTCAACCAGCAGTGGGTTGGTGACCACACCGAGGAGTGGTTCCGCGACCAGTGGCGAGCTGGTCATCACCGACGGGCCCTACGTCGAGACCAAGGAGTCGGAGGTACGTCGCTTCGGGTCGTTGCTTGCACAGGAGTGACTCGACGAATGTCATGCGTGTGATCGGGTACTGACCGAATGACGAGAACGAGGTTACGCACCCGGCCTCTCGCCGAGGTCGCCTGAGCCGTACGTGGAACCCGGCTCAGGCGACCTGCTCGACCGGGTCGGGTTCAGACGGGTGTGGCCGCCAGGCTCTCGAGAGCCGACGGCACCTCGGCCCACGAGCTCACCACGTGAAAGGCGCCCGCCGCCAGCAACGCGTCCACGCGTGCGGCGCGCTCCTCGGCGGCGATGAACTGCACGTTGCCGACGGTGGCGAAGCCGGCGCCCACCGCTGCCTGGACCCCCACGGCCGAGTCCTCGATGGCGACGCCCTCGCCGGGTGGGCAGCGCAGGCGATTGCCCGCATAGCGGTAGATCGCCGGGTCCGGCTTGCCGCTGGGGACGAGCAGCGAGTCCTCGGCGCTGAACCGCACGGACGGCGCGAACAGGTGCTCCAGGCCGGTCGCCCGCAGGCACACGTCGAGCCGTGCCGAGGCGCTCGAGCTCACCAGCGCCAGCTCGTGCGACCGAGCGAGTGACTCGAGCGGTCCGAGCACGTCCGGGTCCGGGGTGAGCGTGCGACCGAGGTGCGCCGTCACGACCTCTGCCTCGCGCCGCACCCACTCCTCCAGCGTCGGGGCCGAAAGGTCCACACCGTGCTCGGCGCAGAGGACGGCTGCGGTGGTGCGGAAGTTCTTTCCGGTGTACCCGAGGCGGAGCTCCTCGGCGGTGTAGCGGGTCGGCACGCCCATCGCCGCCAGGAAGTCGTTCGTGACACCGGCCGAGGCGTCGTACGCCGGCTCCTCCGACGGGAACAGGTTGCCGTCGGCGTCGCACCACAGGACGCGCGGACGACCCATCAGGCGCCCGTGGTGATCTCGAGAGGGCCCGCCTGGGTCGGCATCGTGACGCCTGAGGCACCCAGCGCGCTGAGCCGGCGACCCGTGCCGAGACGGGCCTCGGTCGCCCCGCGCGCACCGAGCGTCTCGAGGTCGCGCAGTGCCCGACCCAGCTCACGGCGGACGACCAGGTCGTCGCCGAGCGGACCCATCACCGACCGGTTGCGGAGCAGCAGCGAGGGGTCGAGCCCGCCACGCCGGGCGAGCGGCTGCAGCTGGTCGAGCCGGGCGTCGTGGATCTCGATCGCGTTCCCGGACAGGTCCGTGCCCCGCAGGTAGCGGAACCAGGCGGCGACGGCGAGCGTGAGCAGCGGCGCCGGCAGTCCCTCCCGGCGCGCCTCGATCAGCGACGGGAGGAGGTAGCACGGCATCTTGGTCGACCCCCGTCCGGCGAGCCGGGACAGCGGGTCGCCGATCCGCTCGTTGGCCAACCGGTCGAGCACGGTGGCTTGGTAGTCCCTGAGGTCGAGGCCGGGCGTCGACGGCAGCAGGGGCGCGACCTCCTCGCGCATCAGCCGCGAGAGGTAGCTGCGCATCGTCGGGTCGGCGACCATCTCGGCCGTGTTCCGGTGCCCGGCGAGGTGGCCGAGGTAGGCCATGGCGGTGTGCGTTCCGTTGAGGAGCCGCGTCTTCGTCAGCTTGTACGGCGCGACGTCCGAGACGAACTGGACCCCGACGTCCTCCAGGGGCGGCCGCCCGTTCGCGAAGTCGTCCTCGATCACCCACTGCGTGAACGGCTCGGTGGCCACCGGCGCCCGGTCCCGGACACCGAACGCGCGCGCCAGCTCCCGGGAGAGTGCACCGTCGGGCTGGGGGGTGATCCGGTCGACCATGCTGCTGGGGAAGGTCACGTTCCGCTCGATCCAGGCCGCGAGCGTCTCGTCGCGGAGACGCGCGTAGGACACCACGGCAGCCTGGGCCGCGGCTCCGCTGTCGGGCAGGTTGTCGCAGGACAGGACCGTGAAGCCGCCGAGTCCCGCGGCGCGGCGTCGGCCGAGCGCCGCGACGACGTACCCGAACCAGGTGGTGGGGGCGCCGGAAGCACTCAGGTCACGGACGACAGCCGGCTCGCGGTCGCGGAACCTGCCGTCCTGGTCGAGGTTGTAGCCGTCGCCGGTGATCGTCAGCGTGACGAGTCGGGTCTCGGGTGCGGCGAGCCGGTCGAGCACCGCCGCGGGGTTCTCCGGGGCGTACAGGTAGTCGCGCATCACGCCGACGACGAGGGCGGAGTCCGTCTCGGAGGTGCGCTCGACGACGGTGTAGAGGCAGTCCTGCGGACGAAGGGCGCGCCTCATCGTCGTCGAGTGCAGACCGACCCCGGTCTCGCCCCAGCCCAGCTCTCCGGTGCGGGCGAGTGCCTCGAGGTAGACGGCCTGGTGGCTCCGGTGGAAGCCGCCGACGCCGATGTGCACGATCGACGGCCGCAGTGCGGCACGGTCGTAGGTGGGGGCGTCGAGCCTGCGGGACAGCCTGGGAAGGGTGGCGTCGGAGAGGTGCATCGGTGCCTCCACAGGGTGAGTACGTGCCCAGCCGAGATCGGGCGCGTGGGTGAAGCCTCCTGCTTTGCCTGCGCGAGAACGCAAGCGTGAGGCTAGATGGTTGTACCCACCAAGGGCCGGGTTTAGTCGCGCGGCGGCGACGCGGAGCGGACCACTACTGTGATGCCGCGTGAGGATCCTCTACAACAGCTTCGACGGCCGGTACTCCGACAGCCCGCGGGCGGTCTTCGAGCGGCTGGCCGGCGTCGACGGCATCGACAACGTGTGGCTGGTGGACGAGGAGCACGCCGACGGCTTCCCGAACGACGCCCGCACGGTCGACATCGGGAGCACCGAGGCCAGGACGGCACTCGAGTCCGCAGACGTGGTCCTTGCGAACAGCCACACCGAGGTCGAGTGGACGAAGGGTCCGGTGACGACGTACCTTCAGACGTGGCACGGCACGCCTCTGAAACGGATCCACCGTGACGTCCTCTGGGCGCCGGAGGGGCGACTGGACCGGCTCGACCACGACGTGGCGAAGTGGGACGTGCTGGTGTCCCCCAACCGCGAGAGCACCCCGCGGCTCAGGAGCGGCTTCCGGTACGACGGCGAGGTGCTGGAGATCGGCTACCCGCGCAACGACGTGCTGCTGGCGCCGGACCGCGACGAGCAGCGCGACCGGGTGCGGGACCGGCTGGGACTCCAGCCCGGCAGCACGGTGGTCCTCTACGCCCCGACGTGGCGCGACGACGAGAAGTTCAGCGACGGCTCACCCCAGGTGGAGCTCGGGCTGGACGTCGGCGGGCTGCTGGAGGAGCTCGGACCCGACACCTGCGTGCTGGTCCGGACGCATCCGCTGATGACCGGTCGCTCGATCCCTCCCGGCCTCCCTGGTGTGGTGGACGTGTCGTACTACCCGGACGTCCGCGACCTCTACCTCGCCGCCGACGTCCTGGTCACCGACTACTCGTCGACCATGTTCGACTTCGCCGTCACCGGGCGGCCGATCGTCCTCCACACCTACGACTTCGAACGGTTCCGCGACGAGGTCCGTGGGTTCTACTTCGACCTGGTCGAAGCGGCACCCGGACCGATCGCGAGGACCACCGACGAGGTGGCTGCCGCCCTCTCCGACCTGCCGGGGCTCCAGAAGCGCTCGTCCGACCGGTACGCCGAGTTCAAGTCCCGCTTCTGCTCACTGGAGGACGGGCACGCCACGGACCGGTTGCTGGCCCGGCTGGGCATCGTGGCGTGAGCCGGGCCGGGAGCTTCACCGGATCCTGATGGGGCGGGTCCGTGCCGCGCAGGTGCCCGTTGTCTAGTCTCCGAGGATGGCCACCAACCCGGAGTCCGCCCGGCTCGCCGTGCTCATCGACGGCGACAACACGACACCCACGATCATCGAGGCGCTGCTCGCCGAGATCGCGAAGTACGGAAGCGCGACGGTGAAGCGGGCGTACGGCGACTGGACCACGACCAACCTCCGCGGCTGGAAGGACGTGGTGAACACGCACGCGATCCAGCCGATGCAGCAGTTCGCCTACACCACCGGCAAGAACGCCACCGACAGCGCGCTGATCATCGACGCGATGGACCTGCTGTACACCGGCAACCTCGACGGCTTCTGCCTGGTGTCCTCCGACAGCGACTTCACCAAGCTCGCCTCCCGGCTCCGGGAGTCCGGCAAGACCGTCTACGGGTTCGGCGAGCCCAAGACCCCGAAGTCGCTGGTGAACGCGTGCGACCGGTTCATCTACCTCGACGTGCTCCGCAACCCCGGGAAGCCGGAGCAGCTGGAGCAGCCCGAGCAGCCCGAGCAGCCCAGCGAGGGGAGCCGGCCGCCCACCGCCCCGGCGCGCAAGAGCAGCAACGAGCTCCGCGGTGACGCCAAGCTTCTCCGCCTGCTGCGCGACGGCATCAGCGTCGGGTCGGACGACAACGGCTGGGCCAACCTGGGGAGCGTCGGCTCCCACGTCGCCAAGCAGGCCCCCGACTTCGACTCCCGCAACTGGGGCTACGCCAAGCTCGTCGACCTCGTGACCGCGATCGAGCTGTTCGAGGTCAAGCGGACCGACGACAAGGGGGTCCTGATCCGGGAGAAGCCCAAGGGTCAGCCGGCCAAGAAGACCGCCGCCCGGAAGGCGGCCGCGAACAAGGGCTGACCGCGCAGCTCAGCCCCGGTCGCGCTCGGCCTGCGACCGGACGATGCAGAACTCGTTGCCCTCCGGGTCGGCCAGGACCACCCAACCCGTTCCAGGACCGTCCTTGCCCCGGAGGTCGGCGACCTCGGTGGCGCCCAGGCCGAGCAGCGTGTCCAGCTCCTCGTCGCGCGACCCGGTGCGGGAGCAGAGGTCGAGGTGGATCCGGTTCTTGACCTGCTTGTCCTCCGGCACCTCGATGAAGAGCAGGCGGTGGCCGGTCTGCGGGTCGAGGATCATGCACTCCTCGTGGCCGGGGAGGTTCGGGTCGCCCTCCACGTCGACGTACCCCAGCACCTGCTTCCACCACTCCGAGAGCTCGTAGGCGTTGCGGCAGTCGAAGGTCGTGTGCGAGACGAGTGCGGTCATCCAGGCAGCCTGCTGCAGGACCGCGGCCGACCTCAACAGCATTTCCGGCGGCGGGTTTCCCTCGCCTGGGATGCCGGGAGGATGGCGGCATGACCTTCGACGTCGAGCGCCTGCGTGGCCAGTTCCCTGCCCTGGCGCACGGGACCGCGTTCTTCGACGGCCCAGGCGGCACCCAGGTCCCCCGTGCGGTCGCCGACGCGGTGGCCGGGGCGATGACGTCGGGCATCTCCAACCGCGGCACGGTCACCGACTCCGAGCGCAAGGCGGAGGACGCCGTCGCGTCCGCACGGCACGCGGTCGCCGACCTCCTCGGCTGCGACGCGCGAGGGGTCGTCTTCGCGCGGTCGATGACCCAGGCGACGTACGACGTCGCACGCACCCTCGCCCCGGGGTGGGGTCCTGGCGACGAGGTCGTCGTGAGCCGGCTCGACCACGACTCGAACATCCGCCCTTGGGTGCAGGTGGCCGAGCGCGCCGGCGCTGCGGTGCGCTGGGCCGGGTTCGACCGGGACACCGGCGAGCTGACGGTCGACGACGTCCGCGCCGAGCTGTCGTCCCGCACCCGGCTGGTCGCGGTCACCGGTGCCTCCAACGTCCTCGGCACCCGTCCCGACATCCCCGGGATCGCGGAGGCGGTGCACGACGCCGGAGCGTTGTTGTACGTCGACGGCGTGCACCTGACCGCGCACGCGCCGGTCGACGTCGCCGACCTCGGTGCCGACTTCTACGCCTGCTCGCCCTACAAGTTCTTCGGCCCGCACCACGGCGTCGTGGTCGCCGACCCTGCGCTGCTCGAGGGGCTGCACCCCGACAAGCTCGTCCCGTCCAGCGACGAGGTGCCGGAGCGGTTCGAGCTCGGCACGCTGCCCTACGAGCTGCTGGCGGGGACCACGGCAGCGGTCGACGTCATCGCCGGCCTCGACCCGGACGCGACCGACCGGCGCAGCCGGGTGCTCGGCGCCATGCGCATGGTCGAGGAGCACGAGGACAGGCTGTTCGAGAAGCTGCTCGACGGGCTCCGCGCGATCCCCGCCGTGCGGCTGCACGGCTCCCCCGCTCGACGCACCCCGACGGCGTACTTCTCGGTCGAGGGCTGCAGCGGCCGGGAGGTCCACCAGCACCTGGCCTCCGTCGGCGTGAACGCCCCCGCCAGCCACTTCTACGCGGTCGAGGCCTCCCGGTGGATGGGGCTCGGGGACGCCGGGGCCGTGCGCGCCGGGCTGGCGCCGTACACGAACGACGAGGACGTCGACCGGCTGCTGGCAGGTCTCGCCGAGGTCGTCCGCTGACCCCGCTCTTGCAGGACGGGTCGCGGGGGTGTTGAGTGCCGAGCGTGAAGGGTGCCGTCGTGACCGCAGTCGACGCAGTCGTGCCAGCCGACCGCGAGGCAGAGCTCATCGAGGGCTTCCGCCTGATGGCCGCCGGCGACAGCCCGGAGGGGCTGCTCCGGACCGAGCTGCTCCGTGGCCAGGAGGGGCGCTGGCGGATCCAGACGACCTGGCGTGACCGGGAGGCCGTCATCGCACTGCGCGCCCGCGGCGAGGGGCCGGCAGCGATGCGCCTCCTGGACAGCGTGGGAGCCACGCACACCCACACCGTCTTCACCGTCGAGGAGAGCCTGGACCTCTGACGGTTCCTGAGCCCTACTCAGGGACGGCTCCAGGTGCCATGGTGGCCAGATGACACTCGATCCCGTGGTCACCAACCCCCGTCACTACAGCGTCGTCTTCGAGAACGACCGGGTCCGGGTCCTCGAGTACCAGGACGTCCCCGGTGAACGGACGACCCCGCACCAGCACCCGGACAGCGTCATGTACACGTTGTCGACGTTCCGCAGGCGGCTCGTCTCCGGTGGCGGCGACCGCGAGGTGCAGCTCGACGCGGGGACCGTCGGCTGGTTGCCTGCCCAGGAGCACCACGGCGAGAACATCGGTGACACCCCGACCCACGTCATCTTCGTCGAGCTCAAGGAGCCCGGGCCGACGGCTGCTGGGGCACGGGCTGCCGCATCACCGGGCGACCTCGGACCGCAGACCTCATGACCGACGACGCGACGCCGTGGGAGCCGCCCCTCGCGGGCACCGAGGCCGAGCAGCTGCTGGGCGCGCTGGACCGGCTGCGATGGACGTTCCGGTGGAAGGCGGGCGAGCTCGATGACGCGGGCCTCCGCAACCGGATCGGCTCGTCGTCGCTGACGCTCGGCGCGCTGCTCAAGCACCTGGCCCTCGTGGAGGACTTCACCATGACCGCGAAGCTGGCCGGGGAGCCGCTCGGGCCGCCGTGGGACCCGGCGGCCTTCGAGGACGACCCGGACTGGGAGTTCAGCTCGGCGGCGGACGACAGCCCGTCCGAGCTCTACGCACTCTGGGACGGCGCCGTCGAGCGCTCCCGGGCTCGCTTCGAGGCCGCGCTGGCAGCCGGGGGTCTCGACGGGCCGGTCCACATCGCCGACGACGAGGGGCAGCACGCCAGCCTGCGCCGCCTGGTCTGCGACCTCCTCGAGGAGTACGGGCGGCACACCGGCCACGCCGACCTGCTCAGGGAAGCGGTGGACGGCCTCGTCGGTGAGGACCCGCCGCCGGGCTGGCGCCCCTGACGTGACCGCTCAGGGGGTTCACACGTCGATGTCGAGCCGGACCCTGACCTTGTCACCGACGTCGAGCCGCTCGGCCTTGCGCACCGCTGCCTTGACCGGCACCAGGTAGGCACCGTCCTTGGGCCACAGCGACGTGGCCCACTCCGTCGACCCGACGCGCGCGCGGACGGGAATCATCCCCCAGCCGTAGCTCACGAACGCAGACGTCGCCTCCAGCTCGGCACACTCCTCGTCAGGGACCGTGACGAAGTGCCACGGCGCAGGCCCTTTCCAGAACCAGATGTCGCCCTCGAACTCCACGTGCACGCGCCCACGGTAACCGCGACGGCGGTGTCACCCCCACAGACCGACCACCTCGCCGCCGATCCGGACGATGAACCCGGACACGACGACGATGAAGAAGACCCGGACGAACTTCGCGCCCCGGGCCACGGCGGTGCGCGCGCCCAGGTAGCCGCCGACGAGGTTCGCGACCCCCATCACGAGCCCGGTCTTCCACAGCACCGCGTCCTGCGGGATGAAGATGCAGAGCGCGGCGAGGTTGGTGGCCCAGTTGGCCATCCGGGCCTTCGCCGAGGCCTCGAGGAACGAGTAGCCGAGGAACCCGACCAGCGAGAAGACGAAGAACGAACCCGTGCCGGGCCCGAGCGCCCCGTCGTAGGCGCCGATGACGAAGCCGGCCGCCATCGCGATCGCGGTGTGCCGTCGTCCGGCGAACCGCAGCTTCGTGACGTCGCCGAGGTCGGGCTTGAACAGCACGTAGGTCCCGACCAGCACCAGCACGAACAGCACGATCGGCGCGAACGCCTCCGAGGGGATCCGCGACGCCAGGAGGGCGCCGAGCAGCGACCCCAGGAACGCGAACCCCATCAGCGGCAGGAACGTCCCCGCGTGCGGCCGCACCCGACGGTAGTAGGTGACCGAGCTGACCGACGTGCCGCAGATCGAGGCGAGCTTGTTCGTGGCCAGCACCTGGACCGGGCTGGCGCCGGGAAGGCCGAGGACGAGCGCCGGGAGCTGCACCAGCCCGCCGCCACCCACGACCGCGTCGACGAACCCCGCGAACAGCGCGGCGAGCGCCAGCAGCGCAAGGACGGTGAGCGACGGATCCACGCCCCGACCCTAGGCCGCGAGCCGGCAGGCGCAGCAGCACCCGGCTGTTACGGTCAGCCGATGGTGCAGGCCGGCGACGTCATCGACAACCCGGTCACAGGTGAGCGCATCACCTTCCTGCGGACGAGCGCAGAGAGCGGCGGCTCGCTGGCCGAGATG
>CADCUK010000033.1 GCA_902805865.1 uncultured Nocardioidaceae bacterium | reverse complement strand
TCAACCATCACTTTGACAACGCCCCGGGCGGCACGGGTGGCGACACGATGTCGCTGGACTTCAAGGGGCCGAGGATCGGACTGAAGTGGGGGCGCGCCAAGGAGGGCGGCACCGCACAGGTCCTCGTCGACGGTGAGCGGATCGGTCAGGTCTCGTTCAAGGGCCGAACGGCGGAGCCGAAGTTCGACGGGCTGCGGATCTTCAAGGGGCTCGGAGCCGGCCGCCACACCATCGAGCTGGTGGTGGACCCGCCGGACCGGAACCGTCGCCTGGCCTACGTCGACTACTTCAGGGTCTACGGCGAGGCGTACCGGACGCAGTAACGAGCGACACGGGGAGGACGGTCCGCTACCGTCCTCCCCGTGATGCTGTCCCCGCCCGGCTGGTACCCGGACCCGGCGCCACCCGCGCCGGGCGACCCGCCGTTGCTGCGGTTCTGGGACGGCCAGCAGTGGACGTGGCAGGTCGCGCCGGCGCCCGGCCACGTGCCCGCGCGCGTGGCCGCGCCGACCTACGCTGCTCAGCCGGCCCAGCCGCCGTACGCCGCGCAGCCGCCCGGACCGACGACGCCCGACGGGACACCGCTGGCCCCGTTCTGGCCACGCGTCGCCGCCCACCTCATCGACGCGCTGATCCTGGGGGCGGCGAGCTCGGTGGCGACCTTCCCGATCCAGCTGAGCATGCAGCGCGACATGCAGGCCCTGCTCGAGAGCGAGCCGGAGCCCGGCGAGCTCCTCTCCGCCTACCTCGACATGTTCCTGCCGCTGGTCATGTGGTCGGCGCTGGCCGCGTTCGTGACCTGGACGCTCTACACGGCGCTGATGCTGCGGTTCAAGGGGGCGACCGTCGGCAAGATGGCCCTGGGACTCGGGGTCCGGCTGCGGGACCGTCCCGGCCGGCTGCCGTGGTCGTCGATCGCGGCGCGGGTGCTCACCCAGCACGGCTACATGCTCACCGGCGTCTTCCCGTGGGTCTACCTGGCGCTGTTCTGGTATCCCTGGCTGGACTGCCTGTGGGCCGCGGGCGACGGCAAGCGACAGGCGCTGCACGACAAGGCTGCGCGCACGAACGTCGTACGGACACGCTGAGTGGCGGGTTGCGCGTCGCCAGCGGCCCGCGTAGGCGATCTGGATCTCCGTCAGCCGGACGGTGGCCGGCGCGATTACGACGCGGCCAGTCGGGAACGTGTCTGTCGACACCACGAAGCTCTCGGAGGACCCCATGACTGACGACTCATCGCTCACCGGACGCCGGATCGCCTTCCTGATGGCGGGTGAAGGCGTCGAGCAGGTGGAGCTGACCGAGCCCTGGGACGCCGTACGCAACGCCGGCGGTGAGCCGGTCCTGGTCTCGCCCGAAGCCGGCAAGATCCAGGCGTTCGACCACCTCGACAAGGCCGACACCTTCGAGGTCGACCAGACCCTCGCCGAGGCCGACCCCGAGCTCTTCGCGGGACTGGTGCTGCCTGGTGGCGTCGCCAACCCCGATGCACTGCGGATGGACGAGGACGCCGTCGAGTTCGTGAAGGCGTTCTTCGAAGCCGACAAGCCGGTCGCGGCGATCTGCCACGCCCCGTGGGTGCTGGCCGAGGCGGGGGTCGTGAAGGGCAGGCGCCTGACTTCCTGGCCCAGCCTGCAGACCGATCTCCGCAACGCCGGGGCCGACTGGGTGGACGAGGAGGTCGTCGTGGACGGCAACCTGGTGACCAGCCGCAAGCCCGACGACCTGCCCGCTTTCGTCGCCGAGCTGACCGACCTCTTCGCCGAGACCGACTGACGTCAGCCCGGCCCCAACGGCTCCCCGGCCGCCGACCGCTCAGCGGTGGCGGTCACCCGCCGCGCACGCGTCTCGGGGCGCTTCGCCTGGACGATCCACGTCAACGCCATCCGTCGCGCCGAGGGGCTGCACCGGTCCCAGTGGGCACGCGCACCCGGCAGAGCGTCGAGGGCCGCGGCCAGGTCGGCAGGTACGACGAGCCGCTCGACGTCGTCGAGGAGGTTCCACGAGCCGTTCTCCTGTGCCACCCGCACCGCGGCCTCCCCGGCCGGCTCCAGCCGTCCCTCGGCGCGGAGCCGTTCGATGCGGCGCTTGTTGCTGCCGGCCCAGCCGCTGGTCGGTCTGCGCGGCGAGAACCACATCATCCCGCGCTCAGCGTCGAGGGTCCTGGTCGTCGAGTCGACCCAGCCGAAGCGCAGCGCCTCGACCACGGCGCTCTCGTAGTCGACGGTCTGCCGACCTGTCCTGCTGCGTGGGGTCACCAGCCAGGCGCCCGGCGCGTCTGCGTGATTGCGAGCGAGCCAGTCGGACCACTCCGCGATGTCCGCCGGCTCGACGTGCTCGGCGTCGTCCATGACTCCCATGCGTCTCCTCCGATACCGACCTGCTGCGCACCTTTGCATGCGCTGCTCGGAATCGGGAGTGCCGAAGGGCCGTGCCCCGCCGTTCCGTCAGCTGCGCTGCTGGGACAGCACCAACGCGTCGGAGAACGACTTGGCGATGTACGGCGGAACGCGCATCCCCTTCTCCTGGGCCCAGAGCAGATCCCGCTCGACGCGAGACGTCTGCTCGGCGAACTCCACAGCCTCGTTGCTGTCGTTGATCCCGAGCTGCACCATCATGTCCCCGACGTCGGCGAGCTGGGAGGGACTGTTCGCCGCCACCGGAGCGAAGCTCACGGACCGGAGGCGCTGCACCAGCCAACGCTGCCAGCTCGTCAACTGCTGCCAGAGGGCGTCGGCGGACATCCGGTAGTAGGCGTAGTGGCCGGGTTCCTGCCGGCGGATGGGGGTGATGATCGTGTCTGCGGCAGCCCGCTCCCCCATCTCCACGAGCCCGTCGTGGAGCCGGTGGTAGGCGAGCAGCGCGGACCGCTCCGTCGTCATGCCGGTCAGGTAGTAGAGCATCCGGATCACGTCCTGCACGGGCTCGAGGTGCGCTATCGCCCCGAGGACCTTCACCTTCACCGAGACCGTGTCGAGGTTCGCCTGGGCCGGGCGGCTCCCGAGGCGCACCTGCAGCTCGTCGAGGATGACTCCGTGCATCGCCTCCTGCGGTTGCCACACCTCGGCGTAGAAGTAGCGGTCGATCTCCGGAGGGTGCGGAAGGAGGATGTTCAGCTCCTGGGCGTTGCGCTCGACCTCGAGCTCGGCACGGGCCATGTAGTCGAGGACCCTGCCGAACCGCTCGAGGACGAGCGCCGGTCGCCGCACGGTGTAGTCGACGCTTGCGGGGTCGAGGGGTGGGTGCTCGGCCTCGAGCCTGTTGACGTGGTCACGCAGCCGGTGGGTCTCGACGGCGAAGGAAGTGGACATGCCCGGTGTTCGTCGCCCACCTGCGATGGGATGGGCGCAAGTTCACCGGACGGAGTAATTGTCCTGGTATCCGTAAGGTGTCGCGTTTCGGGCAGGCTCAGGCGGCCGGTACGCCGACGGAGTCGTCCGGCACGTCCTCCTTGCGCGCGTTCATCACGAAGAGCGCCACCAACAGAGCACCGGCCAGCAGCATCGCCGCCCAGAAGAACGCCACGTGGTACCCCTCGATGAACGCCAACGGCAGCAGCCGCTCGGCGTCCTCCGGCGAGCGGACGTTGTCGCTGAGGTAGCCGGTGACCGACGCTGCGAACAGCGTGTTCAGCAGGGCGGTCCCCAGGGAGCCGCCGATCTGCTGCGCAGTGTTGAGCACCGCGCTCGCCACCCCGGCGTCGTGGCTGCCGACACCGACAAGGGCCGTGCTCGAGGCAGGGATGAACACGCAGGCCATGCCGACGCTCAGCAGCAGCTCCGCCGGCAGCACGTGGGTGACGTACGACGAGTCGTTGCTGATCCGGGTCAGCAGCAGCATGCCTGCCACTGCCATCACGAGACCGGTCACCAGCAGGGGTTTCGGCCCCACACGTGGCAAGAGCTGCGCCACGACGCCGGCGGCCAGGATGATGCCGGCACTGAAGGGCAGGAACGCGAAGCCGGACTTCAGCGGGTCGTAGCCGAGGTTGATCTGGAAGTAGTAGGTCAGGAACAGGAACATCGCGAAGAGCCCGGCACCGACCAGCAGGAAGATCAGGTAGGAGCCGCCCCGGTTGCGGTCGAGCACGACCCGGAGGGGCAGCATCGGGTTCTTGCTCCGTTGCTCCCAGAGGACGAAGGCGACGAGGAGCACGACGGCGGCGACGAGGAACCCCAGCGTGGACGGCGCGGTCCAGCCGAGCACCTCGGTGGACTGCGGGTCGTCCGGGTTCTTCGCCCGGGCGGCCTCGGTGAAGCCGTAGACGAGGGAGAAGAGCCCTGCGGTCGCGAGCAGGACGCCCGGCACGTCGTACCGGGTGTCGCCGTGGGCCTTGCTCTCGCGCACGAACGGCACGGCGAGCGCGCCCACGAGCAGCGCGACGGGCACGTTCACGCCGAGGCACCACCGCCAGGAGGCGTACTCGGTGAGCACTCCCCCGACGATCAGCCCGATCGCCGCACCGCCGCCCGAGAGCGCACCGAAGACGCCGAACGCCTTGGCACGCTCCTTCGGCTCGGTGAAGGTCACCGTGATCAGTGAGAGGGCGGCCGGCGCCATCAGTGCGGCGAAGGCACCCTGCAGGGCGCGTGCCGCGAACAGCAGCTCCTGGTTGGGCGCGACGCCACCGATCGCTGAGGCGACGGCGAAGCCGAGCAGCCCGAGGATGAACGTGCGCTTCCGACCGGTGTAGTCAGCGATCCGTCCACCGAGCAGCAGGAGCGCTCCGAACGCCAGTGTGTACGCCGTGACGACCCACTGCCGGTCGGCGTTGCTGATGCCGAGGTCCTCCTGCGCCGAGGGCAGCGCGATGTTCACGATCGACGCGTCGAGGACGATCATCAGCTGCGCCGCGGCCAGGACCGCCAGCGTGATCCAGCGACGCGGATCGGGACTCTCACGCAGAGAGGCGTCGTCTGCCTCGTCGGGCGTCTTCACGGACTCGGTCACGAACTCTCCTCAGGGTCGGTCGAGAACCACCTCTCCCGAGTGAGGCATTGGGGAAGAACAGCGCCGGCGCGAGTTCTGTTCCCAGCCGACCGGACCAATTTGTCACCGGAAGCAGTGCGGCTCCATGGCAGCGCTCTCGGCCGAGAGGATGGCAGCCGTCTCGGCCCAGCAGCGGCCGGCCCCGGGCCAGGACGGCTCCAACCAGCCGGACGGCAGTATGGAGCCGTGAGCGACACGTGGGAGGCCGTCAACCTGCGGCTGGTCAGCGCCTTCCTAGCGCTGGACCTGTACGACTCCTTGACGATCGGCGAGCGGCGCGAGCCCGTACGTCGTTCGCTCTTCGGGAAGCGGCAACCCCCACCCGGCCCGCGACGCTTCGTCCAGATCACCGCCGGGCAGTCGCGGCTCATCGCCGAGTGCGTCGGCTCCACGAGCTTCGGCGGCGACTGGCCGATGTCCCCCGAGCAGGAGGCCAAGCTGCTGCGCCAGGGATGGCAGAAGCCGTGGTCGGACACCGATCGCACCTTCCAGCGAGAAGCGTCCCTGGCCGGCGCGCCGCGGCTGGCGCTGGCGACCGTCCGGGCACTCGAGCTCCTCGGCTGCGAGCCCCGCGAGCTCCAGTACGACCTCACCCGCGAGGAACCGTAGCTCGAGGACGGCGCCGGCTCAGCCAATCGGCTGACCGGAGCGCAGCCGGTCGAAGATCCCGGTCCCCAGCGGCTCCCAGCCGACGCGCTCGCTGACCCGGTCGAGCTCCTTGCGGAACGCGCGACCGTCGACGTACGACGTGTGTCGCGGCGAGTCGATGAACCGGATGCCGCCGCTGAGGTCGGGCCGCTCCGCAGACATGAGCTCGTCGAACGCCGCCGCCCGGTCGGGAGCATGGACCTGGTCGTGCAGGTACTGCGCCACCACGTTGCTCACCCGGTCGAAGAGCGTGTAGGCACTGGAGTTCACCTCCAGGTAGCTGATCCCGAAGAGGTTGCGGTGCTCGCGGTTGAACGCGGTGAGGTACAGGTCTGGCCGTCCGTCACGCCAGGTGAAGTACTTCTCCGGGACGTACGGGATCGCCCAGTCGTAGCCGGTGGCGAACAGCACGAGGTCCACGACCTCCGTGCTGCCGTCGGTGAACCTGACGCGGTCGCCCTCGAACGCGGCGATGTCGGCCTTCACGGTGACGTCGCCGTGCTGCAGGTGGTGCAGCAGCTGACTGTTGAGCAGCGGGTGGGACTCGAAGAGCTTGTGGTCCGGTTTCGGCAGGCCGTAGCGGGTCAGGTCGCCCTGCAGCACTCTCAGCAGCGCAGCGAACACGGGTCGCTCGACGCGCAGTGGTAGCGAGGGCCCGGACTCGGCGAACTCGTCGGCAGGAACACCGAAGAGGTGCTTCGGGATGACGTGGTAACCCCGTCGCACACTCAGGAACGACGCGTCGGCGATCAGAGCAGCGTCGCAGACGATGTCGGCTCCCGAGTTCCCGAGCCCGACGACCAGGACGCGTCGGCCGCGGAACTCCATGGGGTCCCGGTAGGTGGCCGAGTGCCGCACCTCGCCCGCGAACTCGCCCGGGACGGTCGGCAGCCGCGGCGACCAGGTGGTGCCGGTGGCGCACACGAGAGCTCGGTAGGTCTGAAGCGTGCCGTCGGCCAGCGTCACGGTCCAGCTGTCGCCGTCGTGCTCGGAGTGGGTGACCTCGGCGCCGAACCTGATGTCGTCGCGGAGCCCGTACGTCGCAGCGAAGTCCCGCGTGTAGTCGAGGATCTGCCGGTGGCTCGGGTAGTCGGGGTAGTGGTCCGGCATCGGATGGTCGAAGAACCCCGAGACCTTGCGCGAGGAGATGAAGTGCGCCGACTCGTACATCGGGGTCCCCGGGTTGTCGAGATCCCAGATGCCCCCGACGTCGGTGTGCCGCTCGTACTGGTCGTAGGGAATCTGGAGCCGGCGCAGCGCGCGGGCGAGCGAGAGACCGGCGGGCCCGGCGCCGACGATGCAGACGCGGTCAGCAGCTGGGCTCACGTGGTTCCTCCTCGGGGAGCGTGGCTCGGCCGGCTTACCGGGATGGGAGGCGGCCGCTTCATCACGTCAGGGTAGGACGGAGGAGGCCGGTGTCCCCCACGCCTTCCTCCGTCGGCATCAGGATCCACAGGATCGGGTAGACCAGCAGCTGGCTGCCCGGGATGACCATCAGCAGCAGCACGAACAGGAGCCGAGCGGTCCAGGGCGTCATGCCGAAGCGACGGGCGACGCCGGCACACACACCACCCAGGACGCGTCCGTCGCTCGGTCGGACCAAGCCCTTGCCGGCGAAGCCTCTCTGGATGTCGTTCACGTTCCTTGCACCTCATTCGGTTCATGTCGAGGCCTGTCCGCGACACTCCTCCACTGTGCGGCTTCGGTGAGTCCGGGCACATCCGGCAAGGCCCTGATCGGACCCTGATCGCGTGGTGGGCTCACCGGTCGGTGAAGCCCACCCAGTCCCGCAGCAGGGTCAGGAACTCCTCGGGTCGCTCCATCGACGGAAGGTGAGCGGTGTCCGGCCAGTCGACGCGTCGCGCGCCTGGGACGCCCGCCGCGACGCGTGCCGCTGCGTCGTGGATCGCGTCGAGGTCCTGGCCACCGACGAGCACGAGCGTGGGCACGTGGATGTCCGCCAGGCGGTCGAGCGCCGGCGGTTCGAGCTCCTGCTCCTCGACGTCGTCCCAGTCGTCGGTGAGCTCAAAGGCTCGCCGTTGCATGACCCGGACCAGCTCCCTCACGGCCGGGTCCACCGCGCCGGCGTCACGCCTCGGTCCGTCAACCCACCAGGTCAGGTTCGCCTCGACCGCCGCGTCCAGGTCTCCCTCGTCCAGGGCAGCGCCCTCCGCTGCTGCGAACGCCCGTAGCTCGGAGGTGGCTTCCGGGATGAGTGCCCCACCGGGCCCGACCAGGAACAACGAGGCGACCAGCTCCGGGGCGGAGAGGGCAACCTCCACAGCCACGCCGGCTCCCATCGAGGCACCCACGAGGTGGCACCGTTCGATCCCGAGCTCGGTCAACGTGTCGAGCACGTCGTCCACCGTGGACAAGGCACCCGACGGGCGCTCGGTGGAGTCGCCGAAGCCCCGGAGGTCCAGCCGCACCGTGTCGACTACGGCGGTGAGGGCCGGCCACTGCGGATCCCACATCCGTCGATCAGCGATTCCTGCGTGGAGCAGGACGACCGGCAGGTCGCTTCGCGGCCCCGCGCGGTCGTAGGCGATTCCGGCGGCGGATCGGGACTCCAAAGGGTGAGCCTCCCAACATGTCGGCTACTGAGCTGCCTCAATCAACTACGCGGCGACGGACCACCACAACTCATTTGCGTCACGCCGTGACGTCGGAGGGCATCAGCACGAGAACGGGCGTGCCGGCGCTCACGCAGCATGGGTCGTGCTCGCCCGGGGTGCCACCCGCGCGTCGATGTCGTCCTGGCCGGCCCACGGGTCGGCCCCGTCCCTCCAACGACTGCGCCACCTGTGCCTGAACCGCACGCTGCCGTCGGCCAGCCACTGATGGTCGTAGCTGGTGTCGTGCACCCGCCGGTGGTGATGACCACACAGCGGCACGGCGTTGTCCAGATCCGTCGGGCCACCCTCCGACCAGGGTCTTCGGTGATGGAGCTCGGTCCAGGCGAACGGTCTGTCGCAGCCGACGGCGGCGCAGGTGTCGTGCCGCGCCGAGAGCGCGATGGCCTGCGCCTTGGTGAAGAGCCGGCTGGCCATCCCCAGGTCCAGCGGGAGCGACCTGCCGCTCATGACCATCGGCATGACCCCGGCCTCGCACAGCAGCCGGCGCACCTCGTCGTTGCTGATCCGTGCTCCGGTCTCCAGCGTCGCCGCCCCGACCTCGGCGCGCAGCTTCTCCTCCTCGACATGGACCACCAGCGTCAGTGCCGAGCGAGCATGCCCGGTCTGAGGCAGGTGCTCCAGCAGCTCGAGGAACGCCGCGCCCATCGCCTCGGTGTACGAGAGGCCGTTCGGTCGGTTGCTCACCGTCGGGTCCTCCACGACGTCCCCGCCCTTGCCCCTGGTGTACCGACGGGGACTCGACAACCTCTCCAGTGCCGTCTTCAGCAGCTGGGCGTGCAGCTCCGGGATGACGAACTTCCCGGTCCAGGTGCCATCGCCGTTGTCCCCGAGCACGAGATCGGTCCAGAACTCCGCCTTGCGCTCCTGCTCCCGCAGCAGGTCGTCCTCGTGTGCATCGGCCAGCTCCTTCGACAACGGCTCCAGCAGCCGCCGCGCCGCCCGCCGCAGGTTCGACGGCGCCATCCGGATCGCCTTGTGCACCAGCCGCTCCTCGCAGTCGGCGAGCTGCTCCGGCGTGACCCCAACGGGCGCCTTCTCGGCAGCCCGGACGATCACCGAGGCGTGCTCCTCGCTGATCCGTCCAGAAGCAAGCGCGGCGCGGGTGTGGGGGTACTTCTCCTCCAGCAGCTTGGCCAGCCAGACGCCGCCCCAGCTCCGCGACCGGTTGCGCCCGGCCTGTGCAGCCCAGGACTGCGTGTCGGTCGCAGCGGCATCAGCCGCAGCGCCACCCGCATCGGCCGCCGCCACGGCGTGCAGCCGAAGCCCCGAGACGCGACCCTCCAGCTGTGCCTGGAGGCTGACAGCCTGCTGCAGCTCGTCGCCGCTCATCCCCTCCATGGAGGACCAGCCGACCATGCGCCCGTCGCTGTCCTGCAGCGTGATCGAGTCGAGGGCGGCGTGCGCCGCCTGCAACGCATCGATCACCGGGTGGCTGGCCATGAATCAAGCCAACACGACGCCACCGACAAAACGATGCGAGTCGATCCCCGGTCTACAGGGGCCGAGAGAGTGGTCTCAGCGGTTGCGGCCGTGCTTGTCGTGCGCCTCCACCCACTCCTCGGCGACCACCGCGGACCCGAGCGACAGCTCCCCGGCCAGCACCGTCGCGGCGATGATCTCGGTCAGCTTGCCGACCCCGCCCGAGCCGTAGCAGCCGAGCATCTCCAGGCACTCGCGCTGGGTGGCCAGTCCCGTGCCCCCGCCGTACGTCGCCACGATCAGCGAAGGGAGGGTGACCGAGGCGTAGTAGTCGCCGTTCGCGAGGAGCTCGGAGAAGCCGTACAGCGCCGAGCTCTCCGCGACGTTCGCGACGTCCTGGCCGGTCGCGATGAACATCGCGGTGATGCCGTTCGCGGAGTGCAGCCCGTTGTTGTTGGTCACCGACATCATCGACCCGAGCTGGCCCCGCATCCGCGCGTTGTAGAGCTTCTCGGTGGTGACGTTCATGTGCTTCTCGACCAGCGCTGCGGGCAGGGTGATCTCGGCGACGACCCGCTTGCCACGGGTATGCAGCATGTTCACGATCGAGGTCTTCTTGTCGGTGGCGAACTGTCCCTCGAGCAGGAAGTGCAGCTCCCCTGCATAGTTCTGCTTGATCCACGCGCAGGCCGCGAACGTCGCCTTGCCGGTCATGTTCTGGCCGGCGGCGTCGCCGGTCGTGTAGTTGAACCGGGTGTAGAGCAGCTTGGAGACCGGGAAGGTCTGGATGTCGACGAGCTTCCCGCTCTTCGTGGTCTCCTAGGCCGCCGCGGCGACGTCGTCGAAGTGGTCGTCCAGCCACTCGCGGAACGCCCGCATCTCCCGCGCACTGTCGAAGCTGAACACCGGCGCCCGCTGCATCCGGTCGTCGAGGATCGTGGTCGTCACTCCCCCGGCCTCCCGGCACAGCTTCATGCCGCGGTTGTACGACGCGACCAGGGTGCCCTCCGTCGTGGCCAGCGGGACGAGGAAGTCACCCTGCGCGTGCTCGCCGTTGACCCGCAACGGCCCGGCGACCCCCATGGGAACCTGCGCGACCCCGAAGAAGCTCTCGACGTTCCCGGGCAGCGTGGACGGGTCCAACGAGTACGCCGACGCGTGGTCGA
>CADCUK010000032.1 GCA_902805865.1 uncultured Nocardioidaceae bacterium | reverse complement strand
CCGAGACACAACAGTGCGCTATCGCGCACTCTGGGCCACACGACCCGGCCATGGGTCAGTCGCTCAGGGCTCGCGCCACGACCGGGGCGATCGCCCGCAGCGCCTTGCCGCGGTGCGAGATGGCGTCCTTCTCGTCGGCCGGCAGCTCGGCGGTGGTGACGTCGTACCCGTCCGCGCAGAACAGCACGTCGTAGCCGAACCCGCCGGTCCCCCGCATCGACCGGATCACGCGCCCGGGCATGACTCCCTCGACCACGTCCTCCGCCACCCCGTCGGCGGTGGGACGGGCGAAGACGACCGAGCAGCGGAACTGCGCCGTACGGCGGTCATCGGGAACGTCCGAGAGCTGAGCCAGCAGCAGGTCGTTGTTGGCCCGGTCCTTGGTGGCGCCGTCGGCCTCGGCGAGCCCGGCCCACCGGGCCGAGAGCACGCCGGGCATCCCGTTGAGGGCGTCGACGCAGATGCCGCTGTCGTCGGCCAGCGACGGCAGCCCCGTGGCGGAGACGGCTGCGAGCGCCTTGAGCCGCGCGTTGCCCTCGAAGGTCGGCTCGGTCTCGGCGGGCTCGTCGTACGCCGGCACGTCGTCCAGCCCGAGGACCGCGATGCCCGGCAGGTGCTCGGCGAGGATGCGCTGCATCTCGGCCAGCTTCTTGGGGTTGCGGGAGGCGAGGAACACGCGGCTCACGACGACAGTGCGGCCTTCTGCATCTCGGTGAGGTCCGCGCAGCCCTTGGTCGCCAGCGTCAGCAGCTCGTCGAGCATCGCGCGGTCGAACGGGTCGGCCTCGGCGGTGCCCTGCACCTCGACGAACTTCCCGTCGCCGGTCATCACCACGTTCATGTCGGTCTCCGCGCGGACGTCCTCCTCGTAGGGCAGGTCGAGCCGTGCGACGCCGTCGATGATCCCCACCGACACCGCGGCCACGGAGCCGGTGAGCGGCTGACCCTTGACGGCCCCCTGGGAGCGGAGATGGGCGACGGCGTCGGCCAGCGCGACGTACGCCCCGGTGATCGCGGCGGTCCGGGTGCCGCCGTCGGCCTGGAGGACGTCGCAGTCCAGCACGATGGTGTTCTCGCCCAGCGCCTTGTAGTCGATGACCGCGCGGAGCGACCGGCCGATCAGGCGGGAGATCTCGTGGGTCCGCCCGCCGATCCGGCCCTTCACCGACTCCCGGTCCGACCGCGTGTTCGTCGAGGCCGGCAGCATCGCGTACTCGGCCGTGACCCAGCCGAGCCCCGACCCCTTGCGCCAGCGCGGGACACCCTCCGACGCGGACGCCGCGCACAGCACCCGGGTGCCGCCGAACTCCACGAGCACCGACCCTGCGGCGTGGTCGAGCCACCCACGGGTCAGCTTGATCGGTCGGAGCTCGTCATCGGCGCGTCCATCGGCTCGGGTCATGGGCTGACCCTATCGACGGCCGGCTCGTGCCTCGACGGCCCGTCGGGCGCCGTTGCTCAGCGCCCCAGTCAGCATCTCGAGCGACCCGCGCAGTCCGGCCAGCCGGAACGCCGCGCCGACCACGAGGACGAGCGCCGCCTGCCCCAGGTAGGTGGCCACGTCGTCGCCGTCCCAGACGCCCTCGCTGCGCAGGAGCACGTGCAGCGTGTACAGGGAGAACGTCATCGCCCCGGCACCGAACGCGATCCCGAGGAACCGTGGCGCCCAGCGGCCGACGACCAGGCAGACCACAAGGACCAGCAGCGCGCTGCCGATCGTCATCAGCAGGTCCGGGCTCGTGCCGCTGTGCGGGGCCCGCACGGCCAGCCACCACGGGCTGCCGGTCGGCGTCACGCCGTACAGGCCGTCGGTGAGCGTCGTGTCCAGGTTGCCCCGCCACCCGGCTCCCTCGAAGGTTCGGACGAGCTCGCCGCGGACGTCGGCGGGTGCCAGGAGTCGGTCCGACAGCTGCCACGCCAGGACGGCTGCCGCCCCACCGACGCCGGCGAGCAGCAACGGGGTCCGGCGCGACCTGAGATCCATCCGGCCGATCAGCAGGCCGACGAGCACGTAGCTCACCCAGGTGAGCACCGGGTAGTAGCCGGTCAGCAGCAGGTCGCGGGCCAGCGCGCCGGGCGCCTCGAACGAGTCGAACGCCGGCACCTCGTACGTCGTCAGGGAGACCCGGTCGCGGAGCCAGTGGCTGACCAGCGGGGAGAGGCCGATCCACCCGACCGTCACCGCCACCAGGGCCGGCGTGCTGAGGGCCATGAACGGCACCGCGACGACGAACAGCACCGCGTAGTAGACGAGGATCACCGCGATCCCCGACTCCACCTCACCGAGCAGCAGCCCGACGAAGGCGATCATCGTCGCCCGGACCGCCGTACCGGCGAGCATGCCCAGCCACCGTCGACCCCTGAGGAAGCCCCGGCCCCCGGCGACCAGAGCGAGGCTCAGCCCGGCCAGGACCGCGAACAGCGCCGACGAGCGGCCCGCGGCGACCTGGTGCACCAGCGGCACCTCACCGTCGCTGACCCCGGGCAGGATGTGGGTGGCCATCATGCCCAGCAGCGCGAGGCAGCGGGCGACGTCGACCCCGACGACGCGAGCGTTCACGTCACCCGAAGCGCGGGACGTGCCGCTCGGCAGCAGTGGGCCACGGGTTGGGCCTGCACCCGTCCAGTCCCTTGGACTGCTGCTGCATCACCGGCGCGAGGTTCCCGCGGCCGGTGCAGCCGCGGTGGTCGTGGCCGAGCCAGTGGCCGGTCTCGTGGTTCGTGACCATGTGGCGGTAGTCGCGGATCGTCCCCCTGGTCTGGTGCCACATCGGGGAGGCCTTGAGCCAGCGCATCTGGTTGATGATCACGTAGTCGCCGACCCGGCAGCTCCACTGGGCGCTGCAGCCGGAGGAGAACGTCGGCACCTGGGAGGCCTCGCTGAGGACGACCACGAACGAGCCGCCCGAGCTGACCCGACGGAACGCGACACCGGAGCCGCGCCAGCCGCGGGGGTCGTCGAACGTCTGCTGGACCTGCTTCTTGAACACCCCGAGGTCGGCCACCACCTTCCCGCGGGTCTCCACGCGGTAGGTCACGGTGTGCCGGGTCGGGACCCGGTGCCCGATCCGCTCGGTGCGCGCGGTGGTCACGACCGATCTGCGGTACCCCTCCTTGACGGCGGTGAGCCTGACCGAGATCCGCTTGCCGAAGTCCTGCAGCCCCAGGTGGTGCCGTTGCGCGGTCGCGCCCTCGACCGGGTCGCCGTCGCGGAGCCATTGCACACGGACCCGGTCCGGGCCGCGCGACCACTCTCCGTGGCGCAGCACCAAGGTGTGGTCGTAGCGCCGCACGCCGTCGATCGACGGGCGCTCCTCGCTGGTGAACGTGCCGCGCACGACGCGCACGGTCTCCGAGGTCGCCTGACCCACGGTCTGCTCACCGGTCTCCGGGTCGGTCGCGGTCGCGGTCACCTGCACGCGCAGCCGGTCGCCGATGTCCTCGAGCTGCGGGCGGTAGCGGCGCCGGTCCGCCTCCACCAGCGGCTCGCCGTCGAGCAGCCACTGGTAGCGGTAGGTCACCTCCGACGGCTCCCAGTCACCCGGGTCGGCGGTCACCACCTCGCCGTACGCAGGGACGCCTTGGACCGTCGGGGGCGCGGTGCTCACGACGACTGGCTCCGGAGTCTCCTCCGCGCCGGCCACGGGTACGGCGGTCATGGGCACGGCCATCGCCAGCAGCGTGCCGACCCACAGCAGGCCGCGGTGTGCTCGTCGCGTCACGACTTCCCCTCCGCAGGTGAGAACGCCACCCTAGCCTCGCGGCAGCTCAGAGCTCGTAGCTCTGGCCCTCCGCGGCGAGCTCGACCGGCCCGTCGTAGTGGCCCTTCGACTCCTCGACCGCGTGCTGCTTGTCGTGCCACGGCGGGATGTGCGTGAGCACCAGCCGGGTGACCTTGGCGCGGCTGGCCATGTCGGCCGCCTCGGAGCCGGTCATGTGGATGTTCGGGGGGTTGTCGCAGTCGTCGCGGAAGGCGGCCTCGGCGAGCAGCAGGTCCGCGCCCTCGGCGATCTGGACCAACGCGTCGCACGGGGCGGTGTCGCCGCTGTAGGCCAGGACCTTCCCGCCGCACTCGACACGGAAGCCGAAGGCCTCGATCGGGTGGTCCATCCGGCTCGCGGTGACCGTGAACGGTCCGACCTGCATGGGCTTCTTCCGGCTGATCCGCCGGAACTTGAACTCCTCGTTCATGCCGGGGTCGAGCGGCAGCCCGTAGGCCCTGGCGACCCGGGCCTTCGTGCCGCGCGGACCCCAGACGGGGATGCGGGGCTGGCACCCGCTCGGGTGGTACTTCCGCAGCACGTAGTAGCCGGAGATGTCGAAGAAGTGGTCGGCGTGCAGGTGGCTGATGAAGACCGCGTCGATCGTCAGGGGATCCACGTGCCGCTGCAGGGCGCCGAGGGCGCCCGAGCCGAGGTCGAGCAGGATCCGCCAGGTCCGGGCCGGGTCGTCGGGGTCCTGCGTCTCGAGCAGGTAGCAGCTCGCTGTGGAGTCCGGGCCGGGATAGGAACCGGAGCAGCCGATGACGGTGAGCTTCATGCGCCCGCCCAGGCGAACTGGCGGGCGCTCTGCAGCTCGGGCCCGAGGAACCGGCGGCCGATCCGCTGGAACTCCTCGGAATCGCCGGTGGTGAGGAACTCGTGCACGGGCGGTCCCAGCCGGGGGTCGCGCTCCAGGCCGCGGCGGACCAGCGTGCGGTAGACGTCCTTGGCGGTCTCCTCGGCGCTGCTGACGAGCGTGACCTGCTCCCCCATCACGTACGAGAGGACGCCGGTGAGCAGGGGGTAGTGGGTGCAGCCGAGGATCAGCGTGTCGATGCCCTGCTCGGTGAGCGGGTCCAGGTAGCCGTGGGCGACCTCGAGCAGCTCCGGCCCGCTCGTGACCCCTGCCTCGACGTACTCCACGAAGTCGGGACAGGCGCGGGTCGTCAGCCGGATGTGGGGCGCGGCGGCGAAGGCGTCGTCGTAGGCCATCGACTCGGCGGTGGCACGCGTGCAGATCACGCCGATCCGGCCGCTGCGGCTCGCCGCGACGGCCCGTCGGGTGGCGGGGTAGATGACCTCGACGACCGGCACCGGGTAGCGCTCGCGGGCATCCCGCAGGACGGCGGCGCTGGCGGAGTTGCAGGCGATGACGAGCGCCTTGACGCCCTGGTCGACGAGGTGGTCCAGGCACTCCAGGGCGTACTCGCGGACCTCGCGGATCGCCTTCGGGCCGTAGGGCTGGCGAGCGGTGTCACCGAGGTAGAGCACCGACTCGTGAGGGAGCTGGTCGATGACGGCTCGGGCCACGGTGAGCCCACCGAAGCCTGAGTCGAAGATCCCGATGGGAGCATCTGCCATGACCGATACAGGCTAATGCCCGGCGGCGGCCCGTTCTTGTTACGTCAGACACAGCGCGCGCCGCTCCCCGCCGAGTCGGCGTGTCCTGCCCGCCGAATCGTGCCGAGCTGGCGCGTCCTGACCGGCGAATCGTGCCGAGTCGGCGCGTCCTGACCGGCGAATCGTGCCGAGTCGGCGCGTCCTGATCGGTTACCGGTCCGTACGACGGCCGGCGACCCGGCCGGGTGTGGACCCGTGACACTCTGCCCGCATGCTCTACGAGTCGATGCAGGCCGTCGTACCGCCGCTCGCGCGGGCGATCTGGCGGCCGGTCGTCGACGGCGTGGAGCACGTGCCTGCCAGCGGGCCGGTCATCCTCGCGAGCAACCACCTGTCGTTCGCCGACAGCGTGGTCATCCCGATCGTTGCGCCGCGGCGAGTCGTCTTCCTGGCGAAGGAGGAGTACTTCACGACGCCCGGACTGAAAGGTCGCCTGACGAACGTCTGGTTCACCGCGCTCGGGATGCTTCCGATGAGCCGCGACGACACCAAGTCCGCCATGGCCTCGTTGGACACGGCTCTCGAGGTGCTCTCCCGAGGTCAGGTCCTCGGCCTGTACCCCGAGGGGACCCGCTCCCGCGACGGCCGGCTCTACCGCGGGCGCACCGGCGTCGCCCAGCTGGCGTTGATGTCAGGGGCGACGGTCGTGCCGGTGGGCCTGCACGGCACCGACCGCCTCCAGCCGGTCGGCAGTCGGCTGCCCCGGCTCGCCAGGGTCACCGTGCGGTTCGGCGAACCGATCAGCACCGCGGGGCAGTACGACGGCGTGGCGCCGGGTCGTGCCAGGCGGGAGATCACCGACCGGATCATGGCTGCCATCCAGGAGCTGTCCGGCCAGGAGGCTGCCGGCGTCTACAACGAGCGGCCGTCGGAGGGCTGAGCGTCAGGACGCGCCGACTCGGCGAGGTCCGAGCGTCAGGACACGCCGACTCGGCGAGGAGCGGACGGGCCCGGGGGGGTCAGGCCCAGAGCTGGCCTTCCAGACGGTCCTCGGCGTCGTCGATCGTCCCCTCGTAGGCCCCGGTCGACAGGTACTTCCAGCCGCCGTCGCACACCACGAACGCGATGTCGGCCGGCTCCCCCGCCTTGATCGCCTTGGCGGCCTGGCCCAGCGCGGCGTGCAGGATCGCCCCGGTCGAGATGCCGGCGAAGATGCCCTCGAGCTCGAGCAGCTCCCTCACCCGGCGTACGGCGTCGCGGGGACCCACCGAGAACCGGGAGTCGATCAGCGACGCGTCGTACAGCTCAGGCACGAAGCCCTCGTCGAGGTTCCGGAGCCCGTAGACCAGCTCGCCGTACCGCGGCTCCGCCGCGACGATCCGCACCGACGGCTTGTGCTCGCGGAAGAAGCGGCTGACGCCCATGAGGGTGCCGGTGGTGCCGAGCCCGGCAACGAAGTGGGTGATCGAGGGCAGGTCCGCGAGGATCTCCGGACCGGTCCCCTCGTAGTGCGAGAGCGAGTTCCCGGGGTTGCCGTACTGGTAGAGCATCACCCAGTCGGGGTGCTCCTGGGCGAGCCGCTTGGCGACCCGGACGGCCTCGTTGGAGCCACCGGCCGCGGGCGACGAGACGATCTCGGCGCCCCACATCCCGAGCAGCTGCTTGCGCTCCGAGGAGGTGTTCTCCGGCATCACGCACACGATCCGGTAGCCCTTGAGCTTGGCCGCCATGGCCAGCGAGATCCCGGTGTTGCCGCTGGTCGGCTCGAGGATCGTGCAGCCGGGCCGCAGCAGCCCGTCCTTCTCGGCCTGCTCGATCATCCGGAGCGCCGGACGGTCCTTGATCGAGCCCGTCGGGTTCCGGTCCTCGAGCTTGGCCCAGACCCGGACGTCAGGGGACGGCGACAGCCGCGGCAGCCCCACCAGGGGCGTGCCGCCGACGGAGTCGAGAAGGCTGTCGAAGCGCATGGGGACCGGTCAGCCGCCCGCGACCGCAGGGAGCACGGTGACCTGGTCACCGTCGCTGAGCGAGGTCTCGAGGCCGCCGGTGAAGCGGACGTCCTCGTCGTTGACGTAGACGTTGACGAAGCGCCGCAGGTCCTCGCCCTCGATGAGCCGGTCCTTGATGCCGGGGTGGTTGGCCTCGAGGTCCTCGATGAGCTCGGCGAGCGAGCCGCCCGAGCCGGTGACGGACTTGGCGCCGTCGGTGTACGTGCGGAGGATCGTGGGGATCCGGACCTCGATGGCCATGTGGGTGCTGCTCCTCGGTGTTGGTGTTCGACGACGTGGTGGGGCTGGTCGGGCGGGGTCGGACGGGGTCAGGCGGGTCAGACGAGCTCGGGCAGGTGGTCGACGACCGACACCTCTTCCTCGGTCACCTCGCCGTCGACGATCCTGAACGACCTGAACTCCACCGGGCCGTCACTATTCCCGTGCTCGCGGGTGGAGACGAGCACGTAGTGCGCGCCGGGCTCGCTGGCGAGCCCGATGTCGGTGCGGCTCGGGTAGGCCTCGGTGGCCGTGTGCGAGTGGTAGACGACCACCGGCTCCTCGTCGTTGGCCCACATCTCCTTGTAGAGCCCGAGCAGCTCGGTGGAGTCGAACTCGTAGAACGTCGGCGACCCGGCCGCGTTGACCATCGGCACGAACCGCTCGGCCCGGTCGCTGCCCTCGGGTCCCGCGACGATGCCGCACGCCTCGTCGGGGTGGTCCCGCTTGGCGTGGGTGACGATGGCGTCGTACGTCGCACGGTCGATGACAAGCACGTGCCCAGGGTAGAGCGCGTCCGAAGCGCGCCCCGACCCCGTCTCAGCGCGAGAGCGCGCGGACGAGGGTCTCCTGGAGGAAGCCGAGCCAGTCGTAGATGTCGTGCACGTGGCTGCGCGGATCCTCGTCGGGCAGCGTGTCCCAGAAGTCCTCGTCGTCGTCCTCGATACCGAGCCTGGTGGCGAGCGCCAACCGCATGTCGGTGAAGCACTTGAGCCAGGCCATCGCCTCCTCCGGCGACAGCTCGACGTCGATGAAGAGCCCCGGCTCGTCGACCTCACCGGGCAGCCCGGCCTCCTCGAGCGCGTCGATGAGCAGCCCGGCGTTGCCCGCCTTGCCCGACCGGAGATCGGTCTCGGTGTAGCGCCGGAACTCCCCCGCCGCGTCGTCGTCCTCGCGGTCGGCGGGCGGGAACAGCCGCGCGAGCACCGGGTCCTCCGGGGCGGTGGTGGGGCCGGAGAAGTCGAGCAGCGCCTCGAACGGGTCGATCTCGGTGGTCGGCACCGCCGCCTCGTTGCGCAGCAGCTCGATCAGCTGGGAGGCCAGCGACCTCAGCAGGTCGGCCTCGAAGCCGGAGAACGTCGCGAGCGCGCCGCCGCGCCGCCGCGGCTCGAATCCCTCAGCCATCGGACTTCTCCAGGGTCGCCCAGAGGCCGTACTCGTGCATCGCCTGCACGTCCCGCTCCATCTCCTCGCGACTCCCGGACGACACGATCGACCGGCCGTCCTGGTGGACCTCGAGCATCTTCTTCTCGGCCTTCTTCTTGGAGAAGCCGAAGTACTGCTGGAAGACGAAGGTGACGTACGACATCAGGTTGACCGGGTCGTTCCAGACCACCGTCTGCCAGGGCCGGTCGACTGCAGTGAGGTCGTCGAGCTCGGACTGCTCGAACTCGACAGGCATTGGAGCGGTCACGGGGCAACCCTAGTCGGCGCCGACCGGTCGGCCGGACGCCCAGGGATCCCTAGGGTGTGGGTCATGTCGAACGCACCGGGACCGGCGGGCAGCTCCACCTCTCTCCTGACCGACCACTACGAGCTGACGATGCTGCAGGCGGCGCTCGCCGCCGGCACCGCGCACCGCCGCTCGGTCTTCGAGCTCTTCGGCCGACGGCTCCCCGAGGGTCGGCGGTACGGCGTCGTGGCCGGTGTCGGGCGGGCGCTCGAGGCTGTCGAGCAGTTCCGCTTCGACGGGCCGGCGCTGGCGTTCCTCGCCGACAACGGCGTCGTCGACGACGCGACGCTGCGCTGGCTGGAGGACTACCGGTTCAGCGGCGACATCTGGGGCTACCCCGAGGGCGAGATCTACTTCCCCTACTCCCCGCTCATGGTGGTCGAGTCGACCTTCGCCGAGGCGGTGCTGCTGGAGACCGTGCTGCTCTCGATCCTCAACCACGACTCCGCGATCGCGTCGGCTGCCTCCCGGATGACCTGGGTCAGCTGCGACCGCCCCTGCATCGAGATGGGCACGCGGCGGACCCATGAGCAGGCCGCGCTGGCAGCCGCCCGGGCGGCGTACATCGCGGGGTTCCAGGCGACGTCCAACCTGGCCGCCGGGCTGCGCTACGGCATCCCGACCCGGGGGACGAGCGCGCACAGCTTCACGCTCCTGCACGACAGCGAGCGCGACGCGTTCGTGGCCCAGGTCGAGTCGCTCGGGCGGGGCACGACGCTGCTCGTGGACACCTACGACATCGAGGAGGCGGTCCGCCTCGGCGTCGAGATCGCGGGCCCCGAGCTCGGCGCCGTGCGCATCGACTCCGGGGACCTCGGCATGCTCGCCCAGGACGTCCGCGACCAGCTCGACTCGCTCGGCGCAAAGGACACGAAGATCGTCGTGACCTCCGACCTCGACGAGCACGCGATCGCAGCCCTCGCGGCGGCACCTGTGGACGGCTACGGCGTGGGCACCTCGCTGGTGACCGGCAGCGGCCACCCGACGAGCGGCTTCGTCTACAAGCTGGTCTCCCGCTGCAACGCCGAGGGGCAGATGCAGGACGTCGCGAAGAAGAGCAAGGACAAGGGATCGGTCGGGGGCCGGAAGTACGCGCTGCGTCGCAGGGACGCCCACGGTCGTGCGGAGGCAGAGGTCGTCGGGATCGGGGTCGCACCCGTCGACGACGGCGACGACCGCCCGCTCCTGGTGCCCCTCGTGGTCGGCGGCGAGGTCGTCGGGCGGGAGGACCTGGAGACCTCCCGGCAGCGGCACCTCGAGGTCCGTGAGGAGCTGCCGATGCCGGCCCGCCAGATGTCGCGGGGCGAGCCGGTGATCCCGACGCTCCACGTGTGAGGCGGCGTACGCTCGCGGGATGAGTCGCGCACTGATCGTGGTGGACGTCCAGAACGACTTCTGCGAGGGCGGCAGCCTGGCCGTCGCCGGGGGCGCCGCAGTGGCGCACCGGATCAGTGAGCTCCTCCACCACAGGACGGCAGCCGAGCCGCAGGCGTCGGAGTACGCCGTGGCGGTGGCGACCCAGGACCACCACGTCGACCCGGGTGACCACTTCAGCCGGCACCCCGACTTCGTCGACTCCTGGCCGAGGCACTGCGTGGTCGGCACGGACGGTGTCGCCTTCCACCCCAACCTCGACCCGCAGCCGTTCGACTCGATCTTCCTCAAGGGCGAGTACGCCGCTGCCTACTCCGGCTTCGAGGGGCGCAACCACGACCAGGTCGGGCTCGCCGACTGGCTCCGCTCGCACGGGATCACCGAGGTCGACATCTGCGGCATCGCGACCGACCACTGCGTGCGCGCCACGAGCATCGACGCGGTCCGCGAAGGCTTCCGCGTCCGGGTCCTCGGCGACCTGTGCGTCGGCGTGGCGCCCGAGACGACACAGCGCGCG
>CADCUK010000031.1 GCA_902805865.1 uncultured Nocardioidaceae bacterium | reverse complement strand
TGGTCACGACCGCTTCCGGCGTGGAGTGGACCGTCGTGAACACCGAGGTGGAGGCGCTCCAGCTGGAGTACTCCTGGATCAAGGAGTTCGACCCGCGGTTCAACGTCAAGTACCGCGACGACAAGTCCTACCCCTGGCTCGCCGTGACCGTCGGCGAGGAGTACCCCCGGGTGATGGTCGGCCGGGGCGCGAAGAAGAAGGGCACCCGCTACTTCGGCCCGTACTCGCACGCCTGGGCGATCCGGGACACCATGGACCAGCTGCTCCGGGTGTTCCCGATGCGGTCGTGCTCCAACGGGGTCTTCAAGCGCTCGGAGCAGGTCGGCCGGCCGTGCCTCCTCGGCTACATCGACAAGTGCGCGGCTCCGTGCGTCGGCAACGTCAGCGCCGCCGAGCACCGCGAGATCGTCGAGGACTTCTGCGACTTCATGGCCGGGCAGACGACGGCGTTCGTCAAGCGCATCGAGCGTGAGATGTACGCCGCGTCGGCGGCCCAGGACTACGAGAAGGCCGCCCGGCTCCGCGACGACCTCGGGGCGCTCAACCGGGCCCTGGAGAAGCAGGCCGTGGTGCTCGGCGACGGCACCGACGCCGACGTCATCGCCCTGGAGGACGACCCGCTCGAGGTGGCGGTGCAGATCTTCCACGTGCGGGGCGGACGCATCCGGGGTCAGCGCGGCTGGGTCGCGGAGAAGACCGAGGACACCGACCTCGGGGGACTGGTCGAGCGGTTCATCCAGCAGCTCTACGCCGGCGAGTCCGGCGAGGGGGTGCCGAAAGAGATCCTCGTCCCGGTGCTCCCCGACGACGCGCCGGCGCTCGAGAGCTGGTTGTGCGGGCTGCGGGGGAGCCGGGTGAGCCTGCGGGTGCCGCAGCGCGGCGACAAGAAGTCGCTGCAGGAGACCGTCGCCCGCAACGCCAAGCAGTCCATGGCGCTGCACAAGACCCGCCGTGCCTCGGACCTCACCACCCGCAACCAGGCGCTCGAGGACATCCAGAAGGCGCTCGGCCTGCCGGACGCCCCGCTGCGCATCGAGTGCTACGACATCTCGAACCTGCAGGGCACCGAGGTGGTCGGCTCGATGGTGGTCTTCGAGGACGGACTGGCTCGCAAGTCGGAGTACCGCCGCTTCGTGGTGCGCTCGATCGAGGGCCAGAACGACGTCGGCGCGATGCACGAGGTGATCACCCGCCGGTTCCGGAGGCTCCTCGACGAGCGGGTCGACCACCCGGACCTGGACTCCGGGATCGTGTCCGGGGAGGTCGAGGCGAGCGAGGTCGACGGGGCCGGTGACAGCGGCGGTCCCCTGCTCGTGGACCCCGACACCGGCCGGGCTCGCAAGTTCGCCTACGCACCCGGGCTGGTCGTGGTCGACGGCGGTCCGCCGCAGGTGGCCGCCGCTCAGCGCGCCCTCGACGAGCTCGGCATCGACGACATCCCGGTCTGCGGCCTCGCGAAGCGGCTGGAGGAGATCTGGCTGCCCGGCCAGGAGGACCCGGTCATCCTGCCCCGCACCAGCGAGGCGCTGTTCCTGCTGCAGCGGGTGCGCGACGAGGCGCACCGGTTCGCGATCACCCACCACCGCGGACGACGCTCGAAGAGCATGGTGGAGAGCCTCCTCGACGACGTCCCCGGGCTCGGCGAGGTGCGGCGCAAGGCGCTGCTCAAGAGGTTCGGGTCGCTGCGCAAGATCCGCGCCGCGAGCGTGGACGACATCGCGGAGGTGCCGGGCATCGGTCGCCGCACCGCCGAGGCGATCGTGGGAGCCTTGGCCCAGCAGGGTGCACCTGGGACCCAGGGCGCCCCGGTCAGCGTGAACACCGCGACCGGCGAGATCATCGAGGAGGGGTGAGGTGACCGACACCGATACCGGCACCGAGACCGGGACGGTCGACCCGAGTCCGGTCGAGGACGACGACGAGCTGTACGGCGAGCTCGTGGTCGTCACCGGCATGACCGGCGCCGGGCGCAGCACGGCCGCCAAGGAGCTCGAGGACCTCGGCTACTTCGTCGTCGACAACCTGCCGCCGGCGCTGGTCCAGGACGTCGTGCGGATGGTCGACGACTCCTACGGTCCCGGCCAGTCCATCGCGGTCGTCGTGGACATCCGGTCGGGGTCGTTCTTCGAGTCGCTGCGCGAGGTCGTCTCGACCGGGGTCGCCCACCGGCGTACGACCCTGCTCTTCCTCGAGGCCGACGACGACGTCCTGGTCCGGCGGCAGGAGGCCGCCCGGCGCCCCCACCCCCTGCAGGGCGGCGGACGGCTGCTCGACGGGTTGGCCCGCGAGCGGCTGGTGATGGCCGACATCCGCGGCGACGCCGACCTCGTGATCGACACCAGCAACCTCAACGTCCACCAGCTGACCGCACAGATCGGTCGCAGGTTCGGCACGGAGGAGCGGCTCGCGCTGAAGATCACCGTCGTGAGCTTCGGCTTCAAGTACGGCATCCCGGTCGACGCCGACTACGTCGCGGACATGCGCTTCCTCCCCAACCCGCACTGGGTGCCCGAGCTCCGGCCGCACACGGGCCGGGAGGCCGTCGTCGCCGACTACGTGAAGTCCCAGGCCGGCGCCGCCGAGTTCCTCGAGCGGTTCGTGCCGCTCATCGTGGACGTCGGCGGGGGGTACCTGCGCGAGGGCAAGCGGTTCATGACCGTGGCCGTCGGCTGCACCGGGGGCAAGCACCGCAGCGTCGCGATGTCGGAGGAGATCGCCGCCCGGCTGACCGAGCACGGGCTGGACGCCAAGGCCGCGCACCGTGACCTCGGCCGTGAGTGACCCCCGGAGTGACGCCGGCAGTGACGCCGTGCTCGACGCGAGGGTCGTCGCGCTGGGCGGGGGCCACGGCCTGGCGGCGTCGCTGGGCGCGCTGCGCCGGGTCGTCGCGGAGCTGACCGCTGTCGTCACGGTCGCCGACAACGGCGGCTCCTCCGGACGGCTGCGGCAGGAGTTCGACTGCCTGCCACCCGGTGACCTGCGCCAGGCGCTCTCGGCGCTCTGCGGCGACGACGACTGGGGCAGCACCTGGGCGAGGGTGCTCCAGCACCGCTTCCACAGCGAGGGCGAGATGGACGACCACGCGCTCGGCAACCTGCTCATCGTCGCCCTGTGGCAGCAGCTCGGGGACCACGTCGAGGGGTTGGACCGGGTGGCACGGCTGCTCGGCGCCGCCGGTCGCGTCCTCCCGATGTCGACGGTCCCTCTGGACATCACCGCGCTCGTGGAGGGCGCGGACCCGGCCAAGCCGGGGGAGGAGTCGGTGGTCCGCGGCCAGTACGAGGTCGCCACCACCCGCGGCAGGGTCCGCAACGTCACCCTCGACCCGGTCGACCCGCCCGCGTGCCCCGAGGCGCTGCAGGCCGTCAAGGCCGCCGACTGGGTGGTGCTCGGTCCCGGCTCCTGGTTCACCAGCGTCATCACGCACCTGCTGGTGCCCGAGCTCCGCGCGGCACTGGAGAGCAGTCGAGCGCGCAAGCTCGTGGTGCTCAACCTCGAGCCGCAGCAGGGCGAGACCGAGGGGTTCGCCCCCGAGACCCACCTCGAGGTGATGGCCGACCACGCCCCCGCACTGCGGCTGGACTGCGTGCTGGCCGACCGGTCCTGGGTGGGGGACGCCGACCGGCTGGAGCAGGCCGCGGCCCGGCTGGGGGCGCGGCTGGAGCTCGCGGACCTCGCGATGGACGGGACCACTCCGCGCCACGACCCGACGAAGTTGGCACGCTCCTTTTCGCAAGTCCTGGCGGGGACGTAGGGTGGCCCAGCCCCACACGCGGGCACGGGAGGGCGGACACCCAGTGACAGGATCGGATGTATGGCGATGACGGCCCAGGTCAAGGCGGAGCTCTCGAGCACCGCGGTCACCAAGACCTGCTGCCGCAAGGCCGAGGTCTCCTCGATGCTGAGGTTCGCGGGTGGTCTGCACATCGTCAGCGGCCAGATCGTGGTCGAGGCCGAGCTCGACACCGGCGCGGCCGCCCGGCGGCTCCGCCGCGACATCGCCGAGGTCTACGGCCACAACTCCGAGGTGTCGGTGGTCCAGGGCCACGGCATCCGCAAGAACAGCCGGTACGTCGTCCGCGTCGTCAAGGACGGTGAGGCGCTCGCCCGGCAGACCGGTCTCCTCGACGGCCGGGGCCGTCCGGTCCGGGGGCTGCCGCCGCAGGTCGTGTCCGGCGGCAACTGCGACGCGGTCGCGGCCTGGCGGGGCGCCTTCCTCGCCCACGGCTCCCTCACCGAGCCCGGTCGTTCCTCGGCCCTGGAGGTGACCTGCCCGGGTCCCGAGGCGGCGCTCGCGCTGGTCGGCGCAGCCCGTCGGCTCGGCATCAGCGCCAAGGCCCGCGAGGTCCGCGGCGTCGACCGGGTCGTGATCCGCGACGGTGACGCCATCGGGGACCTGCTGACCCGGCTCGGCGCCCACGAGTCGCTGATGGCCTGGGAGGAGCGCCGGATGCGCCGCGAGGTGCGCGCGACCGCCAACCGGCTCGCAAACTTCGACGACGCGAACCTGCGCCGCTCGGCGCGAGCAGCGGTGGCCGCCGGTGCCCGCGTGGACCGCGCGCTGGAGATCCTCGGCGACGAGGTCCCCGACCACCTCAAGCTCGCCGGCCAGCTCCGGCTCGAGCACAAGCAGGCCTCGCTCGAGGAGCTCGGCCAGCTCCACGAACCGGTGCTGACCAAGGACGCGATCGCCGGCCGGATCCGTCGGCTGCTGGCCATGGCCGACAAGAAGGCCCACGAGCTCGGCGTCGCCGACACCGAGGCCAGCCTGACCCCGGACATGCTCGCCGAAGAGGACTGAGCGCCGCTTCCGGGGCTGATCGGTGGGCTCGTCCGAGCAGGCCGACGCCCCTGCATCGGCCTGCCCGCGCCGCGATAGGGTCGAGGTGCAGCCTCGCCCCAACGCACCCGGGACGGGGGAACCACCAGCCCCACCGCCAAGGGAGACTCGTCTTGACCGTTCGCGTAGGCATCAACGGCTTCGGCCGCATCGGCCGCAACTTCTTCCGGGCCGTCGTGGCCTCGGGCGCCGACATCGAGATCGTCGGGGTCAACGACCTCACCGACAACCAGACGCTCGCCACCCTGCTCAAGTACGACTCGATCCTCGGCCGCCTCGACGGTGACGTCTCCTCGACCGAGACCGAGATCACCGCGGCGGGCCAGACCTTCAAGGCCTTTGCCGAGCGCGACCCCGCAGCCCTCCAGTGGGGCGAGATCGGTGCCGACATCGTCATCGAGTCCACCGGGTTCTTCACCGACGCGAACCAGGCCAAGGCGCACATCGAGGGCGGTGCGAAGAAGGTCATCATCTCCGCGCCGGCCAAGAACGAGGACGTCACGATCGTCATGGGCGTCAACGAGGGCGACTACGACCCGGCGAACCACGCGATCATCTCCAACGCCTCGTGCACGACGAACTGTCTCGCCCCGATGGCGAAGGTCCTCAATGACGAGTTCGGCATCGTCCGCGGCCTGATGACGACCATCCACGCCTACACCGGCGACCAGAACCTCCTCGACGCCCCGCACAAGGACATGCGCCGGGCCCGGTCCGCGGCCACGAACATCGTGCCCACCTCGACCGGTGCGGCCAAGGCGATCGCGCTCGTCCTGCCCGAGCTCAAGGGCAAGCTCGACGGCTACGCGCTCCGCGTCCCGGTGCCGACCGGCTCGGTCACCGACCTCACCTTCGAGGCCGGCCGCGAGACCACCGTCGACGAGGTCAACGCAGCGATGAAGAAGGCCGCGGACGGCCGCATCCTGCGCTACAACACCGACCCGATCGTCTCCAGCGACATCACCACCGACCCGGCGTCGTGCATCTTCGACGCGCCGCTGACCAAGGTCATCGGCAACCAGGTCAAGGTCGTCGGCTGGTACGACAACGAGTGGGGCTACTCCAACCGGCTGGCGGACCTCGTGCTGCACGTCGGCAACGCCCTCTGAGCGCTGACGTGGCGACGATCGACGACCTGGGCGACCTTCGCGGCAAGCGGGTGCTGGTCCGCTCGGACCTGAACGTCCCGCTCGACGGCGGCACGATCACCGACGACGGCCGGATCCGCGCGAGCCTGCCGACCATCCAGCAGCTGACCGACAAGGGCGCCCGGGTCGTGGTCGTCGCGCACCTGGGCCGCCCGAAGGGCGAGCCTGACCCGCAGTACTCCCTGGCACCGGTCGCCGAGCGGCTCGGCGAGCTCCTCGGCGACGAGGTCGCGTTCGCCGGGGACACCGTCGGGGACTCTGCTCGCGCGACCGTCGACGGACTGGCCGACGGGCAGGTGGCGCTGCTCGAGAACGTCCGCTTCAACAAGGGCGAGACCAGCAAGGACGAGGCAGAGCGGAGCGCCTTCGCCGAGGAGCTCGCCGCGCTGGCTGACGCCTTTGTCTCCGACGGCTTCGGCGTGGTCCATCGCAAGCAGGCCAGCGTGTACGACGTCGCGAAGCTGCTGCCGCACGCGATGGGCGGTCTGGTGGCTGCCGAGGTCGACGTGCTCAAGCGGCTGACCGAGCAGCTCGACCGTCCGTACGCCGTCGTCCTCGGCGGCTCCAAGGTCTCCGACAAGCTCGGGGTCATCGACAACCTGCTCGGCAAGGCCGACCGGCTGCTCGTCGGCGGCGGCATGGTGTTCACGTTCCTCAAGGCCCAGGGCCACGAGGTCGGCAGCAGCCTGCTCGAGGAGGACCAGGTGGAGGTCTGCCGCGAGTACCTGCAGCGGGCCGAGGATTCCGGCGTCGACCTGGTCCTGCCCACCGACATCGTCGTGGCGCCCGAGTTCAAGGCCGACGCCCCGGCCACCGTGGTGGCCGCCGACGCGATGCCGGCCGACCAGATGGGGCTCGACATCGGCCCGGAGTCGGCCAAGGCGTTCGCCGCGGCGCTCGCCGACGCCCGGACGGTGTTCTGGAACGGCCCGATGGGTGTCTTCGAGTTCGAGGCGTTCTCCGCCGGCACCAGGGCCGTCGCGCAGGCGCTCACCGAGGTGGACGGCCTGTCGGTGGTCGGCGGTGGTGACTCCGCAGCGGCGGTCCGCAAGCTCGGCTTCGACGAGGCCGCGTTCGGCCACATCTCCACCGGTGGTGGCGCGAGCCTCGAGTACCTCGAGGGCAAGCAGCTCCCCGGCATCGACGTACTCGCTGACTGAACCTACCGACAGGAGACCCCGCTGTGGCGAAGTCCGCCCGCACGCCGCTGATGGCCGGCAACTGGAAGATGAACCTGAACCACCAGGAAGCGGTGGTCCTCGTCCAGAAGCTCGCCGCGTCGCTGGCCGACAAGAAGCACGACTACGCCAAGGCGGAGGTCGTGGTGCTGCCGCCGTTCACCGACATCCGCACGGTCCAGACGTGCGTCGACGGTGACAAGCTGCAGATCCGGTACGGCGCGCAGGACGTCTCCACCGAGGACAGCGGTGCCTACACCGGGGAGATCTCCGCGAGCATGCTCGCCAAGCTCGGCTGCTCCTACGTGGTCGTCGGCCACTCCGAGCGCCGGCAGTACCACGCCGAGTCCGACGCCGTCGTCAACGCCAAGGCGAAGAAGGCGATCGCCGGGGGGATGACGGCGATCGTCTGTGTCGGTGAGGGGCTCGAGGTCCGCAAGGAGGGGCGCCAGGTGGAGCACACGCTCGCCCAGGTCGACGGTTCGCTGGCCGACCTCAGCGCCGAGCAGGTGGCCTCCTCGGTGATCGCCTACGAGCCGGTGTGGGCGATCGGCACCGGCGAGGTGGCCACGCCGGACGACGCGCAGGAGGTCTGCGCAGCGATCCGCTCCCGGGTCTCCGAGGTGTGGGGCGAGGAGGCCGGTCAGGCCGTCCGGGTGCTCTACGGCGGCTCGGTGAAGGCCGCGAACGTTGCCGGCATCATGGCCAAGGCCGATGTCGACGGGTGCCTGGTGGGTGGCGCGAGCCTCGACTACGAGGAGTTCGGCGGCATCTGCCGCTTCTACGACATGCCTACGCTTTGACCTCCGTCCCGTCGCTGGACCACCACTCGTGAGTTAGGCTGTCCCACCGTGATCATCGCCTTCACCGTCCTGCTCGTCGTCACGAGCCTGTTCATGATCCTGCTGATCCTGCTCCACAAGGGCCGGGGCGGCGGGCTGTCCGACATGTTCGGAGGCGGCATGTCCACCGGCCTCGGCGGATCGTCGGTCGCCGAGAAGAACCTCGATCGCATCACGATCGGGGCCACCATCATCTGGTTCGCCTGCACGGTCGCCCTGGGGTTGCTCCTCAAGGCCAAGTACGGCGCCTGATCAACTTCACCGGGCCGGTCCCTCAGGGCTCGGCCGGCTCGTTCACAAGGAGACAGCAGCGTGGCAGGTGGTGGGAGCGCGATCCGCGGTAGCCGGGTCGGTGCAGGTCCGATGGGTGAGGCGGAGCGCGGTGACACCGCTCCTCGGCAGCGGGTGGTCTACTTCTGCTCGCAGCGCCACCAGTCCGAGATCACGTTCGCGGTCGAGGCGACCGTCCCGGAGTCCTGGGACTGCCCTCGGTGCGGCCTCCCTGCGAGCCTCGACTCCGACAACCCGCCGCCACCCCCGAAGATCGAGCCGTACAAGACGCACCTCGCCTACGTGAAGGAGCGTCGCAGCGACAAGGAAGCGGCCGAGATCCTCGAAGAGGCGCTGAAGTCGCTGCGTGACCGCCGCAAGCGCGGCGAGATCATCTTCTGATCCTTCTTCCCTGACGGCTCATTCCGTACATCCGGGCCCTTTCGGCGACCAGCCGAGCAGCTCTGTCCGGAATCAGTCGCGCAGCTGCGCCGCGGCCGCCTCGTCGAGGTACCACTCGGTCGACCGCAGCCCTCGCGGGCCGGCAGCCGGCGTCCGCGTGAGCTCGTCGCCGTCGACCGAGCGCGCCACCGCGTCGGCCTTCTCCTCGCCGGTGGCCACGAAGAGGACGTGAGCGGCGCGCTGCAGGGTCGGCATGCCCATGGAGATGCGGGTGGGCGGCGGCTTGGGGGAGTCGTGCACCGCGAGGACGTCGGCGTCGGACTCGACCTCGGCGTGGTCCGGGAACAGCGAGGCACAGTGCCCGTCGGGCCCGATGCCGAGCATGAGGACGTCGAACCAGGGCGCCCCGTCCGGGACCGCCGCACGGAGGTCCTGCCCGTAGGCCCAGGCGGCCGCGTCGGCGCTGTCGTACTCGTCGTCCTCGGCCGGCATGGCATGGATGCGCTCCGGGTCGACCGGGAGATCCTGCAGCAGGTCCTCCCACGCCTGGCCGGCGTTGCGGTCCGCGTCGTCGGAGGGCACGTAGCGGTCGTCGCCCCACCAGAAGTCGACCCGCGACCAGTCGACCCTCTCGTCGTCGGCATGCTGAGCCAAGGTGGCGTGCACCGTGCGGCTGACCGTGCCGCCGGTCAGCACGACCGATGCGTCGCCATGCGCGGCCTGCGCCTCCGCCAGGAGGTGCAGCACCCGGTCGGCCACCTCGCGGGCCACCGCGTCCGGGTCGGCGGCGCAGTGCACCGTGCGTTCCACGTCTCAGCCCTTCTTGGTCCGACCGGTCGGGCGGGCCTGCTTGGTCGTGCTGACCTGCTTGGTGCTCAGCTTGTTCAGCCGGCGGACGGTGGACGCGTAGACGTCGTCCGCGTCGAGGCGTCGCAGCTCCTCGGCGAGCAACTCCGGAACCTCGCGGCGGCGCAGCGCGACGGGCCGGTCAGGTTGACCAGGCACGGTCAGCGTCGCCTCGCGTCCGTCGTTCCGGGCGATCCGGATGTCACCGGCACGCGTGCTGATCGTGACCTCGGTGATGCCCGGGCCGTTCGACCGCTTCCGGTCCACCGGCACCCGCAACCGGTCCGTGAGCCAGGCGCCGAGCAGGTCGGCGCTCGGGCTGATCCGCTCGGCGGTGACGCTGGCACCGGTCACCTTCGAGTCCACCTGCTCGAACGCCGCCGCGAGCAGCGCCCGCCACAACGTGATCCGGGTCCAGGCGAGGTCGGTGTTGCCCGGCGCGTACGACGCGCACTGGGCCAGCATCGCCTTCGCCTTGCCGGTCGGGACCTGGGCGGCATCGGTGATCCGGCGGGTGCCCAGCTCTCCCAGCGGGTCCCCTGCAGGGTCGTCCGGCGCCATGGTGGGCCACCAGACGACGACGGGGGAGTCCGGCAGCAGCAGGGGCAGCACGACCGACTCGGGGTGCTTGGCCACCTCGCCCGACAGCCGGATCAGCGCCAGCTCGCCTGCGGTGCCGTGCCCGGCGCGGATCTCAGCGGTGATGTCGGACGTCCCTCTGGCCGAGCCGAGGATCACGCCCAGCAACCGGGAGGGGTGCTCCTTGGCCGCCTCGCGGGCCGCCGACAACGCCGCTTCGGCGTCCTCCTCGGGGACCACGATGACCATGGTGAGGACCATGCCCATGGCCGGGCTGCCGGCCGAGCGTCGTGCCTCGACGAGCCCCGCCGCGATGCGGCTGGAGTTGGTGTTCTCGAGCACGCTCATCCGGGTGTTCACGCCCGCCTCCAGGTGCGTCCCTCACGGGCCAGCATGTCGTCGGCCGAGGTGGGTCCCCACGTCCCGCTGGGGTACTGCTGCGGCTGTCCGCGGTCGGCCCAGTAGTCGACGATGGGGTCGAGGATCCGCCAGGACTCCTCGACCTCCTCGTGACGGGGGAAGAGCGGTGGCTCGCCGAGGAGCACGTCGAGGATCAGCCGCTCGTACGCCTCCGGTGAGGCCTCGGTGAAGCTGCCGCCGTACGCGAAGTCCATGTTGACGTCCCGGATCTCCATCTGGGTGCCGGGAACCTTCGACCCGAACCTCAGCGTGATGCCCTCGTCGGGCTGCACCCGGATCACCAGCGCGTTGTGGGTGAGGGTCTCGGTGGCTGCGGAGTGGAACGGCAGGTGCGGCGCCTTCTTGAACTGGACGGCCACCTCGGTGACCCGTCGGCCGAGCCGCTTGCCGGTCCGCAGGTAGAACGGCACGCCGGACCAGCGACGGTTGTCGATGCCGAGCCGGATCGCGGCGTAGGTCTCAGTGGTTGAGGAG
>CADCUK010000030.1 GCA_902805865.1 uncultured Nocardioidaceae bacterium | reverse complement strand
CGGTGACATCGAAGACGTCGTCCGCCGCCTGCTTGATGATCTTCGCCCGCGGGTCGTAGTTCTTGTAGACCCGGTGGCCGAAGCCCATCAGCCGCTCGTTGCCCTCCTTCACCCCGTCGATGAAGGACGGGATGTTGCTCTTGTCGCCGATCCTGCGGAGCATCTTCAGCACCGACTCGTTGGCGCCGCCGTGCAGCGGGCCGTACAGAGCCGCGACGCCCGCCGCGACCGCGGAGTAGGGGTCGACCTGCGAGGAGCCGACGGAGCGAACGGCGTTCGTCGAGCAGTTCTGCTCGTGGTCGGCGTGCAGGATGAACAGCACGTCGAGCGCGTGCACCAGTCGTGGATCGGCCTCGAACTTCTGCTCGCTCATCTTGAACAGCATCGAGAGGAAGTTCTCGGTGTAGCTGAGGTCGTTGTCGGGATAGATGTACGGCTTGCCCTGCGCGTGGCGGAACGACCAGGCGCCGAGCGTCGGCATCTTCGCGATCATCCGGACGATCTGCATGTGCCGGTTGTCGGGGTCGTTGATGTTGCGGGCGTCCGGGTAGAACGTGGACAGCGCGCCCACCGACGCCATGAGCATCCCCATGGGGTGGGAGTCGTAGCGGAAGCCCTGCATGAACGTCTTCACGTTCTCGTGCACGAACGTGTGGTAGGTGATCTCGTGCTCCCACGCGTCGTACTGCTCCTTGGTGGGCAGCGAGCCGTGGATGAGCAGGTAGGCCACCTCGAGGAAGCTCGACTTCTCGGCCAGCTGCTCGATGGGGTAGCCGCGGTACTCGAGGATGCCCTCCTCGCCGTCGATGTAGGTGACGGCGCTGCGGCAGGCGGCGGTGTTGGTGAACCCGGGGTCGTACAGCGCGAGACCGGGCTGGTCCTCGTCGACCTTGATCTTGCCGAAGTCCGCGGCCCGGACGGTGCCGTCGGTGATCGGGACGTCGAACTCCTTGCCGGTCCGGTTGTCCCGGACGGTGAGGGAGTCGGCGGAGGACTCTGCCGTGGACTCGGCGTCGGGCTTGGCCTGGGTGTCGGCCTGGGCGTCGGTCACGTCGGGCTCCTTCGACTGGGCGGCCAGCAGGGGTCGGCTGGCGCGGAACTGGCAGGGAGGACGTACGGCAAGTCTCGGAAGGTCTCCCAACCTATTGCCTGCGGGGGGCCGAGCGAAACCGACCCCTGGGGTGCTCGTTTTGACCCTTCGACCGGCCCACCGGTAGTCTTGACGGTCGCGGCTGCCCCCAGGCAATCACCGTGACTTTCACCGTGCTGTCAGCCCCTGTCAGCGAGGGCCAGGCCAGGTTCCACCACTGGTGGGAACTCCTGTGAAGACACCGCCGTGACACCCCAGAAGAACTGCGACGAAAAGGCAACAAACGTGCGTACGTACAGCCCGAAGCCCGCTGACATCCAGCGCGAGTGGCACGTCATCGACGCGTCCGACGTCGTGCTCGGCCGCCTTGCTGTGCAGACGGCGAACCTGCTGCGCGGCAAGCACAAGCCGACGTTCGCGCCGCACGTCGACGGCGGCGACTTCGTCATCATCGTGAACGCCGAGAAGGTCTCCCTCTCCGGCAACAAGCGCGTGTCGAAGATGGCCTACCGCCACTCCGGCTACCCCGGTGGCCTCTCCGCGACCTCCTACGGCGACCTGCTGGACAAGGACCCGCGCCGGGCGATCGAGAAGGCCGTGTGGGGCATGCTCCCCAAGAACCGCCTCGGCCGCCAGATGCTCAAGAAGCTCAAGGTGTACGCCGGCCCGGAGCACCCGCACCAGGCCCAGAAGGCCCAGCCGTTCGAGATCGTCCAGATCTCCCAGTGACCCTGATCCAGCCCCTTTCGCAGAGCAACGAGGAACTCATTCGTGACTGACACGACCACCGAGCAGACGGACGTCGAGGAGACCTACGAGGTCGACGAGCAGGGCGTCGCCTACAGCTCCGAGAGCGCACCGTCGGCTGACGCGCCGCAGCGCCCCGCGACCATCGCCGCCGCCGCGGCCACCGGCCGTCGCAAGGAGGCCGTGGCCCGTGTCCGCCTCGTGCCCGGCACCGGCCAGTGGACGGTCAACGGTCGCCCGCTCGACTCCTACTTCCCCAACAAGCTGCACCAGCAGGTCGTCAACGAGCCCTTCGTGACGACCGACCTGGTGGGTCGCTTCGACGTCATCGCCCGGATCCACGGCGGCGGCATCACCGGTCAGGCCGGCGCGCTGCGTCTCGGCGTGGCCCGGGCCCTCAACGCCATCGACCTCGAGGCCAACCGTCCGTCGCTGAAGAAGGCCGGACTGCTGACCCGCGACGCGCGCGTCATCGAGCGCAAGAAGGCCGGTCTGAAGAAGGCCCGCAAGGCGCCTCAGTACAGCAAGCGCTGACCCTCCGGTGGGGACCAGCGGGGGCGAGCGGGTCTTCGGCACCGATGGTGTGCGGGGGCTCGCCAACGGGCTGCTGACCGCGGAGCTCGCGCTCGACCTGTCGGTCGCCGCTGCGCACGTCCTCGGCGAGGCCGGTGTCTTCGAAGGGCACCGGCCACGAGCCGTCGTCGGCCGGGACACCCGGATCTCGGGTGAGTTCCTCGAGGCCGCGGTGGTCGCCGGGCTCGCGTCCGCAGGTGTCGACGTCCTCCGTCTCGGCGTCCTGCCGACCCCTGGTGTGGCGCACCTGACCGCGGAGCTGAACGCCGACCTCGGCGTGATGATCTCCGCGAGCCACAACCCGATGCCCGACAACGGCATCAAGTTCCTCTCCCGTGGCGGCGTGAAGCTGCCCGACGCCCTCGAGCACGCGATCGAGGGCCGGCTCCGCGAGCCGTGGGACCGGCCGACGGGGGCGAAGGTCGGTCGCATCTCGACGTACGACGCCGCGGTGGACGCCTATGCCAAGCACCTGTGCGCGACGGTTCCCGAGTCGCTGGCCGGGCTGAAGGTCGTCGTCGACTGCGCCCACGGGGCGGCGTTCGAGGCATCCCCGGAGGCGCTCGGTGGGGGCGGCGCCGAGGTGGTCGCGGTCGGCGCGGCGCCCGACGGGCTCAACATCAACGACGGCTGCGGCAGCACCCACCTCGAGGTCCTCCAGGCGGCCGTGCTCGAGCACGGCGCCGACGCCGGTTTCGCGCTCGACGGTGACGCCGACCGGTGCCTGGCCGTCGACCACGAGGGCAACGTCGTGGACGGCGACCAGATCCTCGCGATCCTGGCGCTCGCGCTGCGGGACGCCGGGTCGCTCGTCGACGGCACCGTGGTCGCCACGGTGATGAGCAACCTCGGCTTCGTCCAGGCCATGCAGGCCGAAGGGGTCAAGGTCGAGCAGACCAAGGTCGGCGACCGCTACGTGCTCGAGTCGATGAGCACCCACGGCTACGTGCTCGGCGGCGAGCAGTCGGGCCACGTCATCCTCAGCCAGCACGCCACCACCGGCGACGGCATCCTCACCGCCCTCCAGGTCCTCGGCCGGATGGCGGCCACCGGGAAGTCCCTCCAGGAGCTCGCGGCGGTGATGACGCGGCTCCCGCAGGTGCTGATCAACGTGTCCGGCGTGGACAAGAGCCGCGCCGCCACCGACGAGGAGCTCGCGGCCGCGGTCGCGCAGGAGGAGCAGGAGCTCGCCGGCACCGGTCGCGTGCTGCTCCGCCCCTCCGGGACCGAGTCCCTGGTGCGGGTGATGGTCGAGGCCGAGTCGGCCGACCGGGCGCAGCAGGTCGCCGAGCGGCTGGCCGGCGTCGTGCGAAATCGCCTCGCGCTCTGAACCGACGCGCCCTAGCGTTCGGTCCATGACCGACGCAGAGCTGCGCACGCGCATGGAGATCGTCCGGATCGACCCTCAGGACGATGCCGCGCTGCGCGCCTGGCACGCGACCTACCTCGAGGCGGATACCCGCGGCCGGCCCTTCGCCACGCCATGGATGTACGAGGAGGCGCGCGCGACGGCGCTGGCGCCGGCAGTGGGCAACGAGCGGCTGTTCCTCAGCGGGCTCGTCGACGGCGAGGCGGTCTGCATCGCCCAGGTGATGCTGCCGCTGAAGGACAACCTCGACCACGTCGACTTCCACGTGCACACGCACCCGGACCACCAGCGTCGTGGCTACGCCGGCACGATGGTCCGCCACGTCGAGACGATCGGTCGCGAGCGCGGACGGACGCACCTGGTCGCGATGGTCGACCACCCGTACGACCTGGGCCCGACCGGCGCGGGGGAGCCGGGGGTCGAGCTCCTCCGCAGCCACGGGTTCACCCACTCGTTGGGCGAGGTGCAGAGCGCCTGCCCGCTGCCCGTGCCGTCCGAGGTCCTCGACGGACTGGTCGCCGAGGCCGCCGCGCACCACCAGGGCTACACGCTGCGCAGCTTCGTCGACCGCTGTCCCGACGAGATCCTGGACTCCTTCGGTCGGGCGATGGGGATGCTCGTGACCGAGGCGCCGACCGGAACCCTGGACTACGAGCCCGAGGTCTTCGACGAGGAGCGGATCCGCAGCCAGGAGGCGATGATGGCGGAGGCCGGCCGCACCAGCTACTTCACGGTCGCTCAGGACCCGTCCGGGGAGGTCGTGGCCTACACCCAGCTGGCCGTGCCGCGCTTCGACCCGGGGCGTGCCTACCAGTGGGGGACGCTCGTGCACCCGGACCACCGCGGGCACCGGCTCGGTCTCGCCGTCAAGGCCGTCAACCTGGCGCTGCTGCAGGAGCACGAGTCGGACCTGACCGCGGTCATCACCTACAACGCCGAGGTCAACGACCACATGATCGCCGTGAACCGGCGCTTCGGGTTCGAGCCGGTGGCCCGGTCGGCCGAGTTCGAAAAGACGATCTGACGCAGGCGGGTCCCGCTAGATCTTGCGCAGCCGGACCCAGCTCACCGAGTGGTCGCCCGCCTTGCGGAGCACGAGGTTCGCGCGGGCACGGGTCGGGGCGATGTTCTGCGCCAGGTTGGGGCCGTTGATGGTGTCCCAGATCCGCCCGGCCTCGGCGAACGCCTCGTCCTCGGACAGGTCGGCGTACTTGCGGAAGTACGACGTCGAGTCGCGGAACGCCGTGCCTCGGAGACGCAGGAAGCGCTCGACGTACCAGCGCCGGATGTCCGCGGTGGCGGCGTCGACGTAGACCGAGAAGTCGAAGAAGTCGCTGACCGCCAGCCCCATCCGGCCGTCCTCCCGGGCGCGGGCCGGTTGCAGCACGTTGAGCCCCTCGATGACGACGATGTCCGGGCTCTTCACCACGACCGGCACGTCGGGCTGGACGTCGTAGAACAGGTGCGAGTACGACGGCGCGGTGACCTCGTCCTTGCCGGACTTGATGTCGACGACGAATCTCAGCAGGGCTTTCCGGTCGTAGGACTCGGGGAACCCCTTGCGGTGCAGGATGCCGCGCCGCTCGAGCTCGGCGTTGGGGTAGAGGAACCCGTCGGTGGTCACCAGCGCCACCGAGGGGTGCTCGGGCCAGTGGGCCAGCATCTGCTGCAGCAGCCGGGCGGTCGTCGACTTGCCGACCGCCACCGACCCGGCGACCCCGATCACGAACGGGGTGCGCGGGGGCTGGTCGCGCTCGAGGAAGCTCTCCTGGGCCCGGTGCAGCTCGCCGGCGCTCTCGACGTACAGGCTGAGGAGGCGGGAGAGCGGCAGGTAGACCTCCTCCACCTCCGCGAGGTCGAGCTCGTCCCCGAGCCCGCGGACCTGCTCGACCTCGTCGGCGGCCAGGGGCTGCTCGGTGGCCGCCCCGAGGGCCGCCCAGGCGCTGCGGTCGAGCTCGACGTACGGCGAGGTGTCGCGGTCGCCCGGGTGCGATCGGTCGGGGGAGCGACCCTGCGGGGCGGATGCCATGCGGGACATTCTCATAGACTCACGGGCTATGTGCGGAATCGTGGGCTACGTGGGCGAGAAGTCGGCCGAGCAGGTCGTCGTCGAGGGGCTGCGCCGACTGGAGTACCGGGGCTATGACTCGGCCGGTGTGGCGCTGGTCCACGAGGGCGCGATCGTCGGTGACAAGCGCGCCGGAAAGCTCGCCAACCTCGACAAGGCGCTGGCGGAGACGCCGCTGCCGGCGACGACGACCGGGATCGGTCACACCCGGTGGGCCACCCACGGCGCGCCGAACGACGTCAACGCGCACCCGCACCGGGGCCCCGAGTCCCGGGTGGCGGTCGTGCACAACGGCATCATCGAGAACTTCGTCGCCCTGCGGAAGGAGCTCGAGCAGGACGGCCACACCATGGTCAGCGAGACCGACACCGAGGTCACCGCTCACCTGCTGGAGCGTGCCGTCCTCGGCGGAGCGGACCTGACCTCCGCGATGCAGCAGCTGTGCAGCCGGCTCGACGGCGCGTTCACGCTGGTCGCCGTCGATGCCGCCGACCCGGCGCGCGTCGTCGCCGCCCGCCGCAACTCGCCGCTGGTCGTCGGCCGGGGCGAGGGCGAGAACTTCGTCGCCTCCGACGTCGCGGCCTTCATCGAGCACACCCGGGACGCCGTCGAGCTCGGCCAGGACCAGGTCGTGACGATCACGGCCGACGACATCACCGTGACCGACTTCGACGGCAGCCCGTCGAAGGGGCTCGAGTACCACGTCGACTGGGACCTCTCCGCCGCCGAGAAGGACGGCTTCGACTGGTTCATGCGCAAGGAGATCTTCGAGCAGCCACGGGCGGTGCGCGACTCGCTGCTCGGACGGCACGACGACAACGGCCGCCTCCAGCTCGACGAGCTGCGGATGTCGGAGTCCGAGCTGCGCAACGTCGACAAGATCGTCATCACCGCCTGCGGCACCGCGTTCTACGCCGGCCTGGTCGCAAAGTACGCGATCGAGCACTGGACCCGGATCCCGTGCGAGGTCGAGCTGGCCCACGAGTTCCGCTACCGCGACCCGATCCTCACCCGGGACACGCTCGTCGTCGCGATCAGCCAGTCGGGGGAGACCGCGGACACGCTGATGGCGATCCGGCACGCCCGCGAGCAGCGCTCGAAGGTCCTGGCGATCTGCAACACCAACGGCTCCACGATCCCGCGCGAGTCCGACGCGGTGATCTACACCCACGCCGGCCCGGAGATCGGGGTCGCCTCGACCAAGGGGTTCATGACCCAGCTCATCGCGTGCTACCTGCTCGGCCTCTACCTGGCGCAGGTCAGGGACACGAAGTACGCCGAGGAGATCGCCACGGTCGTCGACGAGCTGCAGAGCATGCCGGAGAACATCCAGCAGATGCTCGACAACGCCGACCAGGTCTACGACCTCGCCCGGTCGTTGGAGGGCGCCCGGTCGGTGCTGTTCCTCGGCCGGCACGCCGGCTTCCCGGTGGCGCTCGAGGGCGCGCTCAAGCTCAAGGAGCTCGCCTACATCCACGCCGAGGGGTTCGCCGCCGGCGAGCTCAAGCACGGGCCGATCGCGCTCATCGAGCAGGACATGCCGGTCTTCTGCATCGTCCCACCGCCGGGCCGTGACTTCCTGCACGACAAGATGATCAGCGGCATCCAGGAGATCCGGGCCCGGGGTGCGCGCACGATCGTGGTCGCCGAGGAAGGCGACGACGCGGTCGAGCCGTACGCCGACGTGCTGATCCGCATCCCTCGCTCCTCGACGCTGCTGCAGCCGCTGGCGGCCGTGGTCCCCCTGCAGCTGTTCGCCTGCGAGCTGGCCACCGTGAAGGGCCACGACGTCGACCAGCCCCGCAACCTCGCCAAGTCGGTCACGGTCGAGTGACATGACCACCCCACGACGACGCGCTTCGCTTGCCTCGCCGCGGGGACCCCGGTGATCGTCGGGGTCGGCGTCGACGTGTGCGACGTCGCGAGGTTCGAGTCGTCGCTCCGGCGTACCCCTGAGCTGCGCCAGCGGCTCTTCACCCCCGGCGAGCGGACGCTGCCGCCGCACTCGCTGGCAGCCCGCTTCGCCGCCAAGGAGGCGCTCGTCAAGGCGATGGGCGCGCCGACCGGGCTGGGCTGGCACGACGCCGAGGTGGTCACGGAGCCGTCGGGACGGCCGACGCTGGTGCTGCGCGGCTCGGTCCTCGCGGTCGCCGAGGGGCTCGGCGTCACCCGCGCGCACCTGTCGCTGTCCCACGACGCCGGCATCGCGACCGCCTTCGTGGTCCTCGAGGGCGGTTAGGTTGCGGGGATGAGGTCCGCGCACACCGTCCAGCAGGTCCGCGACGCCGAACAGGTGCTTCTGGACGCGACGCCCGACGGTGCGCTGATGCAGCGGGCTGCGACCGGACTCGCCTACGCCGTCGCCGAGTTCCTCGGGACCGTCTACGGCTCCCGGGTGCTCCTCCTCGTCGGTGCGGGCAACAACGGCGGCGACGCGTTGTACGCCGGTGCGGCGCTCGTCCGGCGGGGAGCCACCGTGCACGCGGTCCTGCTGAAGCCGGACGCGGTCCACGAGGCCGGCCTGTCCGCGCTGAGGGCCGCCGGCGGTCGTGTGGTCGACGAGCCACGCGGCTCCTACGACGTCGCCGTCGACGGCATCGTCGGCATCGGGGGTTCCGGTCCGCTGCGGCGCGACGCCGCCGAGCTGGTCGCCGCCCTGTCCGGCACCCCGTTCGTCGCCGTCGACGTCCCCTCCGGGGTCGACGTCGACACCGGCCGGGTCGAAGGCGCGCACGTGGAGGCGGCGGTCACCGTCACCTTCGGGACCCACAAGGTCGCCCACCTCGTCGACCCGGCCGCCCAGGCGTGCGGCGCAGTCCACCTCGTCGACCTCGGGCTGACGCTGCCCCCTCCGACGGTCGAGGCGCTCCAGGCGGACGACGTCCGCCGGCTGCTGCCTCGCCCGTCACCGGCGGCGCACAAGTACACGCGCGGGGTCGTCGGGGTCCGGTCCGGCTCCGAGCAGTACCGCGGCGCCGCCGTGCTGAGCGTCGCCGGCGCCGCGAGCGGGCTCGCGGGCATGGTGCGGTTCGTGCCGCCGGAGAAGGGGCCGGAGCCGGGACCCGGCGCCGGCGTCGCCGACCTCGTGCAGGCCGCGCACCCCGAGGTCGTCGTCGGCGCCGGCCGCGTGCAGTCGTGGGTCGTCGGCTCGGGTGGTGGCAGCTCCGCCGAGGAGCAGCTGGCGGCTGCTCGTGCCGACGGGGTGCCGCTCGTCGTCGACGCCGACGCCCTGGCCGCCCTGGACGGACCGCCGGGCGTGCCCGCCGTGCTCACCCCGCACGCCGGCGAGCTGGCCCGGATGCTCGGCGTCGAGCGCGAGCAGGTCGAGCAGGACCAGCTCCGCCACGCCGCCGCCGCAGCGGAGAGGTACGGCGCGGTGGTGCTGCTGAAGAACCGGCACACGTTGACCGTGCACCCCGACGGAAGGGTCCGCGCCACCACGGTCGGGCCGCCGTGGCTGGCCACCGCGGGCGCCGGGGACGTCCTCGGCGGTCTGGTCGGGGCGCTGCTGGCCGCCGGGCTCGACCCCTTCGACGCCGCCAGCGTCGGCTCGTGGGTGCACGGAGCGGCAGCGGCGATGGTGCGCCCCGACGGCCCGGTCACGGCAGGTGAGGTCGCCCGGGCGATCCCGGAGGTGTGCGCGAGGCTCCTGGGCCGAGGATGAGGCACTCTGACACGATGAGTGGATGACCCCTGGACCCCGGGACCTGCCGTCTCCGCGCGCCCGGGCCGAGATCGTCGTCGACCTCGACGCGATCAGGTCCAACGTCCACACGCTCAAGGCGGCGGTCGCACCGGCCGCCCTGATGGTGGTGGTGAAGGCCGACGGCTACGGACACGGGATGGTCGAGGTGGCCCGGACCGCTCGAGATGCGGGAGCCGAGTGGCTCGGCGTCGCCGTGCTCGACGAGGCCCTGGCGTTGAGGGCGGCGGGGGACACCGGACGGCTCCTCTGCTGGCTCGGGGTGCCGGGTGAGGACTACCTGCCCGCCATCGAGGCCGACGTCGACGTCACCGCCTACAGCGTCGCCGAGGTCGACGAGATCAGCGCAGCGGCAGCGGAGGCCGGCAGGGCCGCGCGGCTCCAGCTCAAGGTCGACACCGGTCTCGGACGCGGCGGCGCGGTCGAGGCCGACTGGCCCGGTGTGGTGCGCGCGGCCGCCGAGGCGGAGCGAGCCGGTCACGTCCGGGTCACCGGTGTCTGGTCGCACTTCGCCTGCAGCGACGAGCCGGAGCACCCGGCCAACGACCAGCAGGAGGCGGCCTTCACCCAGGCGGTGAAGGTGGCCGAGGCCGCCGGGCTCGCTCCCGAGGTGCGGCACCTCGCGAACTCCGCTGCCGCGCTGACCCGCCCCAGCGCCCGGCTCGACCTGGTGCGCTGCGGCCTGGCGGCCTACGGGCTGTCGCCGGTGCCCCAGCAGCAGAGCTCCGCCGACCTCGGCCTCGTGCCGGCGATGACCGCACGTGCCCAGGTCGCGGTCGTCAAGCAGGTGCCTGCGGGCTCCGGCGTCTCCTACGGGCACACCTACGTCACGGACCGGGAGACGACGCTGGCGGTGGTGCCGGTCGGCTACGGCGAGGGCATCCTGCGGAGCGCGTCCTCGAGAGCAGAGCTGCTCGTGGGCGGGCGCACGCGCCGGGTTGCCGGCCGGGTGTGCATGGACCAGCTCGTCGTCGACGTCGGTGACGACCCGGTGTCGGTCGGGGACACCGCCGTCCTCTTCGGTCCCGGTGCCGGCGGAGAGCCGACGGCGGAGGACTGGGCGCAGGCGTGCGGCACGATCTCCTACGAGATCGTCACGCGGATCGGTGGGCGGTTCGCCCGCAGCCACGTCGGCGGGGTGGCGGGCTGATGAGCAAGGCAGGGCTGGTGGGGCGAGTCGTCGTGGGCGGAGCCGCAGCGGCGGCGGCGGCCGGCGGGATCGTGCTGAGCCGCCGTCGGCGAAGCGTCCCGGACGACCCCCAGCCGTTCGGGAGTGTGCGTGGCGACGTCCAGGAGGTGAAGGCCGACGACGGGTTGCTGCTGCACGCCGAGGTCGACGAGGTCGCGCCGTACGACTCCGTCGCCGACCCCGGGAACCGGGCGACGGTCGTGTTCGTGCACGGCTTCGCGCTCACCTCCGACTGCTGGCACTTCCAGCGTCTCGCCTTCCGCGGGAAGCGGCGGATGGTGTTCTACGACCAGCGCTCCCACGGCCGGAGCGGGCGTTCGGAGAAGGAGAACGCGACGATCGACCAGCTGGGTCGCGACCTCCACACGGTCATCGATGCGCTGGCGCCGGACGAGCCGCTCGTGCTCGTCGGCCA
>CADCUK010000029.1 GCA_902805865.1 uncultured Nocardioidaceae bacterium | reverse complement strand
CGACGACACGCTCTACGTCGCCGCGCACTTCGGGGTGTTCCGGGTCGAGGACGGCGAGCGCGAGCTGGTGGCCGACCGGCAGCAGGACACGATGGGCTTCGCGGTCGTCGGCGAGGGGCACTTCCTCGGCAGCGGTCACCCCGACCCGGACGAGAACCGGCCGCCGAGCCTCGGGCTCATCGAGTCCACCGATGCCGGCGAGACCTGGGAGCCGGTCTCGCTGACCGGCGAGGCGGACCTGCACTCGATCGAGCCCGTCGGCGACAAGACCTACGCCTACGACGCGACCTCGCGGGCGTTGATGGTCACCGAGGACCGGCAGCGGTGGGACGTCATCTCCCAGCTGCTGCCGTTGTTCGACCTGGCAGTCGACCCCGACGACCCTGACTCGGTCTACGCGACCGCCGCCGGAGGTCAGCTGCTGCGGTCCACCGATGGTGCCGAGCTCAGCCCGGTGTACGACGCGCCGCCACTCAACGCGATCGACTGGGAGCCCGACGGGCCACTCGTCGGTGTCGCCGCGGACGGGACCGTCGTGGTGAGCGCGGACGGCGAGTCGGACTGGCAGGACGTCGGCAAGATCGACGGCGTCGTCACAGCACTCGACGTGATCCCCGGACGGTGGCACGCCGCCACGGAGACCCGGATCTACGAGTCCACCGACGACGGAGCGACCTGGGACGTCGTGCTCAAGGCCGAGGGGTGACCTCGCCCCGGAGCGATGGGAAGGACTAAGGTCCTGGGCCATCGGCATGACGTCCCAGGAGGTCGCATGAGCACGACGGTCCACGAAGAGGCAGAGGCGAAGCGGGGAGCATTCTCGTCGCGCAAGGTCTTCATGCTGGCGGCGATCGGGTCGGCCGTCGGGCTGGGCAACATCTGGCGGTTCCCGTACGTCGCCTACGAGAACGGCGGCGGCTCGTTCCTCGTCCCGTACCTGATCGCCTTGCTGGCGGCGGGCATCCCGTTCCTGCTCCTGGACTACGCCCTGGGCCACCGCAACCGGGGTTCCGCTCCCTTGTCGTTCGCGCGGCTGAGCAAGGGCGCCGAGGGGCTCGGGTGGTGGCAGGTCGGGATCTGCTTCATGATCGCGGTGTACTACGCGGCGGTCATCGCCTGGGCGCTGCGCTACACGTTCTTCTCGCTCAACGAGGCCTGGGGCGACGACCCCGAAGGATTTCTCTTCGGTGAGTTCCTGCAGGCCGGCGAACCCGGGGTCGATGCCACCGTCGTGATGGGTGTGCTCATCCCGCTCGCACTGGTGTGGCTGGCCGTCCTCGTCGTCATGGTCCTCGGTGTGCAGAAGGGCATCGGGGCCACGAACGTGGTCTTCATCCCGGTCCTGTTCCTGGCGTTCGCCGCACTCGTCGTGCGGTCGCTGTTCCTGCCCGGCGCGGGTGAGGGGCTCGACGCGCTGTTCACGCCCAACTGGAGCGCGCTCACCGACGCGGGGGTGTGGGCAGCGGCCTTCGGCCAGATCTTCTTCTCGCTGTCGGTCGGCTTCGGGATCATGATCACCTACGCGTCGTACGTCGGCCGCAAGACCGACATGACGGGCTCGGGGCTCGTGGTCGGTTTCGCCAACTCTGGCTTCGAGCTGCTCGCCGGGATCGGTGTCTTCGCGGCCCTTGGCTTCATGGCGCAGGCCAACAACGTCGCGGTCGACGAGGTCGCGGCTGAAGGGCTCGGGCTGGCGTTCGTCGCGTTCCCGGCGATCATCAGCGAGGCACCTGCCGGTGCGTTGATCGGCGTGCTGTTCTTCGGCTCGCTGGTCTTCGCCGGCCTGACGTCGTTGATCTCGGTGCTGGAGGTCGTCGTCTCCGCGGTTCGCGACAAGTTCGACATGACCCGGCGCGGCGCCGCGCTCGCGGTCACGATCCCGTCCGCGATCCTCAGCCTGATGTTCTTCTCGACCACGAGCGGGGTCTACGTCCTCGACATCGTCGACCACTTCATCAACCGTTTCGGGATCCTGCTTGTCGCGGTGGTGAGCATGGTCGTGATCGCCTGGGTGGTCCGGGCGCTGCCGACGCTGGCCGGCCACATGGACCGCACCGGCTCGATCCCGCTCGGCAAGTGGTGGATCGCGCTGATCTCGGTCGTCACGCCGATCGCGCTGGTCTACATCCTGGTGCGGGAGCTGATCGACAACATCAAGACGCCGTACGAGGGCTACCCGACCTGGATGCTGCTGACCTTCGGGTGGGGCGCTGCTGCGGCCGTGATCGTGTTCGGCTTCCTGGCAGCAAGGTCGCGTTGGCGGGACCCTGATGCGCTGACCCTCCCGCAGCAGGACACCATCACGACCACGAAGGGGACCGTGCGATGAGCTTCGAGGCGATCGTGATGATGGTGGTGGCGATGGTGATCCTGTGGGGTGGGCTGGTCCTCGCGCTGCTCAACCTGCGCCGCAGCGACAACCTGCCCACCGAGGACGACGCTCACCGAGACTTGTGATGCCGGCGCGTCCGTGAGAGTCGCGGGCCGCGTGCTGCTCGGGCTCGCGCTGCTCGTCGCGGGGGTCGGCCACTTCGTGAACACCGAGGAGTTCTACGGCCAGGTGCCCGAGTGGTTGACCCGGTGGGCCTGGCTCGACGCGGAGCTGGTGGTGCTGGGCTCGGGCGTCGTCGAGATCGTCCTCGGCGCCGCGCTGGTCGTCGGCAGGCACCAGGTGGTGGTGGGCTGGGTCGTGGCGGCGTTCTTCGTCGCGGTCTTCCCCGGCAACGTCTCGCAGTACGTCACCGGCTCGGACGCGTTCGGTCTCGAGACCGACCGGAGCCGGCTGGTGCGGCTGTTCTTCCAGCCGCTGCTGGTGATCTGGGCGCTGTGGTGCACGGGCGCCTGGGCCGCCTGGCGGTCCCGCACCCAGCAGCGCGGCCGGTAGCCGGACGAGGCGGTCTCCAGCCAGGCGAGGCGGTCTGCAGCTAGACGGGCCGGGCCAACCGCTCGGCGACGACCGCCCACACGTCCGGGTCGACGCCCATCCCGACGTGGGTGGAACGGACCTCGACGTGCTCGACGTCGGCGGAGGTGCGGTCGAGGCACGCCGGCCAAGCGACGATGCCGTCCCGGCGGCTGTAGATCACGGTGATCGGCCGCTTGATCGGGCGCTGGGCGTCGAGCTCCTCGGCGACCCGGGAGATGTGCGAGCGCACCTCGTGGGCGTACTGCCCGGCGACCGCGGTGTAGGTCGGACCGCCGATCACCGGCGTGCCGTAGGTGATGACCCGGCGCACCAGCTCCGGCCTCCGCCTCGCTACCTCCCGGGCGATGACGCCGCCGAGGCTCCAGCCCACCAGCGACACGGGGCGGCCGGACTCCTTGACGATCGCCGTCACCGACGCGGTCAGCCGACCCGCGTCCCGGGTCGGGTCCCCGAGGTTCTTGCCGAAGGTCCAGCCGCGGGCGTCGTACCCGAGCCAGGACAGGTAGCGGCGCAACGGAAGCCCGCTCGCCTCCGGCGCCTGCCACCCGGGGATGTCGATGACGACGTGGCCGTCGCCGCGCGGCATCGACCGCAACCGCCTGACCGCCCCAGGCAGCCGGACCGCCTCCAGCGGCGACGTCGCCTCCGCTGCGAGCTTGCGCCACGAGGGCGAGCGCTCGGCGCGGGGGAGGGCAGCGACGTCGGGTACGCCGGTGGCGCGGCTGGTCAGGCCGAGGGCTTGGAGGGTTCTCTGGGGCGCAGGGGTTCTTGACGGCACCGTCCCGTCATACCCGATCGGGGCGGACGGCATGCTGAGGGGCATGCTGGGCGCATGCGCTTCACCGAACACGAGCTGACCGCCGCGCTGACCGGAGCCGCCAAGACGGTGCTGGCCGCGCAGAGCAAGGACGTCCGCAAGGGACGGGCCGACATCGACACGGTGTGGAACGGGATGACGAAGTTCCAGCGCTTCTCGATGCTCGACTCGCTCGGTGACCAGATCCTGCCGGTGCTGGTGGCGCTTCCGGACGTCGAGGTCGAGTCCGGCACCCGTCCGTCCTTCACGGACCAGCAGATCCTGGAGACCGTCGAGGCGAAGCTCGGCGAGGAGGGCGGCAAGCTGCGCCGCAAGGTCGTCGTCGCGGCACGCGTCGCGCTGGTGCGCACGGCGCTCGAGCACCTGCCGCCCCGCACCGACCCGGACGCGCTGATCGTCCCGGACCACCTCTGAGATCATGGAGGTGCTGCCCGACATCGTCGGACCCGAGCCGCTCATCGTCTTCTGCGGCCTCGCCGGCGCCGAGAGCACGAAGACCCGCGACCACTACTACGCGTCGCGAGGCAACAACTTCTGGGCGATGCTGCACCGGAGCGGGCTGACGGAACGTCAGCTGCGGCCCGAGGAGGACACCCAGATCGTCGAGCACGGGCTCGGCCTCACCGACCTCGTCGGGCGGTGGAACCCGCCGCGCGTCGACATCGACGACCTCGTCGCCAAGGTCGAGACGTGGCAGCCGGACTGGCTCGCGTTCACCAGCAAGGACGTCGCGGCCAAGGCGGCGCGGGCGCTGGGCCACCGCAAGCCAGGGCTCGGCCCGACGTCGTGGGCGATCGACAAGGCCGACGTCTTCGTGCTGCCGGGCACGAGCGGAGCCAACCAGCGGCGCGACTACGACGGCCGCGTCGACCGGCTGTCCTGGTGGCGAGACCTGGCAGGGCTGGTCGGTCGGGACGTGCGAGGCTGACCCGCGTGCCCGACCCCCAGAACAGGCCTGGCCTGGACGACAAGCTGACCCTCCCGAGCGGGCTCGTGCTGGCGAACCGCATCGTGAAGGCGCCGATGACGGAGAACCTCGCCGACGCCGACAACCAGGCGACGGTGCGTCACGAGCGGGCCTACCGCCGGTGGGCCGAGGGCGGCGCCGGGCTGCTGATCATGGGCAACCTCATGGTCGACCGTCGCTACCTGGAGCGGTCGCGGAACATCGTCGCCGACCGCCACCTCGACATCGACCGGCTGGCGCGGGTCCGCAAGGCGACCGGCTCCACGCCCGTCCTGGCGCAGCTCGGCCACCCCGGGCGGCAGACCAACCGGTTCATCACCAGCAAGCCCGTAGCGCCGAGCGCCGGCGACGCGGTGTCGATGCTGGGACTGTTCGGCAAGCCGCGCGAGCTGACCACTGACGAGATCCGCTGGATCGTCGGGCGGTTCGGCTCGGCCGCCGCGATGGTCGAGCAGGCCGGGTTCGAGGGCGTGCAGGTGCACTCCGCGCACGGGTACCTCCTGGCGCAGTTCCTCTCCCCGCGGACCAACCGCCGCACCGACGAGTGGGGCGGCGACGTCCCCGGACGTGCACGTGCGCTGCTGGAGTCGGTCCGCGCCTGCCGGTCGGCCACCGGCCCCGGGTTCACGGTCGCGGTCAAGCTGAACTCGTCGGACTTCCGCCACGGTGGCTTCACCGAGGACGACGCCGAGCACGTCGTACGACTCCTCGCCGACGAGGGTGTCGACCTCGTCGAGATCTCCGGCGGCACCTACGAGAGCCCGGCACTGCTCGGGCTCGCGGGCGCCTCGGACGCGTCGGAGGCAGGGAGCGTCAAGGAGGCGTACTTCGCGGCCTTCGCGACCCGTGCGCGGCAGGCTGCCAGCTCCGCGGCGGGCGGCGCGGTGCCGATCATGCTGACCGGCGGCATCCGGACGCGTACGGCGATGACGGCGCTGCTCGACAGCGGCGCGATCGACCTCGTCGGGATGGGCCGGCCGCTCGCGCTCGACCCCGACCTGCCGCGCAAGCTGCTGGCCGGTGAGGACGGGCGGCCGCTGCCGTCGTACGCACTGCCGTCGGTGCTGGGGCTCGCGGGGGAGTCGGAGTGGTACGAGCACCAGATCGGCCGTCTCGGTGATGGCCGCGATCCGGACCCGAAGCTGCACGCGGCGACCGCTGCTGCTCGGTTCGTCACCGGAGAGGGCGTGCGCGGGGTCCGTGAAGGCCGGCGACGTCGCCGGCTGGCTGCGTCCTCCTGACGCCCTCGAGAGCGTAGGCGGGCGAGGCGCCCTAGGACGGCACGTGTACCCATGGCGCCTCGCCCGACCAGTGTTCGGCCCCGCTGCCGCAGCGGATTGGTCAGCTGCGGCAGCGGATTGGTCGACTAGCGTTGCGGCACGCCATGGGCAGGGCCCACAGGGCCGTCGCCGAGGACTCCATTACTTCGAGCACCGTCACCGACAAGGAGCGCGCATGACCCAGATGCTGGCCGGCCGGCTGAACGTCACGACCAGGACCTTCGAGCTGCGGGAGGTGCCGGTCCCGGACCCCGGGCACGGCCAGGTGCGGATCAAGGTCGAGGCGGCCGGTGTCTGCCTCTCCGACGTCCACCTCATCGACGGCACCCTCAGCCCGGTCCACCTCCCCGGCGACGAGGTCACGCTCGGGCACGAGGTCGCAGGCACCATCGAGGCGCTCGGTCCCGGCGTCGACGGCCTCGTGGAGGGGCAGCGCGTGCTGCTGCAGGCCGGGGAGCAGACCAGGGACGGCACGATCCTGACCCGGGGCGTGGACTACGACGGAGGCTGGGCCGAGCTCGCGCTGGCCCGCAAGGACACCGTGGTGGTCATCCCTGACGACCTCCCGTTCGAGCAGGCCTGCATCATCCCCGACGCCGTGTCGACACCCTGGGCGGCGGTGAGCGAGACCGCCGGGACCCGACCCGGCGAGGCCGTCGCCGTGTGGGGCGTCGGCGGGCTCGGCGCCCACGCGGTGCAGCTCCTGCGCCTCATCGGTGCCGCACCGATCATCGCCATCGACCCGGTCGAGGCCGCGCGGGAGCGGGCGACCTCCCTCGGCGCCGACCTGGCCCTGGACCCTGCGGACCCAGCGTTCCGGGACGCGGTGATGGCAGCGACCGACGCCAAGGGGCTGGACGTCGCATTCGACTTCGCCGGCGCCAGCCCGGTGCGGGACCAGGCGTTCGGCGTGCTCGGCCAGTTCGGCCGACTGGTCCTCGTGGGGCTCGCCAACGCGTCGGTGACGCTGCCGCACGACACGTTCTTCAGCTACATGCAGCAACGGGTGCTGGGCTCCTACGGCTCCCGTCCCGAGCACATCGAGCAGCTGGTGAAGCTCGTGAGCCGTGGCCGGCTGGACCTGAGCGGTTCGGTCAGCGACGTGCTCCCGCTCAGTGACGCGGCGCTGGCCGTCGAGCGGCTCGAGCGCAAGGAGGGCAGCCCGATCCGGCTGATCCTCAAGCCCTGAGGGCCGCGGCGTGGTGTCCCGGGCGCCTGGGAGCACCGTCCCGTCCTTGATGGGACATGACCCGCGATAGTGGCGGGAGCGCCGACATGACCACGAGGGAGAAGTGCATGCTGCCCGACAACGTCCAGCGATACATCGACTCGGAGATCCGGGACAACCCGACCGACTTCAGCGACCTGCGTGCCGTGGTCCTCAACGGCACGCTCAAGCGCAGCCCGGAGCCCAGCCACACCGACGGTCTGGTGTCGATCGCGACGCACATCTTCGAGGGCGTCGGTGCCCAGGTCGACGTGGTCCGCCTGGTCGACAACAGGATCCCGCCGGGGGTCTACCCGGACATGCGGGAGCAGGGGTGGGAGGTCGACGACTGGCCGGATCTCTACAGGCGGCTCGTCGTGCCCGCGGACATCCTGGTGCTGGCGACGCCGATCTGGCTGGGGGACCAGTCGTCGATGACCAGGCTCGCGATCGAGCGGTTGTACGGCTGGTCGGCCGACTTGAACAGCGTCGGGCAGTGGTCCTACTACGGCAAGGTCGGTGGCGTCCTGGTCACCGGCAACGAGGACGGCGGCAAGCACTGTGCCGCGCAGATGATCTACGCCCTGTCCCACATCGGGTTCACGGTCCCGCCGCAGTCCGATGCGTACTGGAACGGTGAGGCGGGTCCCGGTCCGTCGTACCTCGACGACAACCGCGGCGCGCGCAACCACTGGACGACCAGGAACACGGTCTTCGCCGCCTGGAACATGCTGCACACCGCGCGGCGGCTCAAGGACTCGGGCGGCATCCCGGCGTACGGCAACGTCACGTCCAACTGGGACCTGTCCCAGCCGGACAACCCGAACCCCGAGCACCGTGCTTGATCAGAAGCGCTGCTGGAGCCTGCGCACGAACTGGCGGGTGCGGTCGTGCTGGGGCGAACCCAGCACGACCTCGGGGGCGCCCCGCTCGACGACGAGCCCCTGGTCCATGAACACGACCTCGTCGGCGACCTCTCGGGCGAACGCGAGCTCGTGGGTGACGATCACCATCGTCCAGCCCTCGTCGGAGAGCTCCTTGATCACCGCCAGCACGTCGCCGACGAGCTCGGGGTCGAGGGCCGAGGTCGGCTCGTCGAAGAGCAGCACCTGGGGCCGCATGGCCAGCGCCCGGACGATGCCGACCCGCTGCTGCTGCCCACCGGAGAGCTGGAACGGGTAGGCGTCGCGCTTGTCGGCCAGCCCCACCCGCTGGAGCAGCCGCTCGGCCTCGGCGACCGCGTCCGCCTTGGGCTGCTTGCGGACGTGGACCGGGCCCTCGATGACGTTCTGCAGCACGGTCATGTGCGGGAAGAGGTTGTAGTGCTGGAAGACCATCGCGCTGCGGTCGCGGAGCAGGTTGAGCTGGCGCTTGCCCACCGGACGGTCGAAGTCGACGACGAGGTCGTCGCCGACCGTGATCCCGCCGCCGTCGGGGATCTCGAGGGAGTTCAGCGAGCGCAGGACCGTGGTCTTGCCCGAGCCGGACGGGCCGACCAGCGCGACGACCTGGCCGCGGCGGACCTCGAGGTCGATCCCGCGCAGCACCTCGTTGTCCCCGAAGGACTTGCGGAGGCCGTGCACGGCCAGCAACGGCGCGCCGACACCTGGCTCAGTGGGCGACATAGCGGTCCAGCCTCCTCTCGAGCAGTGATTGTGCGGTCGACAAGAACAGGCAGACCACCCAGTACACGGCGGCTGCCTCGACGTACAGGACCATGAACTCCTGGCTCACTGCGGCGATCTGCTGTGCCTCGCGGAAGAGCTCGGTCACCAGGATCAAGGACGCCAGGGAGGTGTCCTTGACCAGGCTGATGAACGTGTTGGACAGCGGCGGGACCGACACCCGTGCGGCCTGCGGCAGGATGATCCGGCGGAGTGCCAGCGCTCGCGGCATCCCGACCATGTGCGCCGCCTCCCACTGACCCTTGGGCACCGACAGGATCGCGGCGCGGATGATCTCGGCGCCGTAGCCGCCCACGTTCATGGAGAACGCGATGATCGCGCTCGGCCACGGGCTGATCGTCAGCCCCACCGACGGTAGGCCGTAGAAGATCACGAACAGCTGGACGAGCAGCGGGGTGCCGCGGATCACCGAGATGTACGCCCGCGCGAGGCCAGAGACGACCCTGATGTGGCTGAGCCGCATCAGGGCCACCGCCAGCGCGAGCGCCAGCCCCAGGGCGAACGACGCCAACGTCAGCGGGATCGTGCCCAGCACCGCGCCGCGGACGATCGGTCCGAGCGAGGTGCGGACAAGCTCCCAGTCCATAGGTCCCCCGTCAGGTCAGGCAGCAGGTCAGGCAGCAGAGTCGAGTGAGCAGCGCGCTCAGCTGGAGACGTCGGCGCCGAAGTACTTCTCGGAGATCTCGGCGAGCGTCCCGTCCTTGCGCAGCTTCTCGAGCGCGGCGTCGACGGCCTCAGCAAGGTCGTCACCCCCGGTGCGGAAGGCGAACGCGTTGCGCGCCTGCTCCTCGGTGGTGACCGCGATCTCGAGGCTGGTGTCACCCTCGGTGTTCTGGTAGTCCAGGAAGGTCAGCTCGTCGTTCACGGTCGCGTCGACGCGCCCCTGCTGCAGCAGCGCCACTGCCTGTGCCCAGCCCTCGACGTTCTCGATGTTCGCGCCGCTCTGCTCGGCGAGCTCGTACCAGTTGCTGGTGAGCGACTGCGCGGTCGTCTTCCCCTCGAGGTCCTCGAAGGAGCCGATGCTGCTGTCGCCCTCGTTGACGACGACGACACCCTTGCTGAAGGTGTACGGCAAGGAGAACACGTACTCGGCCTCGCGCTCAGGGGTGATCGACACCTGGTTGGCGATCATGTCGAACCGGCCGGCCTCGAGCCCCGCGAAGATCGCGTCCCACTGGGTCTCCTCGAACTGCACCTCGACGCCGAGCTCCTCGCCGACCGCCTCGGCGACCTCGACGTCGTAGCCGGTGAGGTCACCGTTGCCGTTCTCGTGGTAGGTGAACGGGGGATAGGTCCCCTCGGTCCCGACGACGAGGACGCCCTCGTCCTTGACGGACTGCAGCGAGGCAGCGGCGGCGTCCTCGGAGGAGTCGCCCGACGAGCCGCAGGCGCTGAGCGCGAGCGCGGCGAGGGCGAGGCCGGCGACGGAGAGACGACGAGGGGCACGGAAAGTTGAAGTTGAAAGCATCACGTGGGGTACAGCGACCCGCACCGGTGCGCCATTCCCCGGCCGAGATGCCAGATGGGTCACACCGGGTGCTCCGTGGCACCTCGCCTCGGGTGCGTCAGGATGGCGGCGTGCTCGGGTACAAGGTGGCCGTCGCGGTGCTTGCGCTGCTGGTCATCGCAGCGCTGATCGTGGTCCGCCTCGGCGTCGGCACGCCTGGCGCGGGGAGCGGCTCCGGTGGCGGAGCACCCCGCCCCGACGGGGTGCCGGGAGACGCCGAACGAGCGGTGGTCGTCGACCACGTCGACGGCGACGCCCTGCGGGCGCGCGGGATCGACGGGGCCGAGCTGCTGCCGGCCGCGGAGGACACGACCGTGCGCCTGCTCGAGATCGACACCCCGGAGAGCGTGGCGCCGGGATCACCGGTCGAGTGCCATGCCGAGCGCGCGAGCGCGGCCCTCGCTCGCCTGGTCCCGCTCGGGAGCGAGGTCTGGGTCGCCCCGGACCGGGAGCTGCTCGACCAGTACGACCGGACGCTGCTCTACGTGTGGGACGAGTCCGGACGGTTCGTGAACCTCGAGCTGGTGGCCTCCGGGCACGCGCGTGCCGTGCTGTACGAGCCGAACGACAGGTACATCGACGAGCTGCGGCGGGCCGAGGGCAAGGCCCGGTCGGCCGAGGCCGGTCTGTGGGGTCGCTGCGAGTACTTCGGTGAGCCCGTGGCCGGCTAGCTCAGCGGCTCGTGCACCTCGACGAAGCCCTCCTCGAGCAGCAGCTCGGCCGACAGCAGTGAGCGGCGGTGCCGCTGACGAACCAGCACGTCGTCAGGGACCCGCTCGTCAGCAGGCCGGTCTCCGTTCCTCGCGACGAGCTCCTCGACGGGGAGCAGCGGCGTGAGCACGGCGGTCGCGGGCAGCCCCGCC
>CADCUK010000028.1 GCA_902805865.1 uncultured Nocardioidaceae bacterium | reverse complement strand
GGCGTCACGTCGAGATCCCCGAGCAGGTCGTCCAGGTCAACGACGACGTCATGGTCAAGATCATCGACATCGACCTCGAGCGTCGCCGGATCTCGCTGTCGCTGAAGCAGGCCAACGAGACGGCCACCGCCTCGGAGGTCGAGGAGTTCGACCCGACCCTCTACGGCATGGCGGCGACGTACGACGACCAGGGCAACTACATCTACCCCGAGGGCTTCGACCCGGAGACGGGCGAGTGGCTCGAGGGCTACGACACGCAGCGTGAGGCCTGGGAGAAGCAGTACGCCGAGGCGCACGCCCGCTGGGAGGCGCACGTCAAGCAGCAGGCCGAGGCCAAGAAGGCGGAGGCGGAGGCCGGCGAGGCCACGTCGTACTCCTCCGAGGCTCCGGAGGAGCCCGAGGGCGGCTCGCTCGCCAGCGACGAGGCCCTGCAGGCCCTGCGCGACAAGCTCACCGGCGGCACTGCCTGATCGGTCGAGCCGACGCACGTCGAGCAGGCAGTCACCGACGGTGGCTGCCTGCTCGTTTTTTCCACCCGATCGGACTACGCCGGTGGGGACCATCGCCCCCGGCGCTGAGGGCTCGCGAGGCCTAGCGTTAGGAGGATGACCAGTGCTGCGCTCCGACGCCTGGTCACCGCTCTCGTCGCGATGCCCTTGGTGACGGCCCAGCTGCTGTCGAGCTGCTCCGCCGATCCGGCGGAGGGCGCGACGAAGGTGATGCTCTTCGGCGACTCGATCACCCACGGCCGGGACGGCGACTGGACCTGGCGGTACCGGTTGTGGCGCCAGCTGCAGGCGGCCGGAGAGCGTGGCGTCGACTTCGTGGGCCCTGCGAACGACCTCCACAGCGGGAGCCGCGGCTACCAGGACCCACTGTTCGACAGCGACCACGCATCCCGGTGGGGCACCACGCTCGCCGAGCCGGCCTACTCGCCCGGGACCCTGGGGCGCGTCTACGTGCCCGACGTGGTGGTCGTCGAGCTCGGGGTCAACGACCTCCGGCACGGCGCCTCCCCCGAGGAGGTGGAGGGCTCCATGCGGCGGACGGTCGCAGAGCTGCGCGGGGCGGCGCCGGGCATCGACGTCGTCGTCGTCCACGTGCCGGTGGTCACCGTCGACGGCGCGCTCGAGCTCGACGACCGCGGCGACGCCCTGGCCGAGGAGCTCGACACCGACGACGAGCGGGTCGTCGTGGCTCGCGCCGACGACGGGTTCGTGCCCGATCCCACGCTCCCCGGTGCCGACAGCTACGACGGGCTCCATCCCAGTGCCAGCGGCGAGCTCAAGATCGCGACGTCGGTGGCCGGAGCGCTCGGCGAGCTGGGGATCGGCGAGCCGGGCTGACCCGATCGGGGTTCAGCCGGCAGCCAGGTCCCGGCGCCGGACCTTGCCGGTCGCCGTGTGGGGCAGTCCGGTCAGGAAGCGGTACTCCTTCGGCCGCTTGGGTCCGGCCAGGGAGTCCCGGGCGAGGGCGCGCAGCTCCTGCTCCGTCGCGGTGCCGACGACCGCGGCGCAGACCCGGGCACCCCACTCCGGGTCGGGCACGCCGACCACCGCCACCTCCCGCACGCCCGGGTGCCCGGCGAGGACGCCCTCGACCTCCGCGGGGTAGACGTTGACCCCGCCGGAGATGATCAGGTCCTCCCGGCGTCCGTCGAGGTAGAGGTACCCGTCCTCGTCGAGCCGGCCGAGGTCGCCGACGGTGAACGCCGGACCCCGCTCGGTGGTCCGCCAGGCCTCTGCCGTCTTCACCGGGTCCTCGAAGTAGGTGAAGCGGGCATGCTCGGGGACCGTGCACCAGACCGTGCCGTCCGGATCGACGTCGAGGGTGCGGCCGGGACGTGCGCGGCCCACCGTGCCCGGGCGCTCCAGCCACTCCTCGCTCCGGCACGCGGTGAACTGGCCCTCGGTGGCGCCGTAGAACTCCCACGTCGTGCCTGGAGCGAAGAGGTCGAGCAGCCGACGCTTCACCGGCGGAGGACAGGCTGCTCCGGCGTGCGCGAGGAGCCGGAAGCCGTTGAGGTCAGAGGGCTCGTCCTCGCCCCAGGTGGCGAAGAGACGTTGGAGGTGCGTGGGCACGCAGAAGGTCGTGGTCGGGCGGTGCTCGACGATCGCCCGGGTGACCGTGGCGGCGTCGAACGGACCAGGCACCACGAGCCGTCCGCCGGCCAGCAGCGTGCCGATCGCGAACCGCAGGGGCGCCGAGTGGTGCAGGGGGCTCATCACCAGGTGCACGTCGGTGGGGCCGAAGCCCCAGGCCTCCCGCTCCTCGTCGACGAGGGCTCGCGCAGCGACGTCGTCGAGGACGCCTGACCAGACGCCCTTGGCCGACCCGGTGGTGCCCGAGGTCAGGTGCATGGGCCGGGCCCGGGGGAGTGTCGCCCCGGTGATCGTCACGGCCGACGCGAGACCGCGCAGCTCGGCGGGGTCGTCGACGACGGCGGCCGGGCGCACGTGCGCCAGCACGACCTCGCGCTCGCGTGCCGTCAGCCCTGGGTCGAGCGGCACCGGGACGACCCCTGCGTCGAGCAGGCCGATGACCACCTCGACGTACGCCGTCGACCCGGGGACGAGCAGCGCCACCCGCTCGCCGGGCGGGAGGTCGAACGGGGTGGTCACGGCACCATCCTGGCCGACCTAGGATGGCTGTGAGTCGGATCACCCTCCGGCCGCCAGCAGACCTGAGCCAGGGGGCGCGACCCGCCGCCGGAGACGAGGGACAGTGACGGTGCAGACCGAGCAGACTAAGCAGACCGAGCAGCAGCACTTCGAGCGCACGATCGGGCACGAGCAGCGGATCGAGCCGCGCGACTGGATGCCGGACGGCTACCGCCGCACGCTCGTGCGGCAGATCGCCCAGCACGCCCACTCCGAGATCATCGGCATGCAGCCCGAGGGCACGTGGCTGGCGAGCGCACCGTCGCTGCGCCGCAAGGCGATCCTGGTCGCGAAGGTGCAGGACGAGGCGGGGCACGGCATCTACCTCTACTCGGCGGCCGAGACGCTCGGCGTCGACCGGCAGGACCTCACCGAGCAGCTCATCGACCGTCGGCAGAAGTACTCCTCGATCTTCAACTACCCCACGCTCTCGTACGCCGACGTGGGCACGATCGGCTGGCTGGTCGACGGGGCCGCCATCTGCAACCAGGTGCCGCTGTGCCGCAGCTCCTACGGTCCGTACGCACGGGCGATGATCCGGGTCTGCAAGGAGGAGTCGTTCCACCAGCGGCAGGGGTTCGAGCTGCTGATGACGATGATGACCGGCACCGACGAGCAGCGGGCGATGGTGCAGGAGTCGGTCGACCGTTGGTGGTGGCCGTCGCTGATGATGTTCGGGCCGCCCGACGACGCCTCGCCGAACAGCGCGCAGTCGATGGCGTGGGGGATCAAGCGGCACAGCAACGACGAGCTGCGTCAGCGGTTCGTCGACATGAGCGTCCCGCAGGCGGAGGTGCTCGGCGTCACCCTGCCCGACCCGGAGCTCGCCTGGAACGAGGAGCGTGGCCACTACGACTTCGGCGAGCCGGACTGGGACGAGCTCTCGAGGGTGATCCGCGGCGAGGGGGCCTGCAACGACGAGCGGGTCGCGCGCCGGACGCAGGCGCACGAGGACGGTGAGTGGGTGCGGGCAGCGGCTGCGGCGTACGCACAGAAGCAGGCGCACCCGGTGGTCGAGGAGCGAACCGCGTGAGCCTCGAGACCGCCGGCGACGTGAAGGCGGAGTGGCCGCCGTACGAGGTGTTCGTGCGCAGCAAGCGGGGGCTCAACCACGTGCACGTCGGGTCGATCCACGCCGCCGACGACGAGATGGCGCTGCGGCACGCCCGCGACGTCTACACCCGCCGCAACGAGGGCGTCAGCATCTGGGTGGTGCCCTCCGCGTCGATCACCGCTTCCAGCCCCGACGAGAAGGACTCCTTCTTCGAGCCGAGCGGCGACAAGATCTACCGCCACCCGACCTTCTACGACGTCGCCGAAGACGTCCCCCACATGTGATGACCGACCACGAGAACGCCTACTCCGGCCTGGTCGAGGCCGACTCCGACGCCCGCTGGGCCTTCGGGACCGGGTTCGACGACCCGCTCGCCGGCATCGACGCCTCCGTCCCTCCTGGGATCGACGGCGGCAGGCTCGCGGCGTACTGCCTGGTGCTCGGGGACGACTCGCTGGTGATGGCGCAGCGGCTCATCCAGTGGTGCACACGTGCTCCCGAGCTCGAGGAGGAGGTGGCGCTCGCGAACGTCGCGCTCGACCTGCTCGGCCAGACCCGGCTGCTCTACGCGCGAGCCGCGGCGGCCGACCCCTCCTCGGTGCCTGCCCTCCCGGACGGTTCGCCGGTGCCGGCGGAGGACCGGCTCGCGTTCTTCCGGGACCCGGCGGAGTTCCGCTGCGTCCACCTGGTCGAGCTGCCCGACACGGACTTCGCGACCGCGATCGTGCGGCTGTTCGCGTTCGCCGCCTGGCGGTTGGCGCTGCTCGAGGCGCTCGAGGGCTCCGTCGACCCGGTCCTCGCGGCGGTGGCGGCGAAGGCCGTCAAGGAGGTGCACTACCACCGTGACTACGCCGCGAGGTGGCTGGTGACGCTCGCCGGCGGCACCGACGAGTCCCGCAGACGGACCCTGGACGCGATCGCCTCGACCTGGCCCTACCTCGACGAGCTGGGCCGTGCGGACGACGTCTCCTCCGCGCTGCTGCCGTCGGGCGGCTCGGCCGATCCCCGGGCGGTGTGGTCCTCGACCCGCGCGGTCCTGGACCAGGTCCTCGCGGCGGCGGGAGTGCCCGAGCCGAAGGGGGCCCCTGCCGGCAACGGTGACAGCGCGGGCGCCGGTCCCGGAGGCCGGGACGGTCGGCACACCGAGTGGCTCGAGCCGTTGCTCGCGGAGATGCAGGAGCTGGCACGAGCACACCCGGCGGGCAGGTGGTGACAGTGACGGGACCCGAACCGACACTCACGGCACGGGCGCGACAGGCGGCCGAGTCGGTCGTCGACCCCGAGCTGCCGATGCTCACGCTCGCCGACCTCGGGGTGCTGCGGTCGGTCGAGCTCGACGACGACCGGGCGGTGGTCACGATCACCCCGACCTACACCGGCTGCCCCGCGCTGGTGACGATGAAGGCCGACCTGCGGCTGGCGCTGGCCGCGGCCGGCTTCCCCGATGCGGAGATCCGTACGACCCTGTCGCCGGCGTGGACCACCGACTGGATCACCGAGGAGGGCCGACGGGCGTTGCACGAGCACGGCATCGCGCCGCCGTCGCCGGTCGGCGCCCGGACGGTGACGCTGCAGCTCCTCGACCGGCCGCCGGACCCGGCGTGCCCACGGTGCGGCTCGACCGACACCCGGGTCGTGTCCCGGTTCGGGGCGAGCGCCTGCACCTCGCAGCACGCCTGCTCCAGCTGTGCCGAGCCGTTCGACAAGGTGAAGGAGCTGTGAGCCGCACCTTCCACCCGCTGCGGATCGCGGCGGTGGACCGGCTGTGCGACGACGCCGTCGCGGTGACCCTGGCCGTGCCCGACGACCTGACCGAGCAGATGTCGTTCAAGCCCGGTGAGCACCTCAACGTGCGCCGCACCGTCGACGGCGTCGAGCACCGGCGGAGCTACTCGATCTGCGCCGCCGCCGGAGAGCCCCTGCGGATCGGCGTCAGGAAGATCCCGGGCGGGGTGTTCTCCGCCTGGCTGGTGGACGAGGCCGAGCCGGGCGACCTGGTAGAAGCCCAACGACCCGAGGGGCGGTTCACGATCGACCCCGCCGTGGGTGGCCGGCACGTGCTCGTCGGTGCCGGGTCCGGCATCACGCCGTTGCTGTCGATCGCCGCCTCGCTGCTCGCGACGCCGGACGCCCACGTCACCCTGCTGTACGGCAACCGGCGCACCGCCACCGCGATGTTCCTCGAGGAGCTCGCCGACCTGAAGAACAGGTATCCCGACCGGTTCGACCTGGCCCACGTGCTGTCCCGCGAGCCGAGGGACGTCGAGCTGTTCAGCGGCCGGCTCGACGGCGAGCGGCTGGAGACGATCCTGCGCGCCCTGGTGCCCTGGCACGCGGTGGACGGCTACTGGCTGTGCGGACCGGTCGTGATGGTGACCGAGCACCGCGCGGTCCTGGACCGGCTCGGTGTGCCCCGCGACCGGGTGCACACCGAGCTGTTCCACGTCGACGAGCCCCCGCCCCCGGTGGTGCACGCCGAGGAGATGCGGCCGGGTGAGACCTGCAAGCTCTCGTTCACCCTCGACGGCCTGACCACGCAGGTCGACAGCCCGCGCTCGATCACGGTGCTCGAGGCGGCGCAGGAGTCGCGTCCCGACGTCCCGTTCGCCTGCCGGGGCGGGGTCTGTGGGACCTGCCGCGCCCGGGTGGTCTCGGGTGAGGTGGAGATGCGCCGCAACTACGCGCTGGAGGACGACGAGGTCGCCCAGGGGTTCGTGCTCACCTGTCAGGCACTGCCGAGCACCGACGAGGTGGCCGTCGACTTCGACGCCTGAGCCGCGGTGTCCGGAAGCCCCCTCAGCGCAGGGAGTAGCGCAGGTGCACGAACGTGTCGGCAGGCGACGGTGTCACCGAGAGCAGGCGCATCGGCGCGGTCCGTCGCCGGGGGAGGAGCGGCTTGCCGCTGCCCAGCACCACCGGGGTCAGACCGAGCCAGATCTCGTCGAGCAGGTCGTGGTCGAGGAACTGGCCCACAAGGTCGCCCCCACCGACGAGCCAGACGTTCCGTGTCCCCGCCGCGGCCAGCATCTCGGCATGCACGTCAGGAACCGGAGCGCTGGTGAAGCGGATGTCCGACCCGTCCCGGACCGGGAGCTCCCGGTGGGTGAACACCCACGTCGGCTGGTCGTAGGGCCACGGTCCGTCGTCGTGCGCCAGGACCCACTCGTAGGTCGCGGCTCCCATCGCGACCGCCCCCACCTCCTCGATGAACCTCGAGTAGGGGTTGGCCTCGTCGTCCCCGCCCGGCATCGACAGCAGCCAGTCGAGGTTGTCGTCCTCGTCGGCGATGAACCCGTCGAGCGTCGCGGCGACGAAGTACTGCGTCAGCTGTCCCACCATGCTGGGATGATCGCACCGGTCGCCGACAGAATCGAGATCCACGTGAGGGTTGGGCTGACCGGAGGGATCGCCTCCGGCAAGAGCACCGTGTCCGCGGTGCTGCGCGAGCTGGGAGCAGTCGTCATGGACGCGGACCAGCTCGCCCGCGATGTGGTGGCGCCCGGGACGCCGGGGCTGGCCGCCGTCGTCGAGGAGTTCGGTCCCGGGGTCCTCACGGAGTCCGGGGAGCTGGACCGGCCGGCCGTCGGACGGATCGTGTTCGCCGACGAGGCCGCTCGGAAGCGGCTCGAGGCCATCGTCCATCCCCTGGTGTTCGAGGAGATCACCCGCCTCGAGGCGGAGGCCCCGGAGGGCGCCGTCGTCGTCCACGACATCCCGCTCCTGGCCGAGTCCGGCCGCGCGGAGTCCTTTGACGCCGTCATCGTGGTCGACGCCCCGCCCGAGCTGCAGCTCACCCGGATGGTGGAGGACCGCGGCTGGTCCCGCGAGGACGCCGAGTCGCGGATGGCAGCCCAGGCGTCGCGAGAGGACCGGCTGGCCCTGGCGACGTACGTCGTGGAGAACACCGGCACCCTGGAGGAGCTCCGCCGGCGCGTGCAGGAGGTCTACGCAGAGCTGGCCCCATCCCCGGAGGGATGAGGCCAGCTGTGGGACGTGCTCGGGACCGTCAGGCGGCGATGTCCGGGTCGGCGAGCGTCCGCAGCTTCTGCAGCGCCTCCCGCTCCAGCTGACGCACACGCTCGGCGGAGATGCCGTGCTTCGCGCCGATGTCGGCGAGCTTGTGCACCCGACCGTCGACGAGCCCGTAGCGAGCGCGGATGATGTCGGCCGCGCGGTCGTCGAGCCGCTCCACGAGGTGGCTGAGCCGGTCGCGGTACTCCACGTCGATGAAGTTCGCGTCCGGGCCCGGCGCGGTCTCCTGGGCGATCAGGTCGCCCAGCGAGGTGTCGCCGTCCTCGTCGACCGGTGTGTCCAGGCTCACGTGGTCACGAGCCCAGGTCAGCAGGTCGATGACCCGCTCGACGTCCATGCCGAGCTCGGTGGCGATGTCCTCGGGCTCGGGGTCGTGCCCCAGCTGGCGCTCGAGGGTGCGGCGGGCCGCGTTGACCTGGTTGATCTCCTCGACCACGTGCACCGGGAGCCGTACGACGCGCGCCTGCTGGGCGATGCCGCGGGTGATGGCCTGACGCACCCACCAGGTGGCGTACGTCGAGAACTTGAAGCCCTTGGTGTAGTCGAACTTCTCGACTGCCCGGATCAGGCCGGTGTTGCCCTCCTGGACCAGGTCCAGCATCGGCATCTGGCTGCGGCCGTACTTGCGGGCGATCGAGACGACCAGCCGCAGGTTGGCGGTGATGAACTGCTGCACGGCCTCGCGGCCCTGCTCAGCCATCCACTCGAGCTCCTCCTGGGTCGCCCACTTGGGCGCGCCGCCCTTCTTGCGGCCGATGCGGCCGGTGGCGAGGAGGTGCTCGGCGAGCAGGCCGGCCTCGATCGTCTTGGCGAGCTCGACCTCGGTGATCGCGTCGAGCAGCGGGGTGCGCGCGATCTCGTCGAGGTACAGACCAACGCTGTCCCGACCCTCGATCTCACGCTGCTGAGAAGTTGTTGCTGCCACGTCCTGAACCTTTCCCTCGCAAGGTGCGACATAACCGGTGTCACGCCCATGAGTGACAACGTCGGAACCGATGCCCAGATTCCCCGTCTGCATGCGCGCCTTCACTAGTTCCGACGCGGGAAAACCGCAAAAAGTTGCCGGATCGGGGTGATCTCAGGGAACTTTCAGGGAGCCCTCAACGGCCGCTCAACCGGTGGCGGGCAAACATTGTGCAGCGGCCGTCGTCAGCGGCTCGCTCAGTCAGCTGCCGAGGCCGACGCGGTCCAGCACCCACGCGTAGGAGAACGCACGGTCCCGCCAGGCGTTGTAGCGCCCGCTGACACCGCCGTGGCCGGCCGCCATCTCGGTCTTCAGCAGCACGTCGTCACCGTTGGTCGCGGTGGCCCGCAGCCGGGCCACCCACTTCGCCGGCTCGACGTAGAGCACGCGCGTGTCGTTGAGCGACGTCTCGGCGAGGATCGGCGGGTAGCGCTTGGCCTCGACGTTCTCGTACGGCGCGTAGGACTTCATGTACGCGTACACCTCGGGGTCCTCGAGCGGGTTGCCCCACTCCTCCCACTCCACCACCGTCAGCGGGAGCTCGGGGTCGAGGATCGTGGTCAGCGCGTCGACGAACGGCACGTCGGCCACGATGCCGGCGAACGCCTCCGGTGCGAGGTTGGCGACAGCACCCATGAGCAGGCCGCCGGCGCTGCCGCCCTCGGCGACGAGACGGTCGGCCGACGTCCACCCGGTTTCGGCCAGGTGCCGGGCGCAGGCCACGAAGTCGGTGAACGTGTTGCTCTTCGCCAGCATCTTGCCCTGGTCGTACCAGTGCCGGCCGAGCTCCCCGCCGCCGCGGACGTGGGCGATCGCGAACCCCATGCCGCGGTCCAGCAGCGACAGCCGGGAGATCGTGAAGTACGGGTCGATCGACGTCTCGTAGGCGCCGTACCCGTAGAGGACCAGCGGCGTGCTGCCGTCCCGTGGGGCGTCCTTGGGCACCACGATCGAGATCGGCACCTGCGTGCCGTCCTCGGCGGTCGCCCACTCCCGGTGCTGCTCGTAGGCCTCCGGGTCGAACTCGCCGAGCACCGGGTGGCTGAGCACCGGCGTCTGCTTGAGCAGCGTGCGCTCACCGGTGCGCAGGTCGACCTGGTGCACCGACCCCGGCGTCGCCATCGTCGTGTAGCCGAAGCGGATCGTCGGCTGCTCGAACTCCGGGTTCCCGCCGAGGCCGACGGTGTAGATCGGGTGCTCCATCGCCAGCAGCTCGTCGGACTCGACACCGTCCTGTCCGAGCGCCAGGACGCGGAGCTGGGTCAGCCCCTCGCTGCGCTGGCTGACCACGAGGTGGGCGGCGAACGCGTCGACGTCCTCGAGGCGCACCGCCGGGTCGTGGGCGATGAACGGCTCCCACTGCTCGTGGCTGGTGGCGTCCACCGGCGTGCGGGCGAGCTCGAAGTTCTCCGCGCCGTCGTTGTGGAGCACGAGGAGCACGTCGGTCCCCCCGATGACGGCGTGCTCGACGCCGTACTCCACGCCCTGCCGGCGAGGAGCGACGACGCGGAACTCGCCGGTCGGGTCGGTGGCGTCGAGGATGCGGTACTCGCTGGTGACCTTGCTGCCGGCGCCGATGAGGAGGAAGCGGTCGCTGCGGGTGCGACCGACCGAGACCCAGAACCGCTCGTCGGTCTCGTGGTGCACGGTGACGTCCTCGGCCGGGTCGGTGCCGAGACGGTGCCGCCAGATCTTGTCGGCACGCCAGGCGTCGTCGACGGTCGTGTAGAAGAGATGGCTCCCGGTGAGGTCCCAGGTCGCGCCGTACGACGTGCCGGGGACCTGGTCCGGGAGGAGCTCGCCGGTGGTGAGGTCCTTGACCTGCAGGAGGAAACGCTCGTCACCGGCGGTGTCGGTGCTGAACGCCAGCAGCCGCCCGTCCGGGCTGACCGAGCTCGCACCGAGCGAGAAGAAGTCGTGGCCCTCGGCGAGCGCGTTGAGGTCGAGCAGCACCTGCTCGTCGGGAGCCGGCTCATCGGCGTCGAGGAGCTGCGGGACCCAGTCGTCGGGACCCGCGACGGGGCGTCGGCAGCTCAGGCCGTACTGCTTCCCCTCGATCGTGCGGCTGTAGTACCAGTGGTCCCCGAGGCGCACCGGGACCGAGAGGTCGGTCTCCTGGGTCCGGCTCCTGATCTCCTCGAAGATCTGGTCCCGCAGTGGCTCGAGGTGGCTGGTCCGGGCCTGCGTGTAGGCGTTCTCGGCCTCCAGGTAGGCCAGCGTGTCCGGTGACTCCTTGTCGCGCAGCCACTCGTAGTCGTCGACGAAGGTGTCGCCGTGGTGGGTGCGCTCGATCGGACGCCGGTCTGCGGTCGGTGGGGAGTCGGTCTCGGCCATGCGCTGACCCTACGTGGGCACAATCAGGCACATGCAGGGACCAACCGAGGGTGCGTCGCCGGCCCGCGTCGTCGACCTGAACGCCGACCTGGGCGAGGGGATCACCGACGACGCGGCGCTGCTCGAGGTGGTCACCTCCGCCAACGTCGCGTGCGGCTTCCACGCGGGCGACACCGAGGTGATGCGTGCGGTGTGCGAGTCGGCCGCCGCGCGAGGGGTGCGGGTCGGGGCCCGGGTCCCCTACCTGGGCCGC
>CADCUK010000027.1 GCA_902805865.1 uncultured Nocardioidaceae bacterium | reverse complement strand
CCGCCGACGCGATCGCGCCGATCCGCATCCACTTGTGGCCCGAGGCTGCACCGGCCAGCACCTCGGCCTCCGAGCGGGTCGACACCAGCAGCTTGTCCTTGCCCTCCGGCTCGACGATGACCAGCGCCCCCCCGCGGTCGACCGCCTCGCCGTGCACGAAGATGCGTGTGCCTGGCCGCAGCAGCCACTCGCACCGCTTGCGGCCGATGGTCCTGCCGCGATTGCCGAAGCTGCCATGCCTCTCCAACCCCGCCCTCACGAAGTCGTCGACGGACTGCTCGGCGCGGTCCACCGCGCGGGACGGCACCACCTCCACCTCTCCCGTGGCGTCACGGACGACGAACGGCGTCTCCGTGGTGTGGTCGGACTCGGTCTCCTCGCGGTTGCGGGTGACCCGCTTGCCGTCCTCGAGCTCGACGACCTGGTCCTTCCGCACGACCGAGTGCTTGTGCCACACGCACTCGGCGCCGCTCAGCGGCGCCTCGAGCGGGCCGTCCGGTCCAGGCTGCGCCGTGCCCTCGATGTCGACGACCTGACGAAAGGCGCCCGGGCCGGCAGCATCGGTCGCGGCTCGGTGCAGCTCGCGCAAGGTGCCGAGGTCCACCGAGTCCGTCGAGGAGAGGTGCTTGTGCCGCTGTCCCGAGGACCACGCGCCCCAGAACAGGCCGGCGGCGACGAGGAGCAGGAGCAGCGACGCGATGAGGAACCCGTTCACAGCCGCAGGCTAGTGACGCTCGTGGGCCGCCGGGTGCAGACACGTCGGACGGTAGGGTTCGACCGTGCAAGACATCGAGATCGGCCGTGCCAAGAGAGGTCGTCGGGCGTACTCCTTCGACGACATCGCGATCGTCCCCTCGCGGCGTACGCGTGACCCCGAGGAGGTCTCGACGGCCTGGCAGATCGACGCCTACCGCTTCGACATCCCGGTGCTCGCCGCCCCCATGGACTCGGTCATGTCGCCGGCCACCGCGGTCGAGTTCGGCCGGCACGGCGGCCTCGGCGTGCTGGACCTCGAGGGGCTCTGGACCCGCTACGAGGACCCGTCGAACCTGCTGGCCGAGGTGGCGTCCCTCGACGACGGCGCCGCCACCCGGCGGATGCAGGAGATCTACGTCGAGCCGATCAAGCCGGAGCTGATCACCCAGCGGCTCAAGGAGATGCGCTCGGAGGGCATCACGGTCGCCGGCAGCCTGTCGCCCCAGCGGACCAAGGAGTTCGCCAAGACGGTCGTCGACGCCGGCGTCGACATGTTCGTGATCCGGGGTACGACGGTGTCGGCGGAGCACGTCTCCGGGCAGGCCGAGCCGCTGAACCTCAAGGAGTTCATCTACGAGCTCGACGTGCCGGTGATCGTCGGTGGCTGTGCGACGTACCAGGCGGCCCTGCACCTCATGCGGACCGGTGCTGCCGGCGTGCTCGTGGGCTTCGGTGGCGGCGCTGCGCACACCACCCGGACGGTTCTCGGTGTCGCCGTACCGATGGCCAGCGCGGTGGCGGACGTCGCCGCGGCGCGGCGCGACTACCTCGACGAGTCCGGTGGTCGCTACGTCCACGTGATCGCCGACGGCTCGATCGGCAGGTCCGGGGACCTGTCCAAGGCCATCGCCTGCGGCGCGGACGCGGTGATGATCGGCTCGCCGCTCGCGAGGGCGACCGAGGCTCCTGGACGTGGTTTCCACTGGGGCTCCGAGGCCTGGCACCACAAGCTCCCGCGCGGCGAGCGGATCCAGATCGGCACCGCCGGCAGCCTCGAGGACATCCTCTTCGGCCCGTCGACCACCGCCGACGGCACGATGAACCTGGTCGGGGCGCTGCGGCGGGCGATGGCGATGACCGGCTACACCGAGCTCAAGGAGTTCCAGCGCGTCGAGGTCGTCGTCCAGTAGGGACGGCCGGCCTGGCTGAGGCTGCGAGACTGGGCCCATGACCACGCCGCTGAGCCCGGGGAGCAGGGCCGCAGCCCTGGACGCGCTTGCGGACCAGGAGGTCGACGTCCTCGTCGTGGGCGGCGGCGTCACCGGCGCCGGCATCGCCCTCGACGCGGTCACCCGCGGGCTGTCGACCGGGCTCATCGAGCAGCGCGACCTCGCCTCCGGCACGTCGTCCCGGTCGAGCAAGCTGATCCACGGCGGGCTGCGCTACCTGGAGATGTACGACTTCGGCCTGGTCCGCGAGGCGCTGCAGGAGCGCGGGCTGCTGCTCACCAGGCTGGCTCCGCACCTGGTGCGCCCGGTGCCGTTCCTCTACCCGCTGACCCACCACTGGGAGCGCCCGTACGTCGGTGCGGGGCTGGCGCTCTACGACTCCCTGGCGATCGCGGGCAAGTACGACATGGGGGTGCCGCTCCACCGCCACCTGACCAAGCGCAAGGCGCTGGCGATCGCACCGGACCTCAAGCCGGGCTCGCTTACCGGCGCGGTGCAGTACTACGACTGCCAGGTCGACGACGCCCGGCACACCATGCTGGTCGCCCGGACCGCCGCCCACCACGGCGCGCACGTCGCAACCCGCACCCGCGTCACCGGCTTCGTCCGCGAGGGCGGGCGGGTCACCGGGGTCACGGCCACCGACCTCGAGACGGGCCGCGAGATCTCCGTCCGCGCGCGGGTCGTGCTCAACGCCGCCGGCGTGTGGACCGACGACATCCAGGAGATGGTCGGCGGTCGCGGGACGCTCAACGTGCAGGCCAGCAAGGGCATCCATCTGGTCGTCCCTCGCGACCGGATCCGGTCGGAGTCCGGCATCATCCTGCGCACCGAGAAGTCGGTGCTGTTCGTGATCCCCTGGGGCCGGCACTGGATCATCGGCACCACCGACACGCCGTGGGACCTCGACAAGGCCCACCCGGCGGCGTCCAAGGCCGACATCGAGTACCTCCTCGGCCAGGTCAACGGCGTGCTCCGTGAGCCGCTGGGCCCGGAGGACGTCGAGGGCGTGTACGCCGGGCTCCGGCCGCTGCTGTCCGGGGAGTCCGAACCCACCAGCCGGATCTCGCGCGAGCACATGGTCGTCACCCCGGTCCCGGGACTGGTGCTGGTGGCCGGCGGCAAGTACACGACCTACCGGGTGATGGCGAGGGACGCGGTCGACGCGGCCGCGCACTCCATCGGTGGGCGGATCCCGCCGAGCATCACCGAGCGGGTGCCGCTGCTCGGCGCCGAGGGCTACGAGACCCGGCGGAACCAGAGCGACACCCTTGCCAGGCGTGCCGGCGTGCACCGGGCCCGGATCGAGCACCTGCTGGGCCGCTTCGGCGACCTCGTCGACGAGCTGCTTGCGCTGATGGCCGAGGACCCGTCGCTCGGCAAGCCGCTGGCCGGCGCCGAGGACTACCTCAGGGCGGAGGTCGTCTATGCCGTCACCCACGAGGGCGCCCGCCACCTCGACGACGTGCTGACGCGGCGCACGCGCATCTCGATCGAGACGTTCGACCGGGGGACCGGCGCCGCCCGGCCGGCTGCCGAGCTGATGGCCGGTCCGCTGGGCTGGGACGAGGCGACGGTCGACAAGGAGGTCGACCACTACCTCAGGCGGGTCGAGGCCGAGCGGCAGAGCCAGGCGCAGCTGACCGACCAGGAGGCCGACGAGGCCCGGATCAAGTCGCGGGACGTCCTCGGGAGCTGACGGTGCTACCGGGGGGTAGCCGGGAGGGCCGACTTCACATACCATCGGTATATGAATGCGACTCCCGAGCCCGCCGAGCCGTCCGGAACTGGCGCTGGTGCCAGTTCTGCCGCAACCGACATCCTCGACCCCGACCACGACCCGAAGGCGTCCTACGCCATCGACCAGGCGCTGGTCCGCAGGCTCACGGGACTCGTCCGGGCGACCAGCGGGGAGAGCGTCCGCTCGGTCTCGCAGATCACCGGGCAGCCGCTCGGCGACATCCCGCAGTCGAGCGCGCAGGACGTGGAGGAGGCTTTCCGCCGCGCCCGCAAGGCGCAGGCGACGTGGGCCCGCACGACGCTGAAGGAGCGTGAGGCGCTGTTCATGCGCCTCCACGACATCGTCCTGGAGCGCCAGGACGAGATCATGGACATGATCTGCTGGGAGTCCGGCAAGGCTCGCAAGCACGCGTTCGACGAGCCGCTGCACATCGCGCTGACCGCCCGCTACTACGCCCGCACCGGCAACCGCCACCTCGGCACCAAGCGGGTCGCCGGCGTGGTCCCGGGGCTCACCCACGTCGAGGTGAACCGGATCCCCAAGGGTGTCGTCGGGATCATCTCGCCGTGGAACTACCCCTTCACGATGGCGCTGTGCGACGGCCTGCCCGCGCTCAAGGCCGGCAACGCGGTCGTCTGCAAGCCGGACGCACAGACGATGCTCACAGCGCTGCTCGGGGTCGAGCTGCTCCGGGAGGCGGGCTTCCCCGAGGACCTCTGGCAGGTCGTCGCCGGCCCCGGCCGGGTGCTCGGCAGCGAGATCATCGGCCGCGCCGACTACATCTGCTTCACCGGCTCCACCTCGACCGGCAAGCTGATCGCCAAGCAGTGCGCGGAGCGGCTCATCGGCTGCTCGCTCGAGCTCGGCGGCAAGAACCCCATCCTGATCCTCCGCGACGCCGACCTGGACCGGGCGGCCGAGGGCGCCGTACGCGCGGCGTTCTCCAACGCCGGCCAGCTGTGCGTGTCGATGGAGCGGATGTTCGTCGCCGACCAGGTCTACGACCGGTTCATGCAGAAGTTCGTCGACCGCGTCAACGCGATGAGCCTCGGCGCCACCACCGAGTGGGGCGTCGACATGGGCTCGCTGATCTCGCAGGACCAGCTGGACACGGTGGTGGAGCACGTCGAGGACGCCAGGGCCAAGGGCGCCCGGGTGCTGACCGGCGGGCGTGCCCGACCGGACCTCGGCCCCTACTTCTACGAGCCGACGGTGCTGGAGAACGTCCAGCCCGGCATGCAGTGCTTCGCCGACGAGAGCTTCGGGCCGGTCATCGCGGTCTACCGCTTCAACGACGAGGCGGACGCGATCGCCCGCGCCAACGACGGCGAGTACGGCCTCAACGCCTCGATCTACACCCGGGACACCAAGCGGGGGCGCGAGATCGCCAAGCAGGTCAAGTGCGGCACCGTGAACGTCAACGAGGCGTTCGGAGCCACCTTCGCGAGCATCGACTCCCCGATGGGTGGGATGCGCGAGTCCGGCATGGGCCGCCGGCAGGGCGCCGAGGGGATCCTGCGCTACACCGAGTCGCAGTCGGTCGGCACCCAGAAGATCCTCCGGTTCGGCCCGATGTTCGGCATGAGCGACGAGCAGTACGCGAAGTTCATGACCACCTCCGTCCGCCTCATGTCCAAGCTCGGCAGGAAGTGACCCGCACGTGACCCACAACGAGGCGGAAGCCTTTGACTTCGACGTCATCATCATCGGCTCGGGCTTCGGCGGCTCGGTCAGCGCGCTGCGGCTGGCCGAGAAGGGCTACCGCGTCGCGGTCCTCGAGGCCGGTGCGCGGTTCAAGGACGAGGACTTCGCCGTCACGAACTTCGACGTCAAGAAGTACCTCTTCAACCCGGCGATGGGCTGCTACGGCATCCAGCGGATCACCGCGGTGCGCGACTCGCTGATCCTCGCAGGCGCGGGCGTCGGCGGCGGCTCGCTGGTCTACGCCAACACGCTGTACGAACCGCTCGAGGCGTTCTACCGCGACAAGCAGTGGCGCGACATCACCGACTGGAAGACCGAGCTCGCGCCGTACTACGACCAGGCGAAGCGGATGCTCGGCGTCGTCGACAACCCCTACCGCACCGCCTCCGACGACGTCATGGAGAAGGTCGCCAACGACCTGGGCGTGGGCGACACCTTTCACCCGACCCCGGTCGGTGTCTTCTTCGGCGGGCCGAACGCCAAGGCCGACGAGCACGTGCCGGACCCCTACTTCGGTGGCGCCGGCCCGGACCGGAACCCCTGCCGTCAGTGCGGGGAGTGCATGACCGGGTGCCGGTACAACTCCAAGAACACGCTGGTGAAGAACTACCTCCACCTCGCCGAGGCCAAGGGCGCGTCCGTGCTGCCGCTGTGCACGGTGACCCGCATCAAGCCCCGCGACGGCGGCGGGTACGACGTCACGTTCAGGTTCACCAAGGCCAAGCGGGTCACCGCGAAGACGACCCGGACGCTCTCGGCCGAGCACGTCGTGATGGCTGCCGCGGCCATCGGCACCCAGAAGCTGCTGCACCGGATGAAGATCGAGGGTCACCTGCCGAAGCTGTCGGACCGGTTGGGCGTGCTCTCGCGGACCAACTCCGAGGCGATCCTCGGGGCGATCGCGCCGGACACGAAGGTCGACTACAGCAAGGGCATCGCGATCACGTCGAGCTTCCACCCCGACGAGGACACCCACGTCGAGCCGGTGCGCTACGGCAAGGGCAGCAACGTGATGGCACTGCTCCAGACCGTCCTCACCGACGGCGACGGGGACACGAGTCGCTTCCAGGCGTGGCTCAGGGAGCTGTGGAGCCAGAAGACCGAGGTGTTCAACCTCTACGACCTGAAGCACTGGTCCGAGCGCACCGTGATCGCGCTGGTCATGCAGACCCTCGACAACTCCATCACGACGTACCCGGTCAAGGTGCCGGGCACCAACAAGGTGTTCCTGACCTCGCGCCAGGGCCACGGCGAGCCGAACCCGACGTGGATCCCGGTCGCCAACAAGGTCGTGCGGATGATGGCCGACTTCATGGGCGGTCACGCCGGTGGCTCGATCGGTGAGCCGTTCAACATGCCGATGACCGCGCACTTCATCGGCGGCTGCACGATCGGGACGTCGCCGGAGGACGGGGTCGTGGACGCCTACCAGCGGGTCTTCAACTACCCGGGGCTGCACATCGCCGACGGCTCGGCGATCTCGGCCAACCTCGGGGTGAACCCGTCGCTGACGATCACCGCCCAGGCGGAGCGGGCGATGTCCTACTGGCCGAACAAGGGCGAGGAGGACCCCCGGCCGCCGCTGGGGTCGTCCTACGAGAAACTCGCCCCGGTCGAGCCGAACGACCCGGCCGTCCCGGCCCACGCGCCGGCGGCCCTCCGGCTGCCGATCGTCGCGGTCTCATGACCCGTTCCTGACCGGTCACTGCCGGGTTTCAGTCACCAGGTGACTGAGACCCGGCAGTGTCACGTCCGGGCACCGAGGAGAGCCAGGCCGAAAAAGATCCAGGGCCCGACCGGGGAGGGAGGATGGTCGGGCCCTGGACAGTCCCAGCAGCTGCTTGGACCTAGAAGACCCGGCCTGGGAGGGAGAAAGCTTTCCGGGTCTCCGCTGCCTCAACGACCCCTGCGAGAGGGGGTTACGGGGTGATCGGAAGAATTCGGAACAATCTTTCCGCCGTAGACTTCCCGGCTGTGACCCCCGAACACGACCTCGTCCTCGTCGTCGACTTCGGCGCCCAGTACGCCCAGCTGATCGCCCGTCGCGTGCGTGAGGCGCGGGTGTACTCCGAGATCGTCCCGCACTCGATGCCGGTCGAGGAGATGCTCGCCCGGAACCCGAAGGCGATCATCCTCTCGGGCGGTCCGTCGTCGGTCTACGCGGCGGGCGCGCCGCAGGTGCCGACGGCCATGTTCACGTCCGGGGTCCCCGTCTTCGGCATGTGCTACGGCTTCCAGTCGATGGCCCAGTCGCTGGGCGGGGAGGTACGCCGGACGGGCCGGTCGGAGTACGGCCGCACCCCCGTGGAGGTGTCGGAGCCGGGCACCCTGCTCTCCGAGGTGCCGGTCGAGCACCGGGTCTGGATGAGCCACGGCGACTCGGTGGTGGCCGCGCCGGACGGCTTCACCGTGCTCGCCTCGACCGACGGCTCTCCGGTTGCGGCCTTCGAGGACGTCGACCGCGGGCTGGCCGGGGTCCAGTGGCACCCCGAGGTCCTGCACAGCGAGCACGGCCAGGTGGTGCTCGAGCACTTCCTGCACCGGATCGCCGGCTGTCGGCCGACCTGGACGATGGTGAACATCGTCGAGGAGCAGGTGGAGGCGATCCGGGCCAAGGTGGGCGACGCGCGAGCGATCTGCGGGCTGTCCGGCGGTGTCGACTCGGCGGTGGCCGCGGCGCTGGTGCAGCGCGCCATCGGCACCCAGCTGACCTGCGTGTTCGTCGACCACGGACTGCTGCGCAAGGGCGAGGCCGAGCAGGTCGAGCGCGACTTCGTCGCCGCGACGGGTGTCGACCTGCACGTGGTCAACGCTCAGAAACGATTCCTGGACGCGCTCGAGGGGGTCAGCGACCCCGAGGAGAAGCGCAAGATCATCGGCCGCGAGTTCATCCGCGTCTTCGAGCAGGCCGAGCTCGACATCATCGGTGACGCCGCAGCCCAGGGCGAGAAGGTGCAGTTCCTCGTGCAGGGCACGCTGTACCCCGACGTCGTCGAGTCCGGTGGCGGCACCGGCACCGCGAACATCAAGTCCCACCACAACGTCGGTGGGCTGCCGGAGGACCTGGAGTTCGAGCTCGTCGAGCCGCTGCGCACGCTGTTCAAGGACGAGGTGCGCCTCGTGGGGGAGCAGCTCGGCCTGCCGGCCGAGATCGTGTGGCGTCACCCGTTCCCCGGCCCCGGCCTCGGCATCCGCATCGTCGGGTCGGTGACCCAGGAGCGGCTGGAGATCCTGCGCGAGGCGGACTCGATCGCCCGTGAGGAGCTCACGAAGGCGGGGCTCGACCGGGACATCTGGCAGTTCCCGGTCGTGCTGCTGGCCGACGTACGGTCCGTGGGGGTGCAGGGCGACGGCCGCACCTACGGCCACCCGATCGTCCTGCGGCCGGTGACGTCGGAGGACGCGATGACCGCCGACTGGGCCCGCCTCCCGTACGACGTCGTCGAGGCGATCTCCACCCGGATCACCAACGAGGTGCCCGAGGTCAACCGCGTGACGATCGACGTGACGAGCAAGCCGCCCGGCACCATCGAGTGGGAATGAGGTGCAGTTTCCGCTCCTGCAGGTCGAGCGGACAGCGGCTCGAGGGGTCGCTCAGGACGGACGAGAGTATCCGCTCTGCGCTGGGCTGGCCAGGACAAGGCCGCACGCCTTGATGTGACTGGGGCGGGACTTCCGACTCTCGCGCCTGCACGGTGCGGACCCCTAGCGTCGGAGGTCGAACGACTTTCGTGAGGGCGGCGGGGTCTGTACGGATTGGACCTCGGACTTGGACGTCGACGAGTTCTCAGGATCACCACAACCGTTGAGCACCTTCCTGATCCTCGACCGGTCCGGTGAAGCCGAGATGCGCGTGTTCGGGGAGCTGGATTTCGCTTCGGTTGCTCGTCTCGACGGAGCGCTCGACCGACTTCTCGCCGATGGTTGCCGCGCACTGACAGTCGAGCTCACCGGGGTGACGTTCATGGACGCCGCTGGGTTGGGGGCGTTGGTCCGGCTCCAGAATCGGATGAGGCTCTGTGGTGGCGTTGCGACGTTCTTGGTGGGTGAGTCGCAGCCGCGACGGCTGCTCCGCCTCACCGGCATGGACCAGGCACTCCGGTTCGTTCCCACCCAGAGCCGAAGGACCGCTCAGGCAGGCGCAGAGTCGTCTTAGCGGCCCGGCTCCGGTGACCCCAGGGAGAGGGTCAGCACCACGCCGGCGGCCCTGTGAGTGGTTCGCCGCCGCAAGCACGCCCTGGGAGAAAGGGGGCATGACGGGCGCAGTGCCTGGGTAGGGGTGTGGCGAGGAGGGGTGTGTGCACGACCGAACGAAAGGTCAGCCGTTGAACACATCTCGGGTACAGCTGGAACGGCACGAGTCGCAGGTCCGGTTGGCGCGACAGCACCTGCAGGAAGCCTGTAAGGGGATGCATCGCGATCTCATCGAGGTGGCTGCCCTCCTGCTGAGCGAACTGGTCACCAATGCCATCAGACACGGCAAGGGGGCAGTCCGGCTGGTAGTCAAGAAGCTTCCGTCCCGGTTGTGCGTGGAAGTCACGGACGACGGGCCAGGGCTTCCCGCGGCCCGGGCACCGCGCAACGACCACGCCGGCGGTCGCGGGCTGATGCTGGTGGAGCGTCTCGCCAACGACTGGGGCGTCACCCCGCTTGCCAACGGCTCCGGCAAGACGGTCTGGTTCACCCTGCGCACTGCTTGAGGCCGCGAGGTCCCAGCGTGCACCCGCCACCGCCGAGGCACGAGGGCGGATTGCGGGACTTGAAAGCGTCCCGGCCTTGTCCAAACCCTGCAGGTTCCGTTATCTTCCGACGTGACGCCGCGCATCGTGGGTTTGCAAACCTTCTCCGCAAGGCGGGTGGGTGCGGGGCGAGTCGAGTCGCATCTGTGTGGGGGCACGTGGTCGCGTCGGGGGGCGCGCCGGCACCAACCGCCCCGGTCCTGGATCACAGGGCCGGGGCGTTCCGCGTGCGCTTGATGTGCACTGCCTGAGGAGAGCGGCCGACCGCGAACATGCCGACGTCGGTCAGCTTGACGTCACCGGGCTCGCAAGCGGCTCAGTCCTGGCGGAGCGGCACGTTGTCGGGTTTGATGTCGCGATGCAGGATGCCCAGTGCGCTGCCCGCAGCGAGACCGCGGTGGTCGACTGCCCGCCATACGGCGCCGTTGGCGCCCTGCCCAGACCGTCGATCCACTCGTCACACCCAACTTCCCACGAGGGGCGGAAGCGCTCATGACCGTAGAGCCGGACGACAAGGACTGGACCTGGGTGCTGGAGCGTCCCTGCCCCGAGTGCGGGTTCGACGCGCGGAGCATCGAGGCGACCACCGTCGGCGGCCGGATCAGGGAGACCGCGGACCAGTACGTCGCGGCGCTCCGGCGCGAGGACGCCATGACGCGACCGTCGCCCGCGGTGTGGTCGCCGACCGAGTACGCGTGCCACGTCCGCGACGTCCACCGGGTCTTCGCTGAACGGGTCCGGTTGATGCTCGGCGACGAGGATCCCTTGTTCGAGAACTGGGACCAGGACCGGACCGCGGTGGAGGAGCGGTACGCCGAGCAGAAGCCGGCCGAGGTCGCCGAGCAGCTCGTCCAGGCTGCCACCGAGGCGGCCGCTATCTACGACGCCGTGCTGCCCGGGGACTGGGGCCGGACGGGCCGACGCAGCAACGGGTCGGTGTTCACGGTCAGCAGCCTCGCGGCGTACCACCTCCACGATGTCGTCCACCACCTCTGGGACGTCGCCCGACCGCGATGACGCCACCCGCTCGCGGGCACTGCCTGTGGCTCACCCGACTACAGTCGTGAGGTGACCACCCCGCGCGCTCTGCTGGCCGCCCTGGCAGCGTCGGTGATGCTGCTCGCCGGGTGCTCGACGGTGTCGGAGCCGACGTCGCGCACGGCCGACACCGCGGAGGAGTCGCTGGAGCCGTCGGCGTCCGAGCACGGCCA
>CADCUK010000026.1 GCA_902805865.1 uncultured Nocardioidaceae bacterium | reverse complement strand
TTCGCGGTTGCCGCCGAGGTTGTTCAGCGGCTTGCCGAACGCAGTCCGCTCCTGTCCGCGCTGGCAGGCGAGCTCGAGTGCCATCTCGGCGAGCCCGATGAGCCGCATGCAGTGGTGGATGCGGCCCGGGCCGAGCCGGCCCTGCGCGATCTCGAAGCCCCGGCCCTCGCCGAGCAGGATGTTGGCCTTCGGCACCCGGACGTCGCGGAACGACACCTCGCCGTGGCCGATCGGCTCGTCGTAGCGGCCCATCGCCGGCAGCATCCGCTCGACGGTCACGCCGGGGGTGTCCCGCGGGACGAGCACCATCGTGTGCTGGTGGTGCCGGTCGGCCTCCGGGTTCTCGGTGCGACCCATGAAGATGAAGATCTTGCAGTCGGGGTGCCCGGCGCCCGAGGTCCACCACTTCCGCCCGTTGATGACGACCTCGTCGCCGTCGACGACCGCGGTCGCCTCCATGTTCGTGGCGTCGGAGGACGCGACGTCGGGCTCGGTCATCGCGAACCCGGAGCGGATGCGGCCGTCCAGCAGCGGGTCCAGCCACTCGTCGCGCTGCTCCTGGGTGCCGTACTTCAGCAGCACCTCCATGTTGCCGGTGTCGGGGGCGTTGCAGTTGAAGATGATCGGTGCGAGGAAGGACCGTCCCATCTGCTCGGCGACCGGGGCGTAGTCCACGTTCGACAGCCCGGCGCCGCCGTCGGTCCCGTACCGCTCGGCGTACGGCCCCTCGTGGCCCGCGGGCAGGAAGAGATTCCACAGCCCGTGCGCACGGGCCTTCTCCTTCAGCTCCTCGATGACCGGGAGCGGCTGCCAGGCGTCGCCTCCGGCGTCCCGGATCTCGGCCACCTGGCGGTGGTGGTCCCGCTCGACCGGGGTCACCTCCGTGTCGATGAACTGGCGGACGCGTTGCGCGAGGTCGGCGGATCGTGCTGAGGGCTGGAAATCCATGAGCAGACCCTAGAGCGCCCGGTCGAACCGCTTCACAGACGTCCCGCTTGACAAGGCTAACGTTGTTAGCCCAGACTGGCTAACAACGTTAGCAAAGGAGCCTTCCATGTCGACTCGACTGATCTCACCCAGACCGGCGACCCCGGCACCCCTCGCCCGTGGGCCGGTGCGTCCCCTCCACCTCCTGGCGGGCGTGGCGCTGCTGGCGACCGCGGTCTGGGCGGCGGCCCGGTACGACACCGGCACCTCGTCCGTGCTGCTGTTCGCGTTGCTCCCTGACGTGGCGCTGCTGCTCGCCATCGGCGGCTCGCACCACCCGGGCCAGCTCCCCCGGCGAGCCGTGCCGGTGTACAACGTCCTGCACCATCCGGTCATGCCGCTCCTCGTCGGGGCAGCCGCGCTGGTCGGCGGCGGCTACTGGCTGGTGGCCGCGGCGGCGTGGGCGGCGCACATCGCCGTGGACCGCGGCCTCGGCTACGGGTTGCGCACCCGGGACGGCTGGCAGCGTGGCTGAGCCCCGCACCCGGCGGGAGCAGATCGTCTCGGCCGCTCTCGACCTCCTCGCCGATGCGGGACCCGACGGGGTCACGATGAGGGCGGTCGCCGCGCGCATCGGCATCAAGGCCCCGTCGCTCTACAAGCACTTCCCCGACAAGGACGAGCTGGAGACGGCGCTGATCGCCGAGGGGTTCCGGCAGATGGCTGCGGTCTTCACGACCGCGGTCGAGGGCAGCCCGGACCCGTTGGGCAGCCTCGCCACGGCGTACCGCCGATGGGCCACCGAGCATCCGCACCTCTACCGGCTGATGACCCACAAGCCACTGCGTCGCGACCTGCTCCCCGAGGGGCTGGAGGCCTCGGCCGCCCTGCCGTTGGTGCGTGCGGTGGGCGGCAACCCCGACCTCGCCCGCGCCGCCTGGGCGCTGGCCCACGGGCTGACCTCGCTCGAGCTGGCGAACCGGTTCCCCCCGGACGCGGACATCGACGCCGCCTGGCGCACCGGCATCGCCGCGCTGCAGGCGCGCTAGAGCCGCGTCTCGATCTCGTCGGCGGCCGCCACCGCGGCCTCGCGGGGTCCGCGCAGCCGCAGGGCCAGCTGCCCCACCCGGCTCCGGACCGCGTCGTCCAGCGCGATCGAAAGTGCCGCCTCCAACGTGTCGCCGTCGAGCTCGGCGAACCGGACGTGCGCGCCGAGGCCCTGCCGCTCGACCCGCGCACCCCAGAAGGGCTGGTCGGCGAAGACCGAGCAGACCACGGTCGGGACACCGGCGCCCAGGCTCGTCGCCGTGGTGCCGGCACCGCCGTGGTGCACGGCGGCCACGCAGCGAGGGAGCACGGCGACGTGGTCGACGTTGCCGATGACCGCGACGTCGGGGTCGTCCGGGTCGAGGGCGGACAGCCCGCCCCATCCCGCGCTCACGAGCGCCCGCACCCCGAGCCGCTTCGCGACGCCGGTGATCATCGCGACGGTGGCCGCCGGGTCCCGCACCGGCATGCTGCCGAAGCCGAGGAACACCGGCGGCTCCCCCGCGTCGAGCCAGGCCGTGAGCTCGGCGTCCAGTCCCGACTCCCCCAGCTCGCGCCGCAGCTCGTCGTCGGGGTTGAGGAACCCGACGAGCGGCCGGCGTGCGCCCCACTCCAGGTCGGGCACCAGGGCCTGGTCGTACGCCTGGAGCTCGAGAGCCCCGGACCTGGCTCGTCGTGCCGCGAGTGGCCCCTTCGCGGGTGGCAGCCCCGCGTCTGCCCGGATGGTCTGGACCTCGGCCTTGCTGCCCGCCCACCAGACCCGGTCGAACAGGGCACCGGTGAGCGCGTTGACCGGCCCGGGGAGTCGCGCGGTGGACACCAGCGGGTGCGGGTAGCGGCGGGTCCGCCGTACCGGGGCGTGGTGCAGCGTGACCAGCGGGACGCCGTGCAGCTCCGCGAACGCGTCCGCGAAGTCCTCAGCCAGCAGGCCGGCGACGATCAGCTCTGCGCCGGCACAGGCGACCTCGGCCTCGCGGCGGCTCGTCTCGAACGACGCCTGCGAGGCTGCGGTGAGCTCCTTGACGAACGTCTTCACGTCACCGGCAGCCAACCAGCGCTGACCGTTCTCGGACTCCATCAGCGCCTGGCTGTCGGGCCCGAACGGCAGCGTCTCGAAGCCGCAGGCCCGCGCCGGCGCCATCGTGTTCGGCGAGACCGCGAGCCGGACGTCGTGACCGCGACGGCGCAGCTCTGCACCGAGGGCCATCAACGGCTGGGTGTCACCCCGTGTGCCGCAGGTGAGCATCGAGATTCGCATCTGGGTCCCCGTCCCAAGACCCCGCGGCCTCGCCCCGAGGCTAGCCCCTCAGGAAGGACCGGCGCTCGCGTCCACCTGCTGCGCGAGGTACTGCTGCACGCCGATCCGGCCGATCACGTCGAGCTGGCTCTCGAACCAGTCGGCGTGCTGCTCCTCGTCGCGCACCATCTCCTCGAAGACGGCGGCGGTGCCGTGGTCGCGGAGGTCGTGGCACTCCTGGGCGCTGGCGTTGAACTGCGCGACGGCGACCTTCTCGCTGTCGAGCGCCAGACGCAGCATCTCCTCGGGGTGCTCGCCGACCTGGATCGGGCCGAGTCGCTGGAGGTTCGGGTGCCCGTCGAACATCAGGATCCGGTTGATCAGGGCGTCGGCGTCCCGCATCTCGTCGATGGAGAGGTCGTAGAAGACCTTCCCGAGCCTGGGCAGCCCCCAGTTGTCGAGCATCCGAGCGTGCAGGAAGTAGGTGTTCGTGACGGTCAGCTCGAACGTGAGCGCGTCGTTGAGGAGCTCGACGATGCGCGGGTCAACTGGCTGCAAGGGTTGCCTCCTGGCGTGGGGGGAGTCCGCGAGTCACATGCTCGCAGAGAACCTTCCGCACCGAGAAGACACAGGTCCCGCACTGCTGGGCCGCGCCCGTCCGCCGGCAGGCGTAGCCGAGCGTCCGCGCCCCGTCCTCGAGGGCGGCGGCGAGGTCCCGGTCGGAGACGACGTTGCAGTGGCAGACGATCACGGGAGTTAGGTTAGCCTCACCTGCGCCGGGCCGGTCAAGTGTTGCCGGTCAAGTGTTGGCGTGGTCACAACCCGACAGACCCGTGGTCAGAGAGTGAGGCGAGAGGTTCCGTGACGCTCACCCAGACGGTGCCGGCCTACCTGGCGCTCGACGCCGAGGTCACCGCGGTCCGCCGGCTGTCGCCGAGCTTCGTCCGCGTCACCTTCTCGGGCCCGGGGCTGGCCGAGCTCCACACCGGTGGTCCGCTCGGCCCGCGCGACACCCGCCTCAAGCTGGTTGTGCCGGACTCCCCCGGCCGGCGTCCGGTCGCCGAGATCGACGTGTTCGATCCCGGCTGGTACCGCCGGTGGCTCGCGCTCGACGTCGCCACCCGTGGCCACCTGAGGACCTACACGGCTCGCCGGGTCGTCGCCGGTGGTCCCGTCCCCGAGCTCGAGGTCGACTTCGTGCTGCACCTCGATGCCGACGGACGAGGCGGCCCCGCCGGCGAGTGGGCGGCCCGGGCCCAGCCGGGCGAACGGCTCACGCTGCTCGGCCCGAACCGCCACCACCCTGACCCGGGTGGCTTCGAGTGGCGGCCCCCGCAACCGGCGGCCGGGGCGACGCAGCGGGTGCTGCTCGTCGGCGACGAGACTGCGCTGCCGGCCGTCGCCAGCATCCTCGAGACCCTTCCGGAGCAGTACGCCGGTGAAGCGATCGTCGAGATCCCCTGCATCGAGGACGCCCAGGAGCTCCGGGCGCCTCGCGGGGTCCGGGTGACCTGCCTTCCCCGCAACGACCGGACCCGGGGCGCCGCGACCCTGCAAGCACTGGCAGCGACGAGCCCGGGCACCCACGCGGGCGCGGTCCCCGACCACGGCGTCGACCAGACGGACGACGACGTCCTGTGGGAGACCCCTTCGGTGTCGGCTGCCGCTGGGCTCTATGCGTGGGTCGCCGGCGAGGCGTCGGTCGTGAAGGAGGTCCGGCGGGCCCTCGTGGGCCCGCACGGCCTGCCTCGTGACCAGGTCGCCTTCATGGGCTACTGGCGTCAGGGACGCAGCGAGGGCTGATCCCGGCGCAGCGCTGCGACCGCCTCGCCCGTCTCGGCCATCACCAGGTCCCCGTTGATGTGCGCGGCAGCCATCGCGCCGGCCGCAGCAGCACCGCCGACCTGCGCCGACAGGTCCGCGACGTTCCCCGCGGCCCACACGCCCGGCACGGTCGTCCGTCCCGTCGCATCCACAGGCAGGTGCTCGCCCATCCCCGACGGGTGCTCCTCGGTCTTCAGGCCGAGGTCGGCGAGGAAGCCTGCTCTGGCCACCATCCTCGAAGCGACCGTGACCACGTCGCACTCGACCGCGCCCCCACCGGCGAGGCGGAGCCCGGTGATCCGGTCGTCGGTCACCAGCACCTCGGCGACCCGGTCCTCGACCACGCGGATTCCCCGCGCCGCCAGCTGCTCACGCTGGTCGGCGTCCGGAGCACCGGCGTGGCTGACGTAGGTGACGTCGCCGGACCACTGGCTGAACAGCAGGGCCTGGTGCACCGACATCGGGCTGCCGGCAAGGACGGCGATGCGCTGGTCGCGGACCTCCCACCCGTGGCAGTAGGGGCAGTGCACGACGTCCCGGCCCCACCGCTCCTGCAACCCCGGCACGTCCGGGAGCACGTCGACGAGCCCGGTCGTGACCAGGAGCCGCCGGGCCTCCAGGGTCCTCCCGTCGGCCAGCCGTACGGCGAAGCCGTCCCCTGCGCGGTACGCCGACTCGACCTCCCCCTGCTCGACCCGTCCGCCGTAGCGGCGTACCTCCTCGCGACCGCGGTCCAGGAGCTCGGCCGGCGGGACGCCGTCGTGCCCGAGCAGGCCGTGCACCCCCGCTGCGGGCGCGTTCCGTGGCGCACCTGCGTCCACGACCACCACCGTGCGGCGTGCCCTGGCCAGCATCAAGCCTGCGCTGAGCCCTGCTGCTCCGCCACCGACCACCACCACGTCCACTGCTTCGTCCCTCATGGGAATCACCTCCGACACCGAGGGTGCGTGAGACATCAGCAAAAGCGCAAACTTCTTTGCTGTCATGGCAAACTGTCGGCATGGACGACGAGCTGGACCGGACGATCGCGACCGTGGGGCCCCGGCTCCGCAACCTCCGCAAGGAGCGGGAGACGACGCTCACCGACCTCGCCGCGGAGACCGGGATCTCCGTCAGCACGCTGTCGCGGCTGGAGTCGGGTGAACGGCGGCCGACGCTCGAGCTCCTGCTCCGCCTGGCGCAGGCGTACGGCGTCACGCTCGACGAGCTGGTGGACGCGCCGCCCACCGGCGACCCCCGCATCAACCTGAGACCGGTCAAGGCACACGGGATGACGATGCTGCCCCTGACCCGCAGGGCCGGCGGGATCCAGGCGTACAAGCTCGTGCTGCCGGGGCGGAAGCGACGATCGACGCCTCAGCCGCAGAGCCACGAGGGGTACGAGTGGCTCTACGTCCTCGACGGCAGGCTGAGGGTCGTGCTGGGCGAGCACGACCTCGTCCTGACCGCTGGGGAGGCGGCGGAGTTCGACACCCGCACGCCGCACTGGTTCGGCTCCGCGGACGAGGAGCCCGTCGAGTTCCTCAGCCTCTTCGGTCGGCAGGGCGAGAAGGCCCACCTGCGCGCGGCGCCGCGGAAGCGGTAGTAAGCAGCCGCACCGGGCCTACTGGGCGGTCGCCAACGGGAGCGCGTCCCCGAAGGCACAGGTGGTCAGTGCACCGAGCGCGCCGAGGTCGTCGACGTGCTCGGGTGCGCGCAGGGCCAGCATCACGTTGATGAGCATGCCGTGGGCGATGAAGTCGCGAGCCTGCTCCTGCGTGCAGCCCGTCGAGGCGACCGTGGCGTAGATCCGGTCCATCCCTCGACGTCCGGCCGCGGCGATCTCCTCGATCGAGCCGGCGGAGAACCCGTGCATCATCACTTGGAGCACGTCGCGGTCGCTGATGAGCTCGGCGTAGGCCAGCCCGAGCCGGTCCCAGTCCTCGTCCCGCGCCGGGTCGAACGGAGCCGCATCCAGGACGTCTGCGAATGCGACCCGGATCCGCTCGCACGCCTGGGCAAAGACCTCCAGGAAGAGCTCGAGCTTGGTGCCGAACATCCGCACGACGTACGGCTGGGAGACGCCTGCCTCGCGGGCGACCGCATCGGTCGTCGTGCCGTGGAACCCCTGCCGCGCGAACGCCCGCGCCGCCGCCTCGAGAATCTGCTCGCGCCGGTCGCCGGCACTCATCCGCGGAGTCATGTTGACAAGGTTATCATTCGATTACTACTTTAGTAATCATTCAATGCCTACCTCGCGGAGCCCGCCATGACCACAGCCGTAGCGCCGACCGACCCACCCCTGCTGGACCCCGCGGCACCGACCGAGGACAGATCGCGACGAGTGCCGGTCGCGGTGGCCGTGGTCGCCGCGTCGCTGCCGATGTTCATGGCGACACTGGACAACCTGGTGCTGACCACGGCCCTGCCGGTGGTCCAGGCCGACCTCGGGGCCAGCGTCGGGCAGCTGTCCTGGTTCCTCAACGCCTACACGCTCACCTTCGCGACGTTCATGCTCACCGCGGCGACGCTCGGTGACCGTTGGGGTCGGCGACGCACGATGCTGGCCGGCATCGGCGTCTTCACCGCCGCCTCCATCGCGGCAGCGCTGTCGACGAGCTCGGAGGCGCTCATCGCCGCCCGCGCCGTCCAGGGGCTCGGCGCGGCCGCGATCATGCCGCTGTCGCTGACCCTCCTCGCGGCTGCTGTCCCTCCGGCCATGCGCGCCGCGGCGATCGGCATCTGGGGTGGCGTCTCGGGGCTCGGCGTCGCGTTGGGCCCGGTGGTCGGCGGAGCCGTCGTGGAGGGCGTGAGCTGGCAGGCGATCTTCTGGCTCAACGTCCCCGTGGCGGTCGTCGCGGTCCCGCTCCTGGTGTGGGCGGTGCCGGAGTCCCGCGGCAGCTGGTCCCGCATCGACCCGGTCGGCACGCTGCTGCTGGGCGGCGCGGTGTTCCTCGGGATCTGGGGCATCGTGCACGGCAACGACGACGGCTGGACGTCGGCCGGCGTCCTCGGCTCGCTCGTGGTGGCCGGCCTCCTCGTGCCGGCGTACCTCGGTTGGGCACGCGGCCGCTCGCACGCGGTGCTGCCGCTCCGGCTGTTCTCCTCGCGCGGGTTCTCGGTGGCCAACGTCGTCGGGCTGACGTTCACGCTCGGGATGTTCGGCGCGGTGTTCCTGCTGTCGCAGTACCTCCAGGTGGTGCAGGGCTACAGCCCGCTCGAGGCGGGCCTCCGGACCCTGCCGTGGACGGCGGCGCCGATGGTCATCGCCCCCCTCGCCGGCGCCATCGCGGGTCGCACCGGGCTGCGATCCCTGCTCGTCACCGGGCTGGCCCTGCAGGCGGCCTCGTTGGTGTGGTTCGCCTGGCTGACCGAGAACGCCGAGCCCTACTCCGCGTTCGTCCTCCCGCTGGCGATGGCCGGCATCGGCATGGGGCTGACCTTCGCCCCCAGTGCCACCGCGGTCCTCGACGGGTTGCCGGAGTCGGAGTTCGCGATCGCCAGCTCGGCCAACTCGACGATCCGCGAGTTCGGCGTCGCGCTGGGGGTGGCGGTGCTGACCGCGGTCTTCCTCGGCAACGGGGGCACGATCACGCCTAGCGGGTACGACGGCGCGGTCGGTCCGGCCCTGCTCACCGGCGCCGGTGCCGTGCTCGTGGCACTGGTGGCGTCGTTCGCCGCGCCGGGACGGGGACAGCTCAAGGGGTGACCGACGCCTCGCCGGATCAGCGGGCCGCGACCGTGTACGCCATCCCGCCGGTCCACTCGAGGGCACCGTCCTCGGTCCGTACGCCGTCGAGGTGCTCGCGCATCCGGGCCATCGTGGAGTCGAGCAACCCTTCGTCCTGCAGCCTCTCCAACGTGGAGCGTCTGCCGTGCGACCACATGGTCGACCACCACGTGGCGTCGTCGGGGTAGCGCACCGTCAGGGGGCGGACCTCGGTCACCGGGTTGTAGCCGGCGTCGCGGAGGAACGCGTCCATGGCGTCGGCGCTCGCGAACGGACCGTCCTGGCCGGGCCGGCGGGCGGAGCGGGAGCTCGGCGGGAGCTCGGCCACCAGCTCCTCGAACACGCGCTCCCACCGGTCGTCGTCGACGGCGAACCAGCTGAAGGCCAGTCGCCCTCCGGGGCGCAGCAGGTCGCGGTAGGAACGCATCGCCTGCTCGTGGTCGGGGAGGAAGAACAGCACGAGGCTGGCGAGCACGACGTCCCAGGCGCCCGGCTCGGCATCCGGTGCCTCCGCATCGCCGACGCGGCAGGTGACCTGCCGCAACCCTGCCTGCTCGAGGTCGTCGCGCAACCGGGACACCATGCCCGGAGCGAGGTCGAGCGCCAGGACGTGCCCGCCGGCACCGACCCGCTCGGCTGCAGGCATGGTGGCAGCGCCTCGCCCGCAGCCGAGCTCGAGCACCCGGTCCCCCGGCTGCACGTCCGCCTGCTCCACCAACGTCCGGCCGACGATCGAGAAGAACTCGACCCCGGTCCGGTCGTAGGTGTCCGACGCGCGGTCGAACACTCCCGCGATCGCCTGCTTCACCTGCTCACCTGCTGCTTGGCTCATCGCGCCAGTCTCGGGCTTCTCCTGCCCCGCGGCCACCCCTTCGGGTGGACTGCGCACATGCGGGCCGTGCATGGACGCACTACGGTGCAGAGGTGACCGATTCCGCACGGCAGATGCTCGCTGGGCTCATCAACGCCGTGCGACTCTGCGTCCCCGACGAGGTGGCACCGCTGCTGTCGGCGAGCGGTCGCGCCCTGGGCGCCGACGCGGTCACGCTCTACCTCGTCGACCAGGAGCAGTACGTCCTCCTGCCGGTGCCGACGACGACCGGCGAGCCCCGCGAGCCGCTCGTGATCGAGGCCACCCTCGCGGGACGGTGCTTCCGCCAGACCGAGCTGCAGGAAGGCAACGGCGGCAGGGACGTGTGGGTCCCGATGCTCGACGGCCTGGAACGGCTCGGCGTCGTCCACCTCGAGTTCTCCGACCTCGATGCCCGGGTCGAGGACGAGCTGCTGCACGCGTTCGCCGCGATGACGGCGGAGATCGTGCTCGCCAAGGAGCCGTACGGCGACCGCTTCAAGCTCGTACGACGTCGCGAGGTGATGTCCCTCGCGGGGGAGATCACCTGGAACCTGATGCCGCCGCTGACCTTCGGCACCGACCGGGTGGTGATCTCGTGCGTCCTCGCCCCGGCGTACGACGTCGGAGGCGACAGCTTCGACTACGCGGTGGACGACACCACGGCCCGGTTGGCGGTGTTCGACGCGATGGGTCACGGCCTCGACGCCGGGCTGCTGGCCACGGTCGCGATAGCGGCGTACCGCCACGCTCGGCGCAGCGGGATGGACCTGATGGCGACCGTCGAGTGCCTCGACAGGGCGATCGGCGACAGCTTCGCCGGCCAGCAGTTCGTCACCGGCATCGTCGCCGAGCTCGACCTGGCCAGCGGCCGGCTGACGTGGCACTGCGCCGGGCACCCCAACGCGCTGCTCCTGCGGGGCACCCGCATCGTCAAGACGATGGAGACCGAGCCGGGGCTGCCCCTCGGGCTGGGTGCCACGTTCGGCCAGGACCGCATGTACTCCACGGAGTCGTTGGAGCCCGGTGACCGGGTGCTGCTGTACAGCGACGGCGTGGAGGAGGCCCGGGACGCCGACGGGCAGTTCTTCGGCGTGGACAGGTTGGTCGACCTGGTCGGCCGCGAGGCGGTGGCCGGTCAGCCCGCACCCGAGACGATGCGCCGGCTGATGCACGCGATCCTGGACCACCAGGCGGGGGCGCTCCAGGACGACGCCACCACGATGCTGGTGGAGTGGCAGGCGGGCGGCGCCGAGCGGGTCGTCCCGGACAACGACCCGGTGTCGCAGGTCGGCAGCTCCTGACGCTCGGTCCGGGACGGAAACACGCCTCCCTGTCGGCCTTCCCCCGACGGCCCGAGCCTGGGTACCGTGCCGCACGTGAGACGTCCGCCGCACGAGAACGTGGCGACCGTGCTGGTCGACCCGGCGGTGCTGCGCGACCTCGAGCTCGAGCTGATGCCGCTGGACCTGTGGGTGTGGCCGGTCGCGACCGCGCCGGTCTTCACCGACGGACCGCGGATGGCCTTCCAGATCCGGCGCCGGCTGCTGATGTCCAGGCGGGGCGAGTGGGACCTGGCGGCGGAGTGGACGCCGGTCTGGATCAGCTTCGGGGACAGCTGGCGCGACGGTGACGAACCGCTGCCGTGGTCGGCGCACGCGGCGCTGTGGAACGCGTTGGCCGGCTGGAGCAAGCACGTGCGCTTCCGTCTCGGCCTCGGTGGCGTCTCGCGCCTGTCCGTGCCGCGCGACCTCAGCGCGTGAGCCTCAGCCCAGCCCCATGTCCGTGTCCGTGTCCGTGTCCAGCAC
>CADCUK010000025.1:4205-50053 GCA_902805865.1 uncultured Nocardioidaceae bacterium | reverse complement strand
GACAACAAGCGACGGCAGCGACAACGGGTGAGAGAACTCTCATCCTGGCCTCACCACCGTGCCATCTGCGACCACGAGGATGAGCACATGCGTGGATGGAGAGTGCTGGCAGCGACCCCTCCGGTTCCTTCTGACTCCCCGACAGTGACCGGGCGAGATGAGGTGACCGTGAGCCGTGCATGAGAGCGCTCTCACGGGCGGCCGGCAGGGGCCACGGTTGAGAGCCGCCTCGGCGGGTAGTCGACAGAGAGACGGAGGACACACCAGCAGCGAAGAGGGAGAACACTGATGCTCGGGACCCAGGACATCAAGTCCTTGATCGGACAGACCGTGCACGGCAGCGACGGCGAGAAGATCGGCACGGTGGGCCAGGTCTACCTCGACGACGAGACCCAGCAGCCGCAGTTCATCACCGTGAGCACCGGGATGCTCGGGACGAGCGAGAGCTTCGTCCCGGTCGAGGCGGCCGACGCCACCGCCGACGGGGTGACGGTCCCCTACGACAAGGACAAGGTGAAGAACGCACCCAACGTCGACACCGACGGTCACATCTCGCCGGAGGAGGAGCAGCAGATCTTCACCTACTACGGCTTGGCGTACGGCGACGGGCGGACCGACGTGGAGACGGGGACCGGCACGGTCGGGCACGACACGTCCGGCCCCACCACGGACCAGGCCATGACCCGCTCGGAGGAGCAGCTGGAGGTCGGCAAGGAGCGCCAGGAGGCCGGACGGGCGCGGCTCCGGAAGTGGGTCGAGACGGAGCAGGAGAGCGTCACGGTCCCGGTCTCGAAGGAGCGGGCCGTGGTGCACCGCGAGCCGGTCACCGAGGAGAACTATGCGGAGTCGGTCGACGGACCGGAGATCACCGAGCGGGAGCACGAGGTCGTCCTCAACGAGGAGCGTGCGGTCGTCGACAAGACCGTCACGCCGGTCGAGAGGGTGCGGCTGGACAAGGAGACCGTGACCGAGCAGCAGACCGTCTCGGACGAGGTCCGCAAGGAGCAGATCGAGGTCGACGGCGACAGCGAGGCCCGCTGACACCTAACCTCGACGCGTGGGCAGACGGTCACGCAAGGCGCGCATCAGCGACGTGCACGAGGTGGCTCAGGCGATGCCGCACGTGACGTCGAGCGGTCCGGAGGAGCGACCGGTCTACCAGGTCGGCGGGAAGTCGTTCGTCTTCTTCCGCGGACGGCGTCCGGACGCCTTCGACCCCGACACCGGGGAGCGGTACGACGACGTCATCGTCTTCTGGGTGGCCGAGGAGGAGGACAAGGAGGCGATGGTCGCGGACCCTTCGACGCCGTACTTCACCACCCCGCACTTCGACGGCCACCGTTCGGTGCTGCTCCGGGGCTCGCGCATCGGTGAGCTGACCCGGGACGAGGTGGCCGAGCTGGTCCAGGACGCCTGGTTGTCCCGCGCCTCGGCCAAGCGTGCCCGTGACTGGCTCGCGTCGCTGGACGGCTCGGACCTGCGGTTCGTGCGGCCGACCTAGCGGTCGGAGCCCACCGAACGCGACTGGCCGTCGCTCTCGTCCATCGAGCCGGACTTGAACGCCAGCGTGCACCAGACCGACTTGCCGGTGCCGGTGGCGCGACTGCCCCAGCGGTCGGCCAGGATCGACACGATCTGCAGCCCTCTGCCGTTCTCCTCGTCGTCGCGGGCGCGGCGTCGCCGAGGCCGGTACGGCGCCCGATCCTGCACCTCGAGGGTGATCTCGTTGCCGCTGCTCCGGAGCCGGAGGTCGATCGGCGGCCGGCCGTGCAGGAAGGCGTTGGTGACGAGCTCGCTCGCGATGAGCACCGCCTCGTCGATCGTGTCGCCCGGGATGCCCCAGGACTGGAGGTTCTCGGTGACCACGCGCCTGGCGTTCGCCACGGCGGGCTCGTCCTGGCCGAGGCGGTGGTGAACCGCCGCCGCGAACGGCTCCTGGTTGACCCGGGCGACGAGGATCGCGATGTCGTCGTCGGGCCCGTCGGGCAGCAGCGCGCCGACGAGGATCTCCGGCATGCCGGCCAGCTCGGTCTCCGCGTGCATCTCCAGCTGCTCGGCGAGCGCCTCGATCCCGGCGTCGATGTCGCGCTCGCGGCGTTCGACGAGGCCGTCGGTGTAGAAGGCCACAGTGCAGCCCGGGTCCAGCTGGACCGCCTCGGTGAGCTGGTCGAAGAACCCGGCGCCCAGCGGCGGCCCCGCGTCGCCGAGCTTCTCCGACCCGACGCCCGGGCGGATCAGCAGCAGCGGCAGGTGACCGGCGTTGGCGTAGCGCAGGGTCTGGTCGGTGGAGTCGAACACCGCGTAGACACACGTGACGATCTGGTCGCCCTCGAGGTCCTGCACGATCCCGTCGAGGTACTCGAGCACCTCCGACGGCGGCAGGTCCAGCTTCGCGAACGCTCGTACGGCGGAACGCAGCTGTCCCATGCCGGCGGCTGCGCTCACGCCCCGGCCCATGACGTCCCCGACGACGAGCGCGGTCCGGCCGGCACCGAGCTCGATGATGTCGTACCAGTCGCCACCGACCTGGGTGCCCTCGACGCCCGCGCGGTAGTAGGTCGCTACGTCGAGGTGCTCGAGGTCGAACGACCGCTCCGGGAGGAGGCTGCGCTGCAGCTCGTCGGCGATGGAGTGCTCGCGCGCCGCGGCCTCGTGGACCGCCGACGCGGTGGCGACGGCCTGCTCGGCCTTGCGCTGCTCGGTGATGTCCTGGATCGAGCCCCGGAGCCGGCGCGCGGTGCCGCCCTCGTCGTCCACGACCTCCCCGCGGACGGCCAGCAGCCGCTCGATGCCCGGCGCGGGCCTGATCCGCACCTCGTACTCGACCAGGCCGCCGGGCACCGCCGCGGCGAAGGCCTCCTCGATGATGCGCTGGTCCTCCGGGACCACGAGGTCCAGCACCATCCCGGAGAACCCGTTCCGGTCGAAGTCCTCCTGCGTGCGCTGGAAGATCCGCCACAGCTCGTCGGACGCCTTGACCCTGTCCGTGGCGAGGTCGACCTCCCAGCTGGCGACCTTCGCCAACCGCTGGGCCTGGTCGAGCAGCTCGCCGGTGCGCTCGAGCGACTCACGCAGCCGCCGGTTCCGGTCGAGCTCCAGGTTGACCCGGATGCGTGCCTTGAGCTCGCGTGCCGAGAAGGGCTTGACGAGGTAGTCGTCGGCCCCGGCCTCGAGCCCTTCGACGGTGCCCTCGTCGCCGGCGCGGGCGGACAGCATGATGACCGGGATGCCGGTCGTGGCCGGGTCGGCGTGGAGCCGCTGCAGCAAGCCGAACCCGTCCAGCCGCGGCATCATCACGTCGGTCAGGATGAGGTCCGGCCGGAACTCGGCGACCCGCTCGAGCGCGTCGAGGCCGTCGACGGCGGTCTGCACGACGTACTCCTGGGTGAGCAGCCCCGCGATGTAGTCACGCATGTCGGGGTTGTCCTCGACGACGAGCACGCGCCCGTGGGTCTCGGCAGGCCCGTCGGTGTCGGTGAGAGCTTGCTCGGCGTCCGGGGTCTCGATCCACCGCAGCGCCTCCTCGACCACGCCCTGGGCCTGCTGCACCACGACTTCCGGAGCGGTGTCCGCCTCGGCATCGTCCGCGGCGACGACCTGCTCGGCCGGCAGGTGGGCGGTGCCGATCGGCAGCCGCACGGTGAACGTCGAGCCGAACCCGACCCGGCTCTCCGCCTCGACGGTGCCGCCGTGGAGGGCGGCGAGCTCGGCGACCATGGCCAGTCCGATGCCCGATCCCTCGAAGGTCCGGGACCGGGCGCCGTGGACCCGGTGGAACCGCTCGAACAGGTGCGGGAGCTCGCCCTCCGGGATGCCGGTGCCGGTGTCGGTGACCGACAGCACCGCCTGCCCGTCGTCCTCACCCAGCCGCACGGTGACGCCGCCCTCGAACGTGTACTTGAGCGCGTTCGACACCAGGTTGAGGACGATCTTGGCCCACTGGTCGGGGTCCACGTGGACCGGCTGCGCAAGCGGCTCGCACTCGATCGTCAGCGCCAACCCGGCCCGCTCGGTGGCGGAGGCGAACATGGCGACGAGCTCGCTCGTGTACCGGCCGAGGTCGACCGGGCTGAAGCGGCTGGTCACCTGTCCGGAGGCGAGCCTGGAGAAGTCGAGGAGGCTGTTGACGAGCGTGAGCAGCCGCTGGCCGTTGCGCCGCACCATCTCGACCCGCTGCCGCTGCCGCGCCGGCATCGGCTCCACCTCGTCGGAGAGGGCGTCCTCGGCCGGGCCCAGCATGAGAGTCAACGGCGTGCGGAACTCATGGCTGATGTTCGTGAAGAAGTCGGTCTTGACCCGGTCGAGCTCGGCGGGCGTCTCTGCGCGCTGGCGCTCGAACTCGAACGCGCGCGCGTCGGTGATGGCGCCGGCGATGTGGCCGGCGATGAGTCGCAGGAAGGACAGGTAGTTCTCGTCGAGCGGCCGGTAGGGGTTCGCGCCGACGACGAGGAAGCCGTAGGGCACCGGCTGACCCGGTTGCAGGAGAGGTACGACGACCGCTGTGAACGGCGGATCGACCCAGTCACCGGTGGGCAGCGAGTCGAACCGTGAGGGCAGGTCGTCGACGACCACCGGGACGCCTTGGATCAGCTGGTCCGCGGGCCACACCGACTCGGGGTCCTGCACGTCGAGGGCGTCGGGGGCGGCGGGGTGCGGGCCGGTGAACCCGGTGGTGCCGGCGAGCCTGGCCGTCAGCCCGTCGTCCTCGAAGAGGTAGGTGAGCGTGAAGGGCAACGACCACGGGTTCGCCGCGAGGTGCCGGCAGGCCGAGGCGATCGTCTCGGCCTCGTTGAGGTCGCTGGACCGGGTGCCCAGCGCGCCCAGGGTCGCCATCCGCCGGGCGGCGATGACCTCCTCGGTGTCCTCCTTGACGACGCAGAGCATGCCGCGGAAGACGTTCTCGTCGTCGACCAGCGGGCTGTAGGAGAAGGTGTGGTAGCTCTCCTCGACGTAGCCGCTGCGCTCCAGGAAGAGCTGCAGCGACTCGTCCCAGGTCGCCTCCCCGGTCTCCATGACCGTCTTGATGCGCGGGTGGATGTCGTCCCAGATCTCCGACCACACCTCGGAGGCCGGCTTGCCGAGCGCCCAGGGGTACTTCTTGCCGAGCGTGTCGCGCCGGTAGGCCTCGTTGCAGAGGAACGTCAGCTCCGGGCCCCAGGCCATCCACATGGAGAACTTGGAGGTGAGGAGGATCCGCACGGAGTTGCGCAGCGCGTAGGGCCAGCTGTCGGGCTCACCCAGCGGTGTGGCATCCCAGTCGACGGCGAGCAGGTCCTGGCCCAGCTCACCGCTCGTCTCGAGGAACCTACGCAATGGAAACTCCGTGTCGTGCCGTCAGTCCGGCCATCGCGGCTGCGTCTGCGCTTCCGGTGCGTCTGCGGTGCCTGGCCACCCCGTTCCAGGGAGCAGGATAGCCCGACCGGGCGGTGCGCCATGGCGACTTCGGGCCATGTGGACCTCGGGATGCTCCCAGTCGTCAGCCCGGGCTCACGAGCCGGTGGTCGAACGCGTACACGATCGCCGCAGCGCGGTCACGGAGATCGAGCTTGGTGAAGATCCGGCCGATGTGGCTCTTCACGGTCACCTCCGAGATCGAGAGGGCGGCGGCGATCTCGGAGTTGCTCAGCCCGCGGCCGAGCAGGCAGAGGACGTCGAGCTCCCGGGCGGTCAGCGACTCCGGTGCGGCGGCGGTCGTCGTGCCCTCCGGGGCCGACCGGTAGGCGTCCAGCACCCGGCTCGTCACGGCAGGGTCGAGCACGGCGGAGCCGGCGGCGACCGTCCGGACGGCATGCACGAGCTGTTCCGCGGGCGAGTCCTTGAGCACGAACCCGGCAGCGCCGGCACGCAGGGCGCCCGAGAGCAGCTCGTCGTCGTCGAACGTGGTCAGCACCAGGACGGGCGGCGAGTCCGGGCGCAGCGTGAGCCGGCGGGTGGCCTCGATCCCGTCGACGTCCCGCATCCGCAGGTCCATCACGACGACGTGCGGCCGGTGCCGGCGCACGGCGTCCTCCACCTCGGAACCGTCCGCGCACTCGGCGACGATCTCGAAGCCGTCCTTGCGGCGGAGGATCCGGCGCAGCCCCGACCGCACCAGCTCCTGGTCGTCCACGAGCAGCACCCGGGTCAGCTCGTCGCTCACGCCGGCACCTCCCGTCACGACAGCTCCTCCGCCGGAGCAGGGGAACGACCGCCGAACGGCAGGCACCTGCCGACGGCGGTCTCGGACGGTGCGCCGCGGTCCAGCGGCACCTCGAGCTGCACCCGCCAGCCGTTCCCGTCGGGGCCGGCGAGGAGCGTGCCGCCGAGGAGCTCGGCCCGCTCGCGCATGCCACGCAACCCCGACCCGAGGCCGTCGGGCTCCTCGGCGAGGCCGTCGCGGCGGCGACGGAGGTCGTTGACGACGGTCAGCTGGAGGCTCTCGCCCACCCGGTGCAGCTCCACGGACACCGAGGCGTGCGGTTGGTGCTTCGCGACGTTGGCCAGCGACTCCTGCAGCACCCGGAAGACGCCGAGCCCGACCGGCGCGGGCAGGACGTCGGCGCCGATCGTGCTGCGGTAGCCCACGTCGACACCGGCGTCACGGAACTCCTGCACCAGCGCCGGCACGTCGGTGAGGTCGGGCGCCGGAGCGACCGGGCCGGGGACGGGAGAGCCGAGCAGCCCGACCGTGCGCCTGATGTCGGCCATCGCCTGCCGGCCCACGCGCTCGGCGTCGCGCAGGGCCTCGACGGCCTCCTCGACGTGGTCCGCGCCGTCCTCCTCGAGGTCCCGCCGGGCCGCGGTGAGGTGCAGCATCGTCACGCTCAACGAGTGGGCGATGACGTCATGCACCTCGCGGGCGATCCGTTGCCGCTCCTCCAGCACCACCTGCTGCTCGCGGGCGGAGTGGCTGCGCTGCTGCTCCTCGATCGCGCGCTGCTGGTGCTGGAGCATGAAGCCGACGTCCCAGCCGACGACGAGCGCCGCGAACCAGAACTTGGAGCCGCTGAACTCGCCCATCTGGTCGAGCACGACGAGCACGGCGCCGGCCGATGCGGTCGCCGCGGCGCTGCGGGCCAGCCGGTCCGTGGCTCCGATGTGCCCCGCCATCAGGACGAGCAGGTAGACCGCGAAGTCGTGCTGCATCGGGTAGACGACCATCACCGTCGCCGTGCCGCCGATGACCGGGGCCGCGAACGCCCACCAGGGCACCCAGACGCCGACGAAGTCGACCAACCACGGCGTCAGCGCGAGCAGCACCAGCGCCGTCACCGGGAGCAGGGGATGCTCGCCGACGCGCTGGACGATCGACCCGACGCCCGCAGCGACCGCGCTGCCGTCCATGACGAGCGGGATCCACACCGGGTAGCTCGGGAACCCGGCGTGCGTCCAGCGGCGCTTCAGCCCCGCCAGAACCTCGTCCGTCCGCACCCGGACCAGCGTAGGGCGCAGTCGACCGCAGCACATCCGCCCACGGGCGGAGGCGGACCCCGCCCAGGGGCGCACGTGAAGTCCCTCCCCAGGGACGCAGACGTCGGCTCCGAACCTTCGTAGCGTCAGGGACATGGCGCCGGACGGCGACCAACGGCAACGGAGCCGGACGACAGGGGAACACCATGCGCACCACGACAGGACAGTCAGGACAGTCAGGACAGAGCAGCCGTCGGACCGGTGGCTGGCAGAGCTACCACCTCCGCGCGGACGCCGTGCGCGGCGTCCTCGCCCGGCTCGACGGCAGCCTGAGCAGCCCGGGCAGTTTGGCGCTGCCCTGGGACGACGCCCTCGCGTCGGTCTTCCTCGACCCCGACGACCTCCTCGAGGCGCTGCACGGGGTGTGGACGCGTCGGCTGCTGGCCCGGGTCGACCTCGAGCTCGAGACGGGCACCGGCACCCCTCGGCAGTCCGTCGAGACGGCGTGGCGGGCGACGCGGACCCAGCTGCCGGCCCTACGCACCCTTCTGGACCGGTACGCCGACACCGACGTGGCGCAGCGGTGCGTCACCGGCGAGCACCGGCTGCTGGCGGTCGCCGCAGGGCTGGCGACGCTCTCGGACCCCGCACCCCGCAGCGCAGGCCGGGGAGCGGAGCTCGTCGCGAGCCTCCAGCAGAAGCGGACGCCCACCCGGCACCGCCGGACGCACACGCAGCGACTGAGCCGGCTCCTCGGCTGCCGCCACGGCTTCGCAGCCGCCTGAGACCCGTCCACCACCCTCCCGGAGGAAGACCATGACCACCACCTCGTCGACCGCTCTCTTCGACCCGTTCGCACCCGGCTTCACCGACGACCCCTACCCGACCTACGCACGGGTCCGCAGCGCCGCGCCCGTCCTCGAGCACGAGGTCGGCTTCTGGCTGCTGACCAGGTACGAGCACGTCTCCGAGCTGCTCCGCTCGGGCATCTCCGTCGACGAGGGCCGCCTCGCACCGGGCCCCTTCGTCGACATCCAGAACCTCGTGTACGGCGACCGAAGGATCCGTCTCGGCGGCCTGTCGCTGCTCGACCTCGACCCGCCGGACCACACCCGGCTGCGCGGACTCGTCTCCAAGGCGTTCACCCCACGGTCGATCGCCGCCCTCGAGCCGCACGTCGTCGAGCTCGTCGACGCCGCGCTGGACAGGATCGCCGCCGAGGGCACCGTCGACCTCGTCGAAGCCCTCGCCTTCCCGCTGCCGTTCCAGGTCATCAGCGAGATGCTCGGCATGCCCGACACCGAGCACGAGACGCTTCGCGAACGCACCGGTCTACTCGTGCGGTCCCTCGAGCCGGTCATCGACCCGGAGGTGGCGGCCGGCATCGTGCGGGCCGACCAGGAGCTGTCCGAGATGGCCCGCTCGGTGATCAGCTGGAAGCGCAGCCACCCTGGCGACGACCTGCTGACCGCGCTGATCGAGGCGGAGGACAACGGGGACGTGCTCACCGACGACGAGCTCGTCGCGCAGGTCGTGCTTCTCTACGTGGCGGGCCACGAGACCACGGTCAACCTGATCGGCAACGGCGTCCTCGGGCTGCTGCGCGCTCCCGACCAGCTGGCGCTGCTGCGCTCCCAGCCGGAGCTCGCCGGCAACGCGGTCGAGGAGATGCTGCGCCACGACAGCCCGGTCCAGATGACCCGGCGGGTGACCCTGACGCCGTACCGGGTCGGCGAGGTGGAGATCCCGGCCGGCGCCTTCGTGATCGGCAGCCTCGGGGCGGCGAACCGCGACCCTGCGCACTGGGGCGACGACGCCGACGAGCTGCGCATCGAGCGCCCCGACGCCCGACAGCACCTGTCCTTCGGCGCCGGTCACCACCACTGCCTCGGCGCCGCGCTCGCGCGGCTCGAGGGGCGGGTCGCGTTCAGCCGCCTGGTGCAGCGGTTCGAGACGTTGGAGCAGGCCGGTGACGTGGAGTGGAACGGGCGGATCAACCTGCGCGGACCGGAGCGGCTGCCGGTGCGGGCCGCCTGAACGAGGGTCCGCCTGCGATCACTGTCCGGATCAGTGCCGCGTGGTGGCACCGATCCGGACATAGACCGGGGTAACGCGGTCAGCGACGGTTGCGGCGGCCGTGCCGGATGACGGTGAGCAGCCCACCGAGGAGGTGCTGACGGTACGCCGGGTCGGCGTACATGCCGATCTCGTGACCCAGCGCGGTGTACCAGGAGAGGCCGTCGCCCAGCGGGCGCTGCCAGCTCATCGGGTGGTCGCCCATGACGCCGGAGACCCCTTCGGGGATCTCGCCGTTCTCGTTGGGGAGCTGGGAGGTGTTCGGGTCCTGCTGGTAGGTCGACTCGTCGATGCTCAGCAGGACCTTCGCGCGGTCGCGCGGGCTGGAGGTGAACGAGTAGAACTCCTCGAGCCCGATCTGCCACCGCTTCTCGAGGTGACGGGTCGCGACGTGACGGGGCGCCTCGCGGACGATCACGCCGGGTTGCTGGGCCGGGTGGCACAGGAAACGGGCCCCGGAGAGGATCCGCGTGTAGAAGGGCCACTCGTACTCGGTGTCGGCGGCGGAGTGCACGCCGGCCCAGCCGCCGCCGTCGAGCAGGAACCGTCGCAGCGCCTTGCGTCCCTTGGGCTGCAGGACGTTGCCGGTGGTGTTGAGGAACAGCACCGCGTCGAAGCGGTCGAGGTTGCGTGGGGTGAAGACCGTCTGGTCCTCGGTCGCGACGACCCTGAATCTGTGCTCGCTGCCGAGCTGCTTCACGGTCTCCACGCCGACCTCGATCGATGCGTGGCGGAAGCCGGTGGTGCGGGAGAAGACCAGCAGCCGGCGCTCGTCGGCGCGAGCCCGACCGGTGTCGGCGGCGAGCGCCGGGGCGACCGAGCCGAGCAGCCCAGCCGCACCGAGGGCACCGACGGCCCCGGCACCGGTGAGCAGGCCGCGCCGGGTCAGGGCGTTCTGGTTCACGGCGCCCTGGGTCAGGGTGCTCTGGGTCACCTCACACGTCGCGCACACAGGTCAGTCCTCCTTGCCGTTGCCCAGGTCGCGGGCGATCCGCAGGGCGTTGGCCATGATCGTCAGGGTCGGGTTGAAGCCGGGGAACGTCGGGAAGGTCGACGCGTCCGCGACGTACACGTTGTCCACCTCGTGGAGCCGGCCCGACGGCGCGCACACCGACGTCCGGCGGTTGGTCCCCATCCGGGCCGTGCCGGCGAGGTGCGCGGTGTAGGTGATGCCGTCGTTGAGGATCGGGAACGGCAGCGTGGCCGCAGCCACCGCGCCCGGAGCGAGCTGGTGCATCGCCTGCATGCGGGCACCGAGGTAGATCGCCGCGGCCTTCTCGTGCTGGTGCGGGCTGTAGGTGATGCGCGCGGCGGGCAGTCCCAGGAAGTCCTTGACCTTCGGGTCGAGGTCGACGCGGTTGTCGGCCTGGGGCAGGTCCTGGTGGATCAGCTGGGAAGCCGCCACCCGCGCGTGCAGGATGCCGGCCTTCATCGCCTGCTTCAGCGGCTGGCCGTAGCCCAGCATCCCGGCGATCATCTGCGACGCCCCGGCCGGCGGCAGCCCCGACCCGACCTGCACGATGCCGCCGGCGATGTACGGAACGCCGAGCGCCTGCACCTCGGGGCCGGTGAAGAGGCCCACGAGGTCGTCGACCTCCAGCGTCGTCGACTGCGCCCGGAGCGGCTTGATGTCCTCCTTGTAGAGGGCGGCCGCCTGGGTGAAGTTGTGGAACATCATGTTGCGGCCGAGCTGGCCCGAGCCGTTGCCGAGCCCGTCGGGGTGGGCGTCGCTGCGCGAGAGCAGCAGCAGCCGGGCAGTGTTGATCGGGCTTCCCGCCACCACCACGGTCGAGGCCGGCAGCCGGTGCTTTCGTCCGGCGACGTCGGTCCAGTGCACCGCGCGCGCCCGGCGTCCGTCGGCGCTGGTCTCGATGCGGTGCACGAACGCCCGTGAGATCACGCGGACCCGTCCGGTGCGCATGGCGGGGTTCAACCAGGACACAAGCGCGTCGCCGCGGGCGTTGATCGGACAGCCGAACCCCGAGCACATCCCGCACGAGTTGCACGCGGGTCGGCCGTCGAACCTCTCGGAGTTGACCGCTGCGGGGTACGGGTACGCCTCGTAGCCCATCCGGCTGGCGCCCTCGGCGAGCAGCTGAGCGGCGTACCCGGTCGGGTTGGGCGGCATCACGAACTGCTGACGGCGCGGTGACTGCTCGAGGGTGCGGGCCGGCATCTTGTCCCGGTCGCCCTGCACGCCGACGCGCCGCTCGACGATGTCGTAGTACGGCGCGAGGTCGTCGTAGCCGAACGGCCAGTCGGCCATCTGGGCGCCCTCGACCGGGCCGTGGTCGGACAGCATCGTGAAGTCCTGCTTCCAGAACCTCGGCGTCTTGGCGTTGTAGTGCAGCGACGTCCCGCCCACCGCGGCACCGAGCTGGCCGAGCGCGCCGACCGCCGAGCGGGGAACGCCCTGCGCCGCCTCGGACTGGGTGCGGGTCGTGTACGGCTCCAGGACGGGGTCGGGGAAGCCGAACTGACGGAACCCCTTGATCTCGTCGGAGCCGTACTTGGTGTCGAGCTGCCCGCTCGGCTCGTCGCCGAGCCCCGGGCGCAGGTTGCGGCCGCGCTCGAGCACCGTGACGTCCCAGCCCTGTCGTGCGAGCTCCCACGCGACGACGCTGCCCGCAGCCCCGGACCCAATGACGACCGCGTCGTTGCCCATCAGCGGGGACCCCCGGCCTCGTCGACGAGCCGCTGGGAGAGTCGCTGCATCTGCGCGAGCTGCGTGGCCGCCTCACCCGTGGGTACGGCGAGCCTCGCGACCGCGTCTTGCACGGCCGAGAACCGGTCGCCGGCGACCGCGCGCACGCCGTGCAGGGTCTCGGTGCTGCCCATCGCCACGAGCGGCGCGGCCAGACCGGCGGACGCCCCACCCAGGACGCCGCCCAGCAGGTCGTCGACGAGGTCGAGGGGCGGGGAGGGCTCGGGGTTCTCCACCTGCTCACGGGTCCAGCCCCGTGGCTGCACGTCACCCTCGAAGTCGGTGGTGGTCCAGCCGACGACGTCGCGGTTGCCGCCGTACTCCGGTGCGCCGTACATGAACTCGAGCGTGTGGGTGACGAGCAGGTCGACCAGTGCCTTGATCCTGGGGTCGCTGTCGTCGCGCATCGCGAGGTCGCGTGCCGGCGCCGGGGCCTGCGAGAAGCCCCCGGGCACGGACTGCTCGAGCGCGGCCAGGCCGAGCCGGTAGGTGCGCTGGTAGCCCTGGACCTTGCCGTTCCGCTCGAACCGCTTCCGACCGCGGGAGCCCTCGATGCGCACCCGCCAGGCCTGGGTCTCGTAGCGGTCCAGCGGCAGGAACTCCGCGAAGTCGTTGTCCTCCGCCCCGCCCCGGTCGGAGAACGGGCCCCCGGCGTAGATGCGCGGCGGTGAGACCGTGAAGGCGCCCAGCAGGGCGTCGATCGCCAGGTGGCAGCGGGCAGCGACGGCACCGGGGACGGTGTCCTCGTCAGCCCCGGGGACGACCCGGTCGACGGCCGCGCGGAGCGTGCGGCGCTCGGCCTTGGTCAGCCAGCGGGCACGGTCGCGACCCAGGGGCACCGCCACCGCCGAGGACCCCTGTGCCCCGGCGGTGAACACCGCCACTCCACCGACGGTGCCGGCGAGCACTGCTCGGCGGCTGATCTCGATGTCCTGCTTCACGGGTGCTCAACGCGGCAGCAGGTGCGCCGGTTACGTTGCTCGGCCAGGGCGGCACGGGTGGCGGCACGGGTCACGTCGTGCTCAGCCCTGGTCGAAGGCCGAGTCGAACGATGCCGCGGGCGGTTCGAAGTCGAAGCGCTTCAGGAACTGCAGGGCTTCCGGCGCGCCCTGGAGACGGTCCATCCCGGCGTCCTCCCACTCCACCGAGATCGGCCCGGTGTAGCCGGCGCGGGCCAGCGCCCGGAAGCAGTCCTCCCACGGGACGTCGCCCCGGCCGGTCGAGACGAAGTCCCAGCCACGGTGCTGGTCGCCCCATGCGAGGTGCGACGACAGCCGGCCGTTGCGGCCGTTGCCGATCCGCATCCGGGTGTCCTTGCAGTCGACGTGGTAGATCCGGTCCGCGAAGTCGGTGATGAAGCCGACGGGGTCGAGGTCCTGCCACACCATGTGGCTGGGGTCCCAGTTGAGCCCGAAGGCGGGACGGTGGTCGATCGCCTCGAGGGTGCGCACGGTCGACCAGTAGTCGTAGGCGATCTCGGACGGGTGCACCTCGTGCGCGAACCGGACCCCGCACTCGTCGAAGACGTCGAGGATCGGGTTCCACCGGTCCGCGAAGTCCTGGTAGCCGGCCTCGATCGTGCTGGCCGGCACGGGCGGGAACATCGCGACGTACTGCCAGATCGACGAGCCGGTGAAGCCGACGACGGTGTCCACCCCGAGCCGCTGGGCGAGCCGAGCCGTGTGCATCAGCTCCTCGGCGGCGCGCTGCCGGACGCCCTCCGGGTCACCGTCACCCCAGACGCGGGGGCCGACGATGGAGCGGTGACGGTCGTCGATCGGGTCGTCGCAGACCGCTTGACCCTTGAGGTGGTTCGAGATCGCCCACAGGCCGAGGCCGTGGCGGCGGAGGACGTCGAGCCGCTCCTCGACGTACTCGTCGTCGTCCCAGCGCCAGGCGTCGAGGTGCTCTCCGGAGACCGCGATCTCCAGCCCGTCGTACCCCCAGCCGGACGCCAGCCCGGCGACCTCCTCGAGGGTGAGGTCGGCCCACTGGCCGGTGAACAGCGTGAAGCGGCGCGTCATCGTTGCCTCCGTCTGGTGATCGTCCTAATGATCGTCGTTGCCCTGGTCCGCCGTCGGCTCGTGGTCCGCCCCGTCAGCCGTCAGTGGTCAGCCGTCGAGGTGGATCGTCGCACCGTCCTGTGCGGCGCTCTCCTCGATCGCTCCCAGCACGCGCTGCACCGCCAGCCCGTCCTCGAAGGACGGGTTCGGCGGCTCCCCGGCGGCGATCGCGCCCAGGAGGTCGGCGGCCTGGGAGGTGAAGGTGTGGTCCCAGCCGAGGACGTGCCCCGGAGGCCACCAGGCCTCGACGTAGGGATGGTCGGCCTCGGTGACGAGCACCCGGGTCCAGCCCGAGACGCCGTCGTCGGTGCCTCCGACACCGTGCACCCACAGCTCGTTGAGCGTCTCCAGGTCGAAGCGGAGGGCACCGCCGGAGCCGTACACCTCGATCTGCAGGCTGTTCTTCCGCCCGGTGGCCACCCGGGACACCTCGAGGGACGCGACCACTCCGGACTGCGTGTGCAGGGTCGCCCAGGCCGCGTCGTCGACCGTCACCGGTTCACGGCCCGAGGGGCCGGTCCGCTCGGGGACGAAGGTGCGGAGCCGGCCGCTGACAGCCGTCACGGGCTCGCCGAGGAGGAACGCGAGCTGGTCGACCGCGTGCGACCCGAGGTCGCCCAGTGCTCCGGAGCCCGCAGCCTCCTTGCGCAGCCGCCACGTCATCGGTGCGCCGGCGTCGGCGAGCCAGTCCTGGAGGTAGCTGAGCCGCACCTCCCGGACCGCACCGATCCGGCCCTCCCGGACGAGCCGGCGGGCCAGGGCGAGCGCCGGGACCCGGCGGTAGTTGAAGCCGACCATCGACTGGGTCCCCGACGCGCGTGCCTTCTCCGCGGCGGCGACCATCCACTCCGACTCCGCGACGGTGTTCGACAGCGGCTTCTCGACGAGCACGTGCTTGCCCGCCTCGAGCGCCGCGACCGCGAGCTCGGCGTGCAGGTGACCCGGCGTGCAGATGTCGACGACGTCGATGTCGTCGCGCTCGACGACGGCGCGCCAGTCGGTCGCCCACTCGGCCCAGCCATAGCGGCCGGCGGCCTCGGAGACAGCATCGGCGTCGCGACCGAGGAGCAGCTGCCGGCGCACCGCCGGGACGCCCGGGTAGAACGCGCCGACGTTGCGCCAGGCGTTCGAGTGCGCCTTGCCCATGAAGGAGTAGCCGACGACGGCCACTCCCAGCTCGCCGGCCGTGCGCGGGACCTCGCTCATCGCGTGCCGCCTTCCCGTGTGGTGGTGAGGGCCCTCAGGAAGGACAAGCCCTCCGTGGCCAGGTCGTCCTGCGTCGCGGCCAGGGGACGCCAGATCGAGGCGGCCACGGCGATCGTGGCGTTCTCCCCGGTGAAGCTCTCGATGTTGAGGGGGCCGGCGTAGCCGACGTCGTCCAACGCCTCGAAGACCGCCGGCCAGTCGGTCTGGTCCCCACCCGGTGCGCCGCGGTCGTTGCCGCAGACCTGCACGTGGACGAGGTGCTCACCGGCTGCCCGGATCGCGTCCGCGGTCGAACGCTCCTCGATGCCGAGGTGGTAGGTGTCGAGTGCCAGGCCGGCTCCGCGGCCGAGCAGCTCCCCCAGGCCGGTCAGGCCCTGGTCGACGGTGTTGACCAGCGAGGTCTCGTAGCGGTTGAGGGGCTCGACACCGACACGCACGCCCTGGTTCGTCGCGTGGTCGACGACCGGCGACAGGTTCTCGCGCCACTCCGCGTAGGCGTCCTCGCGCTCGCCCGGCGTCATCCGCCAGACCCGGCCCGTTGCGGCGTAGAACGGTCCGCAGACGGCCGGCGCACCGAGGCCCGCGGCGAGGTCGACGCAGGCACGGAGGTAGTCCTGGGTGGAGGTCACGGTCTCCGACGACGTGGCGACGAGGTCGCGGCCCGGGCCCATGGCCCCGACGACGTACGGACGGAGCCCGGTCTCCTCCAGCAACGGGCCCACCGCCTCGACGGTGAGGTCACCGGCGTTCTCGAGCGGCAGCTCGACCGCGTCGAAGCCGAGGCCGGCGACCTTGCGGAGCAGCTGGGGGGCTGTGGCGTCGGTGAGGGGCGACGTCCAGACCCACGTGTTGATGCCGATCGCTCTCACGCGCTGGTCCTCCTCCGCTGGGGGTCGTGGGGGGTCGTGGGGTGGGACGGGTCGTGGGGTGGAGCGGGCCGCGAGCCGGTCAGCCGTGCGGCTGACCGACCGCGGCCCGCGGAGCCATGCGTGTCAGATCAGGGGATCTGGCGCTCCTGCCACACCTCCGGGTAGCCCGGCAGGTCCTCGCCACCGAACTTCGCGTAGTGCCCGTCGGGCATCCCGTCGTTCGCCTCGAGGAACTCGGCACGCTCGTCCTCGGTGATCGGCGACTGCGGGAGCACCCACTCCTTGGGCACCTCCTCGCCGGCGAAGATCTTCTCGAGCGCCAGGAGCGGGGTCCGCCACTGGAAGTTCGAGTAGACGGGGGCGAGGCCGGTCAGCCCGGTCTCCTCCCACTTGCGCATGAAGCTCATCTCGTCCTCGCCGGTCATCACCGGGAGCTCGGCGCCGAAGTCCTCGAACGCCTCGATCGCAGCCACACCGCCGTCACCGGCGTCCATCCAGACTCCCTGGACGTCGCCCTTGGAGAGCTCGTCGGTGATGATCTTCTTGATCTCGGTCGGGTCGGCGCCGGTGAAGTAGTCGACCGCCTCGATGCCGTTCTCCTCAAAGAGCTTCTCGGCTGCCGCCCAGCGCTGCTCCAGCACGTCGACGCCGGGAAGGATGCGCAGCGCGACGACCTTGTCACCCTCCTCGAGGTTCTCGATGAGGAAGTTGGCGGTGTCGATGCCCCACGCGAACCCACCGATCGGGTGGATGAACGTCGTGGCGCAGTCGGTCTCCACGCCACGGTCGAAGACGACCACCGGCTTGCCGGTGTCGCAGGCACGCTCGACCGCGTCGGTCAGCGCGGCCGTCGAGTTCGGCGAGATGATGAAGGCGTCGCAGTTGCCCTCGGAGATGAAGTAGTCGATGTCGGCGATCTGGGTGTTGTCGTCGTCACCGGCGTCGCGGGTCTCCATCTCGGAGATGACACCCGAGTCCTGGAGGACCTGCAGCTGCTGGTTCATGGTGATCCAGCCGGTCTGGCGCCACGGGTTCGAGATCGAGGCGTTCGCGAAGCAGGCCTTCTGCGCGCCCTGGGCGGCGAAGTCAGCCGTGTCGGTCATCTCCCCGTCGATGTACTGGAGCCACGGCTGCGCGGGGTCGCCCTCGAACGTCGCCGAGCGCTGCTCGAACTGGGTGTCGTACAGCGCCTGGTCGAACCACTCCTGGGAGTCCTCCGACGGGGACTCCTCGCCCTCCGCCGGTGACTCCTCGGCGGTCTCGGTGCTGGTGCCCTCGGGCTCCTCGGTGCTGCACGCGGTGGCGAGCACACCGAGCAGCATTGCCCCGGCAACCGCCATCGGTGCGCGATAGATCTTCCGTCGCATCAGTGTTCTCCTGTGTCGGTGCCCGGTCGGGCAGGGTTGGGTGTTGCTGCGCTGGTCGTGGGGGTGGTGGTAGGTGGCGGGTCGGGTGGCTGCTTGGGGCTGCGGCCGACGGTCCAGGCCCGCCCCGCCACGGCAACGGCGATGATGATGATCAGTCCCTGGACGGTGTCCCGCCAGGTCGACTCGACCTCGCGGAAGTTGAGGAAGGCGAAGAGCAGCTCGAGCGCGAACGCGCCGGCCGCGGCCGAGAGCAGCCAGCCCCGGCCACCGCCCAGGATGACGCCGCCGAGGACGACGGCGGTGATCGCCTGGAACTCGTAGCCCTGCCCGACCGAGGGGTGCACGCCGGCGTACCCGACGAGCAGGATGCCCGCGACCGTGGCCGAGAGCGAGGACAGCACGAAGGCGCGGGTCTTGATCCACCACACCGAGGTGCCGGCGAGTCCGGCAGCGTCAGGGTTGTCGCCGGTGGCGATCAGCGTGCGACCGAAGGGCGAGCGCATGAGGAGCACGCCGCCGACGGCCACGACGACCAGGATGATGACCGAGAACGGCAGCACGTCGACGACGGGGACACCCTCGATCCCGCCTCGGCCGAGCTCGCGGAACGTGTCGACCGGGTTGCCGGTGGCTGCGCCACCGGTGAGGTAGTCCACGAGACCGCCGAGCGCCAGCATGGTGCCGAGCGTGACGATGAAGCTCGGCACCTTCAGCAGCGTGGTGGCGAGCCCGTTGACGACACCGACCGCGGCACCGACCAGGAGCATCAGCCCGATCGCGGGGAGCACACGCCCCTCGTCCTGCCCGATGTAGTTGCCGGCGATCACGACCTGGGTCGCCACCACGGCACCCATCGAGAGGTCGAACTCGCCGGAGACGATCACGTAGTACTGGCCCATCGCAGCGATCGCGATCGGTGCCGTCCTGCCGATGAACCGGATCAGCTGCGGGGGCTCGCCGAACGAGGGGTTGGACAGCACGACGGCGACGAAGAGGGCGGCGAGGAGCACGAAGACGGCGCCACCGGGCGTGATCGCCGCCCGGATGATGCGCTGGGCCGGCGTGCCCTCGGTGGCCGGGAGCCCGCGCGTGGTGGGGCTCGGGGCGGTCGTGGTGCTCATCGGGCCTCCTGCGCGGTGCCTGCGGGGGCGGCTGCGGTCCCGGGGCCGAACCGCGGTGGGCGGCGTACGACGCTGCGGCGGGCGTAGACGGCGACTGCCAGCACGATGGCCAGTCCTCGCACGAAGTCCTTGAGGAACGGGTTGACCTGCATGACGCCCATGACGTTGTCGAGGACCGCGAAGATCGCGACGCCGCCGATCGTGCCGACCACGCTGCCCTTGCCACCGGCGAGCAAGGTCCCACCGAGCACGACAGCCGCGATCGAGAGCAGGTCGTAGCGGCCCTGGGAGCCGATCGTCGGCAGGCCGACACCGGTGCGCGAGACCAGCAGCAGCGCCGCGAGACCGGCGAGCAGTGAGCAGAGGACGTGCGCCGCGATGACCGGGGTCGCCGTGCGGACACCTGACATGCGGGCCACCGCCCGGTTGCCGCCGACGGCGTAGAGGTGGTGTCCCAGGCGGGTGTAGCGCAGCAGCAGCGTGACCAGCACGGCGCAGAGCAGCATGACCATGAAGGAGGCCGGGATCATGCTCGCGATGCCGGTGCGGCTGAGCAGCCGGAAGTCGGGTGCGGCTGCGCCGTGGCTGCCCTGGTAGTTGGTGGCGAGGTAGCCGCTGATGACCAGCCCGATGCCGAGGCTCGCGATGAAGCCGTGGACGTCGAGCAGCGCCACCAGCAGCCCCATCACGAGGCCGATCGCGGCGGTGAGGAGCAGGGTGTTGAACACCGCGGCCGGGACGTTGCCGTCGAGCCCCTTCATCCCGCCGGCGGCGACGAGGGTGGCCAGGCTGACGACGTACGGCACGGAGAGGTCCAGGCTGCCGGCGAGGATGACCAGCGTCTGGCCGATCGCGATCAGCCCGAGCACGCTCATCGCGGTGAGGACTCCCCAGATGTTGCCCTGGCTGAAGAAGTTCCGGCCCTCGATGCCGGTGAGGACCGCGGAGACGGCCACCACAGCGACCAGGACGAGGTAGATGAGCGCGGTCGAGCTGAGACCGGCTCGGGTGCGCGGCCGGGCGGCAGCAGCTCCGGCGCGGCCGGTGTCCTGGCTCGTGACGGCGCTCATGCGACGTCCTCGTCGGCGACCGCACCCGTGGCGAGGGCCAGGACCGTCTCCTCGCTCGACCCGGCGGGCAGCTCGCCCGCGATCCTGCCGTCGCGCATCACGACGATGCGGTCGGACATCCCGATGACCTCGGGCAGCTCGCTGGAGACCATCAGCACGGCGACTCCTTGCCGGGTCAGCTCGCGCATCAGCTCGTAGACGCGGTGCTTGGCGCCCACGTCGATGCCGCGGGTCGGCTCGTCCATCAGCAGCACGAGCGGGTCGATGCTCAACCAGCGCGCGAGGACGACCTTCTGCTGGTTGCCGCCGGAGAGGAACTGCACCTCCTGGCTCAGGCTCTGGGCGGACACCTCGAGATTCGAGAGCACGCCCGGCATCTCGCGGCGTGCGCTGCCGGTGCGCCCGGGGAACACCGCGCGCACCACCCCGAGCGCGTTGTCGATGATCGACTGGTTCAGGGCGAGCCCCTTGGCCTTGCGGTCCTCGGTGATGAACGCCAGCCGGGCTCGCACGCCCTCGCGGGGGCTGCGCACCTTCAGCTCCTGGCCGTCGACGACGACACTGCCGCGTGCGAGAGGCCGAACCCCGAAGACCGTCTCGAGCAGCTCGGTGCGACCGGAGCCCTGGAGGCCGGCGAGCCCGACGATCTCCCCGGCGCGCACCTGCAGCGAGACTCCGTCGACGTACCCGTTGCCCACGTCCCGCAGCTCGAGGCGGACCTCCCCGACCTCGGCGTCCGCGGGCTTGTCGGGGAAGAACGTCGTGAGCGGGCGGCCGACCATCAGCCGCACCAGCTCGGCCTCGGTGAGCTCGCTCGCCGGGCGGGTGGTGACGTGCTGGCCGTCCTTGAGGATCGTGATGGTCCGGCAGAGGTCGAAGATCTCCTTGAGCCGGTGGGAGACGTAGAGGATCGCGACGCCGCGAGCGGTGAGCCGCTCGATGATCGAGTAGAGGAGCTCGACCTCGTGGTCGGCGAGCGCGGCGGTCGGCTCGTCCATCTGGATGACCCGGGCGTCGAAGCTGACCGCCTTGGCGATCTCCACGATCTGCTGCTCGGCGACGGACAGGTTGCGGACCAGCGTGCCGGGGCGGAGCTCGTGCACTCCGAGCCCGGCGAACAGCTCCTCGGTGTCGCGACGCATCTTCGCGGTGTCGACGGGTCCGGCGCGTCCGAACCGGCGGGGCTCCCGGCCGAGCCAGATGTTCTCGGCGATCGTCCGCTCGAGCAGGAGGTTGAACTCCTGGAACACCGTGGAGACGCCTGCCTGCTGCGCCTGCACCGGGTGGCCGAAGGAGACCTCCTGGCCGTCGAGGTCGATCGTGCCGCCGTCGGGGGTGTGGACGCCGGCGAGCATCTTCATCAACGTGGACTTGCCCGCGCCGTTCTCCCCCACCAGCCCGTGGACCTGACCGGCGCGGAGCTCGAGGTCCACGCCCTCCAGGACGGTGTTGCCGAAGAACCGCTTGGTCAGCCCGGTGCCACGGAGCACCACGGTGCCCGGCTCGGAGGCGGGGCCTCCGGCGGTCGGGAGCGCGTCGTTCACTGGCTGCACCCGGGAACTGTGACACGCACCACGTACTTTTGTCGAGCACCAAACGAAAGTTGAACACTAGACGCGGAAAGTCCCGCGGTGGTTCACTTCCAGCGTGCAGACCAGCGACCTCTTCGAGCTGCTGCGCGACGGCCGCCCGCGCACCCGGGCCCAGCTGGCCCAGGTGACCGGCCTGGCCCGCTCGACCGTCGCGGCGCGCGTCGACGTCCTGATCAGGCTGGGGCTGGTCGCGCCGTACGGCGACGGCGCCTCGACCGGTGGCCGGCCGCCCTCCCTCTTCGCCTTCAACCCTGGCTCCCGTGTGGTCGTCGGCGTCGACATCGGCGCCACCCACGCCCAGGCCGTGCTCGCCGACCTCTCCGGCGCGGTGCTCGCCTCGGCCGGTGCGGAGCTCGACGTCGCGTCCGGACCCGAGCGGGTGCTCGGCTGGGTCACCGACACCGTCGACCAGCTGCTGACCGAGGACCGGCGGGACCTCAGCCACCTGGCCGCGATCGGGATCGGCCTCCCGGGGCCGGTCGAGCACTCGACGGGACGGCCGATCAATCCGCCGATCATGCCCGGCTGGGACCGGTACGACGTCCCGGGGCACGTCCAGCGCCGGTTCCCGGTGCCCGTGCTCATCGACAACGACGTCAACATCATGGCGCTCGGCGAGCAGCAGGCGCAGTGGCCGTCGGTGACCGACCTGGTCTTCATCAAGGTGGCGACCGGCATCGGTGCAGGGATCATCTCCGGCGGCACGCTGCAACGAGGTGCCCAGGGCACGGCCGGCGACCTCGGCCACGTGCGGGTGACCCGCGCCGACGGGCTCGTCTGCCGCTGCGGCAACGAGGGGTGCCTGGAGGCGCTCGCCGCCGCCCCGGCGCTGGCCGCCCGGCTCCGGGAGGCCGGCGCCGAGGTGGCCGACGGCTCCCAGGTCGTCGACCTGGTGCGGGCCGGGGACCTGGTCGCCGTCCAGGCGGTGCGGGAGGCCGGGCGGGACATCGGCGAGGTCGTGGCCACGCTGGTCAACCTGATCAACCCGTCGGTGGTGGTGATCGGCGGGAGGCTGGCGGCCGCCGGGGAGTCGCTGCTCGCCGGGATCCGCGAGGTGGTCTACCGGCGGTCGTTGCCGCTGGCCACCGAGCACCTGCGCATCGTCTCGTCGGTCGTCGGAGAGCGCGCCGGGTCGCTCGGAGCGGCGGCGCTGGCCATCGGGCACGTGCTGTCGCCGGAGGCCATCGAGACGGCCAGTGCCGCGGTGGGGGCGAAGCTCGCCAAGTGACCGCGGCCGTCGGGTGGCGCCGCTAGAGGCGGTCGCCGTCGTCCGTCTGTCTGTGCTCGAGGGGGGAGTTGAACCCCCACGCCCTTTCGGGCACACGGACCTGAACCGTGCGCGTCTGCCTATTCCGCCACTCGCGCGAGAAGCAGCCAAAGGCTATCCCACGAGCAGGAGGCCGCCCAAACCGCCCTGGACGATACGATTCCGTGTGCCCCGCCCCACACGAGTCGGCGCGTTATCGGCGCGTGTGCTGGGGAAGGATCGTCCGAGTGGCCGCAGTGCGCGCACGGCGGGCCGCCTGAGACAGTGACCCCCGAGGTCGGTACCGGTCGAGTCGAGCGAGAGGAGGCGCCATGGGCATGCTGCAGCGGTTCGAGAGCCGGCTGGAGCAGGCAGTCTCCGGCGCCTTCGCCAAGGCGTTCCGCAGCGCGGTCCAGCCCGTGGAGCTGGCTGCCGCGCTGCAGCGCGAGGTCGACAACTCCGCGCAGATCCTCTCGCGCAACCGTCGGCTGGTCCCGAACACGTTCGTCATCGAGCTGTCCCCGGTCGACCACGACCGGCTCCAGCCCTACTCCGAGACGCTGACCGACGAGCTGGTGGAGATGCTGCGTGAGCACGCGGACGAGCAGCACTACGTCTTCGCCGGCCCGGTCGCGATCAGCTTCACCCAGGAGGGCGACCTGGTCACCGGGCGGTTCCGGGTGCGCAGCCAGGCGACGGCCCAGGTCACCCCGAACGCCACCCGCGGCCGTCCCGCGCCCAGCGGCCGGGCGACGGCCTCGATCGAGGTCAACGGCACCCGGCATCCCCTCACGCCGCCCGGGCTGGTCATCGGACGCGGGGCCGAGGCCGATCTCCGCATCAACGACCCCGGCGTGAGCCGGCGCCATGCCGAGTTCCGCGTCACCGCGGGCAGCGGGGGTGCCCCTGAGGTGACGGTCGCCGACCTCGGTTCGACCAACGGCACCCTCGTCGACGGCCAGCGGATCCGCGAGGAGACCATCTTGCTCGACGGTTCGACAGTCCGGGTCGGTAGCACCGACGTCTCCGTGCGGTTCGCCCGCGAGGAGGGCTGATGCAAGAGCTGACGCTCATGCTCATCAAGTTCGCCTACCTGGCGATCCTCTGGGTCTTCGTGCTCGGCGCGATCTCGGTGATCCGCTCCGACATGTTCGGCGCCCGCGTCGACACCGCCGGCGGGCCCAGCCGGGCCGAGCGGAAGGCGAGCCAGAAGGAGGGGCGCAAGCCCTCGAAGCCGCCGAGGGGCACCCCGAGCAAGGTCGTCGTCATCGACGGCCCCGCGTCCGGCGCCTCAGCGCCTCTCGACGGTGACCCCGTCCTGATCGGCCGCGGCACCGACGCCGCCATCCGCCTCGAGGACGACTACGTCTCCACCCGGCACGCCCGGATCGGCTCCTCGGGCGGCACCTTCTACGTCGAGGACCTCGGCTCAACGAACGGCACCTACATCGGCTCCCAGCGCATCACCCAGGCCACCGCGATCCAGCTCGGGTCCCGCGTGCGCGTCGGCAAGACGACCCTCGAGCTTAAGAAGTAGCCCGTGACCGACGACACCGTCGCCCCCCGCGGCCCTTTCCGACTCAGGTACGCCGCCGTCTCCGACGTCGGCCGGCACCGCAAGGACAACCAGGACTCCGGCTACGCGAGCGAGCACCTGCTCGTGATCGCGGACGGCGTCGGCGGAGCGGCGTACGGCGACGTGGCCAGCTCCACCGCGGTGCACCTCCTGCGGCGGCTCGACTCCGACCCGACCGACGAGATGCTCCCGGCCCTGGCCGGCGTCGTGCACCGCATCCACGACCGCCTTGCTGAGATGGTGGAGAGCGACCGCGAGCTCGAGGGCACCAGCACCACCGTCACCGCGGCGCTCTTCGACGGCGAGCAGCTCGGCATGGCGCACGTCGGTGACAGCCGTGCCTACTTGCTGCGCGACGGCCGGATCGACCAGCTCACCAAGGACCACACGTTCGTCCAGACGCTGATCGACGAGGGCCGCATCACCGAGGAGGACTCCCGGGTCCACCCGCACCGCAACATCATCCTGCGGGCGGTGGACGGCGTGCACGACACCGACCCGGACCTGTTCCTGGTGCCGCTGCAGACCGGCGACCGCATCCTGCTCTGCAGCGACGGCTGCTCGGGGGCGCTCACCGACGGCCAGATGGCCGCGTTGCTCGGGGACGGCTCCGTCGACTCGGCGGCGGTGGCCCTGGTGCAGGGAGCGCTCGACGGCGGCACGACCGACAACGTCACGGTGATCGTCGCCGAGGTGACGGCTGCCGGTGGCACGGACGACCCCGAGACGAGCGCCGCCGCGGCCGTCGGGCCGATGCTGGTCGGGGCGGCGTCCGCTCAGCCACGACGCGGCGGCAAGCTGGGGCGGGTCCTCTCGCGCCAGCGCCACGGGGACACCGGCGAGCTGGACGCGGTGCCGGACGAGCCGGTCGACCCCGAGGAGCTGCGCTACGCGCCTCAACCGCCTCATCGCCGGACAGGGCTCCGCAGGCTGCTCCTGATCTCGGCACTCCTCGTGCTGGCCGCGGCGCTGCTCACCGGCGGCTACCTCTGGAGCCAGCAGCAGTACTACGTCGCCGAGGACGGGCCCCAGGTGGCGATCTACCGCGGTGTCCAGCTCGACCTGCCGGGGATCGACCTGTCCAGCACCTACGAGGTCGACGACCTCAAGGTGGCGGACCTGTCGGAGTTCAACCAGACGAAGGTCGAGGACGGCATCGTCGCCGACGACCTCGAGGACGCCCGGCGGATCGTGCAGAACCTCAACGAGCAGGCCGAGGGGCCGGCCAGGGAGCCGAGCCGGTCCCCGTCGGCCGACCCGACGAGGAAGCCGTCGGACAAGCCCTCGGACGAGCCGTCCCGCGAGCCGTCGGACGGCCCCACCCGCCGGGCGGGTGCGGCCTCCTCGTGGTCCGGCGAAGACGACACGGTGGTGCTCCGGTGAGCGGCGGTTCCCCAGGAGCTGCGTTCACCCACAGGCGCCGCCGCGGTGCCGAGCTGGTCCTCCTCCTGCTCGCGCTGGCCGTCGGCATCGGCGCCTACGCCGCGGTCGGGCTCGGGGTGGAGGAGAAGCTGCCGGCCGACATCTTCGGCTACTCGGCGTGGCTCGCCGCCCTGGCGGTGTGCGCCCACCTCGTGGTCCGGTTCACCGCGCCGTACGCCGACCCGGTGCTGCTCCCGGTGGTGACCGCCCTCAACGGGCTGGGCCTGGCGATGATCTACCGGATCGACCTCGCCTCCGACACGTCGCTGTCCGCCAAGCAGCTCATGTGGACGACCCTCGGCGTCGGGCTCTTCGCCGCGGTCCTGGTCCTCCTCCGCGACCACCGCCGCCTCCAGGCGTTCACCTACACGATGGGCTTCGGGGCGATCGCGCTCCTGCTGCTGCCCCTCGTGCCCGGCATCGGCAAGACGATCAACGGCGCCCGCATCTGGATCGGCGTGGGCGGCTTCTCCTTCCAGCCCGGCGAGGTGGCCAAGGTGGCCCTCGTCATCGCGTTCGCGGGCTACCTCGTGCTGCACCGCGACGCGCTGGCGCTCGCCGGCCGGCGGGTGGCCGGCATCGACTTCCCCCGCGGCCGCGACCTGGGCCCGATCCTCGGCATGTGGCTGATCAGCCTCGGCGTCCTGGTCTTCCAGCGCGACCTCGGCTCGAGCCTGCTGTTCTTCGGCCTGTTCCTCGTGATGCTCTACGTCGCCACCGAGCGACCGGGCTGGCTCGTCGTCGGGTCGGCGCTCTTCATCGGCGGCTCGCTGCTCGCCTACTCGATCTTCGGTCACGTCCAGACCCGGGTCCAGGGCTGGATCGACCCGTTCGCCGACGACGACTTCGGCCAGATCGTCGAGGGGCTCTACGGCATGGCCTGGGGCGGCCTCGTGGGCCGTGGCCTCGGCCAGGGCGAGCCCTGGCGGATCCCGTTCTCCTACTCCGACTACATCGTCGCCGCAGTCGGAGAGGAGCTCGGCCTCACCGGGATGATGGCGATGATCCTGCTCTTCGGGCTGATCGTGGAGCGCGCGCTGCGGACCGCGCTGATCTGCCGCGACGGGTTCGGGAAGCTGATGGCCACCGGCTTCGGCATCGTCATCGCGCTGCAGGTCTTCGTCGTCATCGGCGGCGTCACCAAGCTCATCCCGCTGACCGGGCTCACCACGCCGTTCATGTCCTACGGCGGCTCGTCGATGGTGGCGAACTGGGTGGTCATCGGGCTGCTGCTGCGGATCAGCGACCACGCCCGGCGCCCGCTGCCGGAGCTCCAGCCGACGCTCGAGGACGACGCGACCCAGGTGGTACGGATCCGATGAACAAGCCGATCCGCACGATGGGTGTGTTCTGCATGGTGCTGTTCGTGGCGCTGCTGCTGAACGCGAGCTACCTGCAGTACCTCCAGGCCGACGACCTCAACGACCGCAGCAACAACCGGCGGGTCATCGACGCGGAGTTCTCCCGCGAGCGCGGCGCGATCCTCGTGGGGGGATCCCAGGTCGCCGAGAGCGTGCCGGTCGAGGACCAGTTCGAGGTCCAGCGGCAGTACCCGCTGCCGTTCAAGTACGCTCACCTCACCGGGTTCTATTCCTACGTGTACGGCGCCACCGGGGTCGAGTCGAACCAGAACGACATCCTCTCCGGCAGCGACCAGAGGCTCTTCGTGAGCCGGTTCGTCGACATGGTCAGCAACACCGAGCCCGAGGGCGGGTCGGTCTCGCTGACGATCGACGCCGCGGCCCAGGACGCGGCCTTCGACGCCATCCAGGCGCTCGGTGCGGACACCCAGGCCGGCGTGGTCGCCCTCGAGCCGGCCACCGGCCGCATCCTCGCCATGGTGTCGAACCCGACGTACGACCCGAACGTCCTCGCCTCCCACGACCTCGACGCGGTGCAGGACGCGTACGAGCAGCTCAACGCCGCCGAGGACAAGCCACTCTTCAACCGCGCGATCCAGGAGACCTACGCCCCCGGCTCCACCTTCAAGCTCGTCACCGCCGCCGCCGCGCTGGAGACCGGCGACTACGACGCCGACTCCCTGGTGCCGGGCGGCGCCGAGCTCGAGCTGCCGCAGACCGACAACACGTTGCCGAACCACACCGGCGGGAGCTGTGGCGGCGAGCGGGTGACGCTCACGCAGGCGCTCATGGTCTCCTGCAACGTCTCGTTCGGCTCGCTCGGTCTCGAGCTCGGCGAGGACGCGCTGCGCGAGCAGGCGGAGAAGTTCGGGTTCGGCGAGCGCTACCTGGAGGGGCTCGGCGGCCAGGCCGCCAGCGCGTTCTCCGAGGACGCCGCGGGTCCGCTCGTCGCCTACGCGGCGATCGGCCAGCACGACGTCCGCGCGAGCCCGCTCCAGATGGCCCTGGTCAGCGCGACGATCGCCAACGGCGGCCAGGGGATGGTCCCGTACCTCGTCGACGAGGTCCGCGCACCCGACCTCAGCGTGCTGGAGAAGACCTCCCCCGAGGAGATGCCGGACCAGGCGATGTCGTCGTCGTCGGCGAGCGAGCTCACCCAGATGATGGTCGAGGTCGTGGACCGGGGCACGGCGTCCCCCGCCCAGATCCCGGGCATCAAGGTCGCCGGGAAGACCGGCACCGCCCAGCGGGCCACCGACCTGGCGCCGTACGCCTGGTTCGTGTCGTTCGCGCCCGCGGACAACCCGGAGGTGGCCGTGGCGGTCATCGTCGAGGACGCGGGCGTGGACCGTGACGCGATCTCGGGCAGCGGCCTGGCCGCCCCGATCGCGAAGGCGGTCATGGAGGCGGTGGTGTCCCAGTGACGGCCACCCTGCAGCACCCGAGGTACCAGTTCGACCGCTGGGTCGCAGCCGGCGGGATGGGCGAGGTGTGGCAGGCGACCGACACGCTCCTCGACCGCGAGGTGGCGGTGAAGGTCCTCCGGCCGGAGCTGGCCCAGGACCCGGTCCTCCGTCAGAGGTTCGCCGCCGAGGCGCGGCACGCCGGCGCGCTGCAGCACCCGCACGTCGCGTCGGTGCTCGACTACGGCGAGCTCACGGACCAGGGCCGGGCACCGTTGCCGTTCCTCGTGATGGAGCTCGTCGAGGGCCGGCCGTTGTCCGCGCTGCTCGCCGGTGGCCAGCCCCTCGCCCCGGACCTGGCTGCCGAGCTGATCGCCCAGGCCGCCGAGGGCATCGAGGCCGCCCACGCCATCGGCATCGTCCACCGCGACGTGAAGCCCGGAAATCTGCTCGTCACGGTCGAGGGACAGGTCAAGGTCACCGACTTCGGCGTCGCGCGCGCCGCCCACGCGGCCTCGCTGACGATGACCGGTCACCTGATCGGCACCCCGCACTACCTGTCCCCCGAGCAGGCCGAGGGGCAGTCCGCGACCGCGGTCAGCGACGTGTACGCGCTCGGCATCGTGCTCTACGAGTGCCTGACCGGTCGCAAGCCCTTCGCCGCCGAGTCGCCGGTGGCCACCGCGGTGATGCAGATCCGCGAACCCCTGCCGCCGTTCCCGGTGCCGGTCCCCGAGCGGTTGCGCCGGATCACCGAGATCGCCACCGCGAAGGACCCGTCGGCCCGATTCCGCAGCGCGGGCGCGATGGCTGCCGCGCTGCGTGACGAGAGCCCGGCGACCCGCACCTACCTGGTCCCCGCCTCGGCGAGCTCGCCGGCCCGGAACGCACCGGTCGGGCACGCACCCACCGGTGCCACAGCGGCAGGGACCGGTCGTCGGTCCTCGCCGCTGAGCCCCCGGCGACTGGTGACAGGGCTCGTCACCCTCCTGCTCGTCTCCGGCGGGGTGTGGGCGACGACGGCGTCCACCGACGAGCCCGCCGACCCCCAGGGGACGGAGTCGGTGTCCCAGGACGAGCCCGACGGCGTCCGGGTCCGAGCGGCGCAGTACCTCGGCATGGACGCCGCCGAGGCCGTCCGGCGGCTGGAGGAGCTGGGGCTCCGTCCCCGCCTCGCTGCCGAGCGCCGTGCCAACCCGGGAACGGAGACCGGTGGCACCGTCGCCGCCATCGGCCCCACCGGGCTCCTCGAGCCCGGCACCCGCGTGGAGCTCACGCTGTGGTCGCAGCGTCGCGCCGAGCCCACGTCGACAGGAGGCTCGTCCGGTGACGCCGCCGGACCGGCCGGCGCCGGCGCCGACCGCGGTCCGGGGCAGGCCGGTGCCGCCGGGACGGCGGACCGGGGAGGCTCCGCCACACCCAACGCCGCGAGCGGCGCGCCGGGCAATGGTCCGAGCGCGGCGGGCAACGCCCAGAACAATGGGCCCAGCAACGGGCCGGGCAACGGGCCGGGCAACGGGCCGGGCAACGGCCCGGGCAACGGCCCGGGCACCGCTCCGGGCAACGGCCCGGGCAGCAGCAACGCAGGCGGCAACGGGAACGGCGGCGGCGCAGGCGGCAGCAACGCAGGCGGCAACGGCGGGGGCAGACCGGGCAAGGGCGGCACGAGGTAGACATGGACCAGGAGACCCAGGGCGGCGGCGCCCGAGTCGGCGGGCGCTACGAGCTCGGTGACCTGCTCGGCCGCGGCGGCATGGCCGAGGTGCGGAGCGGCACCGACGTCCGACTGGGCCGGACCGTCGCGATCAAGCGGCTGCGGGTCGACCTGGCGAGCGACCCCACGTTCCAGGCACGCTTCCGCCGTGAGGCGCAGTCGGCTGCCGGGTTGAACCACCCCAACATCGTCGCGGTCTACGACTCCGGCGAGGAGATGGCCGCCGACGGGACGCACGTCCAGCCGTACATCGTGATGGAGTACGTCCCCGGCCGCACCCTGCGCGAGGTGCTCGACGACGGCCGCAAGCTCCTGCCGGAGCGCGCGCTGGAGATCATGGTCGGCGTGCTCGCCGCCCTCGAGTACAGCCACCGGGCCGGCATCATCCACCGCGACATCAAGCCCGCCAACGTCATGCTGACCCCGTCCGGCGACGTGAAGGTCATGGACTTCGGCATCGCCCGTGCGATCACCGAGGGCACCTCCTCGGTGACGCAGACCCAGGCCGTCGTCGGCACGGCGCAGTACCTCTCCCCCGAGCAGGCCCGGGGGGAGACCGTGGACTCGCGCAGCGACGTCTACTCGGCAGGGTGCCTGCTCTACGAGCTGCTCGTCGGACGCCCACCGTTCGTCGGTGACAGCCCGTTCTCGGTCGCCTACCAGCACGTCCGGGAGACGCCCGAGGCGCCGAGCGTGCACGACCCGGACCTGCCTCCCCAGCTCGACTCGATCGTGATGAAGTCGCTCGCCAAGCGGGTGGAGGACCGGTACCAGAGCGCCGACGAGATGCGGGCCGACGTGCAGCGCTACCTCGACGGCCAGCCGGTCGACGCACCGACCGCCGTGATCGCGGCGGCGCCCGCCGCCCCCGCCCCGGGCGAGCCGACCTCGATCTTCCGTCCGACCGCCGACCCGGAGCCGGAGGAGGACGAGCGCCGCAAGCGCTGGCCGATCGTGGTCCTGGTGCTGGTGCTGCTGGCGCTGCTGATCGGCGGCATCGCAGCGGCGGTGCAGTTCTTCGACTCTCCCGAGGCCGAGCAGGTGACGGTCCCGCAGGTCACGAACATGACCGAGCGGGCTGCGGAGCGCCGGCTCGAGGCCGAGGGGCTGGAGCTCGGGACGGTGAGCCAGGAGAGCTCCGACGACGTCGAGAAGGGCCGCGTGCTCGAGCAGGACCCCGAGCCGGGCGACGTCGCCGACGCGGGGTCCGAGGTGGACGTCGTCATCTCCGCAGGCTCGGAGATGGTCACCGTGCCCGACGTGCTCGGCCAGTCCGAGCGGGACGCCACCGCCCAGCTGACCGACCTCGGCCTCGACGTCGACGCCGTCGAGCAGGACTCCGACGAGCCCCAGGGGCTCGTCATCGACAGCAACCCGCGGCCCGCCACGTCGGTGGAGGCCGGCTCCACGGTCACGATCTACGTGTCCACCGGCCCTTCCGAGGTGCCGAACGTCGTAGGGATGACCGAGGACGAGGCGGTCGCCGAGCTCGAGGACGCCGGGTTCGAGGTCGACGTCAGCTTCGACGCCGACACGCCTTCCGAGCGGGGCACGGTGCTCAGCCAGGACCCGGGTGGCCTCAGCACGGCACCGCGGGGATCGACGGTCTCGATCAGGGTCTCGGACTACAAGGAGCCGGAGCCGACACCGACCCCGTCGGAGACCGCGACTCCCACCCCGACCCCGACCCCGACCCCGACTCCGACTCCGACGGTCCCCACCGAGAGCGCAACGCCGTCCGAGGGCGCGGGTGGCGGCGGCCAGGGGAACGGTCAGGGTCGTGAGGACGCCCCCGGTCAGCAGTAGACCGCCGGGTCAGCTCCCGTCCGAGCCGTTCGCGGTGGCCCGCGCGTACCTCATGTCGGTCGTGCCGGCGTACGCCGGAGCCTCGATCGACTCCTCGACCTCGACGTCCCAGCCGACCCGCCACTGCTCGACGGCGTCGAGGTAGGCCTGGATGTAGGGGCTGGACTCGATGCTCTCCCGCATCACGTCCGGGTCGCCGACAGCCGAGATGACGTACGGCGGTGAGTAGGTCACGCCGTGCAGCAGCACGGTGTTGCCGACGCACTTGATCCCGGTCGTCGACACCACCCGCTGCCCTTGAAGCGTCATCGCCTCGGCCCCACCGGCCCACATCGCGTTGACCACGGCCTGGATGTCCTGCTGGTGGACGATCGTGTCCCTCACGTTCTCGTCGCTCACCGAGTCACGGATCGCCTCGGGCGCATCCTCGAGGGTGACGGTGAGCCCCGGCCCCTTCATCGCCGTCAGCCCCGCGGGTCCGGACAGTGCGTCGATGTCGGCCTGCACCTGGTCCATCGTCCCGCTGTCGAGCTCCCCGCTGAGCTCCTCGATCTCGGCGGTGAGCTCCGCGACCCGGTCCTGCAGACCGGCGACCCGGTCGGTCTCCTGCTGGGCGAGGTCCGCGAGGTCGGCGTACTGGCTGGGACGGAGGTCCGTGCCCGCCGAGTTGACCCCGCTCGTGACGAGCAGGGCGCCGGCGCCGAGGAACGCCACCGGAGTGGCGAGCCGCCAGCCCAGGCTGCGACCGCGCGTGGGGGTGCCGCCGCCATCCGCACCGCTGCTCCCGCGCAGTGGACCGCCCAGTGGACCACGCAGCCGGACGAGGCGGTGCGTGAGGGACGACCGGACGGCACGGGCGCCGGGTTTCCTGTGGGTGCCGCTGCCGTCCATGTGGGGGGAAGTCCTCGGTCGCGCGTCGGGGTTGGATGCGGGACCGGTGCCCGCCGCCTACTACGCTAACCGACGCATCCACCTGCCCCGCCCGGACTTCTCGTCGGGGGCGGCGCGGGTCACAGCCCCCGATCATCAGGAGATCCCGTGTCCAAGCCTCGCAGTGCAAGCGCGCGAGAGAAGACCCCTCCGGCAGCCGACTCCATCTCGGTGGTCCGCACCGGACTGGCGGCTCTGCTCGTGGTGGGCGGCATCGCGTGGGTGGGCTACTACGTCTTCGCCGTGTACGACGACCTCAAGCCGACCTGGATGGCCGACCTCGGGGACTGGAACTTCCTGATCGGCTTCGGCGCACTGTTCCTGGGGCTCATCATCGCAGCGAACCGGCGGACCCCCCTCGGACGCGGTCGTGGCGTCGTGGTCGGCATGCTCGGCAGCTTCCTGCTCGGCCTGGCGTGGATCATCGTCTACTACGTGACCAGCCAGGACGCCAGCATCCCGGTGTTCCGTGAGCTGGGGAACTACAACCTCCTGGTCGGGATCGGCTTCATGACCGTCGGCTTCGTCTACGCCACCCGCTGGGAGTGAGCGCACTGCTGGGGACCGCACAGGCACGCTGGTCTAGGCGGCTCGACACCGGATGCATGCAGCGCCGTGCGTGGGGCATCCCCCTGTCAGCGGTTTCCACAACTGTGGACTTCGCTGTGGGCGAATGACACGGGTGTAGTTCTCCACAGGTGTTTCCCCAGGTGTGGAAACTCGCCGGAACCCGTCGCGGCCCCCAGTGCATCCGGACGGGCATCCGGACAGCCCGCTGTCAGGTGAGCACGAGCGTGCGGGCCACCACCGCAGCGGCCGTCGCCAGCGCGATCAGCGAGACGCCGAGCACCTGCCAGGTCGTGCGGCTCGCGCGCGGGGCGTAGACCAGCGCAAAGGCGAGGAGGAGCCCGCCCACGAACCCGCCCAGGTGTCCCTGCCACGAGATGAACCCGCGTCCGAAGATCGTGATCGCGATGTTGATCGCGACCAGCGTGAGGAGTCCCTGCACGTCGCCGCGGACCTTGATGGCCACCACGAGCAGCGCCGCCATCAGCCCGAACAACGACCCCGACGCCCCGACGGTCACCGAGCTCTCCTGGGCCAGCCAGTAGACCGTTGCGCTGCCGACGAGCCCGGAGAGGAGGTACAGCGCCAGGAACCTCGCCCGGCCGAGCACCATCTCCAGCTGCGGCCCCAGGACGTACAACGCGAGCATGTTGAAGCCGATGTGCCAGATCTCGACGTGGGTGAACATCGAGGTGACGAGCTGCCAGGCCGCTCCGTCGGCGATGCCCTCGACGAAGTCCGGCTGTCCGTTGACGAGGTAGACCGCTCCGACGGGGATGAGCGCGAGCTGCGGGAGCAGCCAGCCGTCGGAGCCGCCGGTGGCCGCGACCAGCACGAAGACCACGAGGTTGATCACGATGAGCGTGGTGGTCACCAGTCCCGGCGATCCCCGCCGCCGGCCGCCGTACGCCGTGCGTGGCTGGCGAGTCGTGCGGGCTGCCTCCTGGACGCAGTCGGGGCAGTGGAAGCCGACCGAGGCCTGGCGCATGCAGTCAGGGCAGATCGGCCGCTCGCAGCGCTGGCAGCGGATATGGGTCTCCCGGCCGTCGTGCCGGTAGCACGTCGGCGTCAGCTGCTGCTCGCTGCCGACCTCTGTCGGCTCGTCGCTCATCGATGTCCCGCGGTCGGCTGGTCGGGTGCTGGGTCAGGACCTGGGTCTGGGTGCCGGGTCGGGGTCAGCGGTCCTCGACCGTGACCGTCTCGATCACGACCGGGTCGGCCGGCCGGTCCATCGGCCCGACCTTGGTGGTGGCGATCGCGTCGACCACCGCGCGCGCCTCGGCGTCGGCGACCTCGCCGAAGATCGTGTGCTTCCGGTTCAGGTGAGGCGTCGGCGTGACGGTGATGAAGAACTGCGACCCGTTGGTGCCCGGACCTGCGTTGGCCATCGCGAGCAGGTAGGGACGGTCGAACTGGAGCTCGGGGTGGAACTCGTCCTTGAAGGTGTAGCCGGGACCGCCGCGACCGTCGCCGCGCGGGTCGCCGCCCTGGATCATGAACCCGTCGATGATGCGGTGGAAGGTCAGCCCGTCGTAGAACCTGCCGGTCTTCTTCTCGCCGGTGGTGGGGTCCTTGTACTCCTTCTGACCGTTGGCGAGCTCCACGAAGTTGCGCACGGTCGCCGGCGCGTGGTCCGGGAACAGCTTGATCGCGATGTCGCCGCGGTTGGTCTTCAGGGTTGCGTAGGTGTCGGCCACCGGCCTGCCTTTCGGGTCGCTGCTGAGATCGGTCGGACAGGGGGTCTCCGCCTGGCGGTCCAGTCCGTCACCGATCTTGTCACGCGCCCCCGCATGGGGTTTCCTGCCCCATGGGCAGGGAACGGTTGACATGGGCAGTGGTGCAGCGATTCCGTGCGCCCGTCGCGACGCCGATCCGGCGCTCGAGGCCCGCCAACAGACAAGTCGAAACAGGGAGTTGAGGATGGCGTCCAAGAAGAAGTCCGCGTCGAAGCTCGCGCTGGCCGTGGGCCAGGCGAAGGTTCAGGCGAGTGACCTGCAGGACCGCATCGGCCCCGCGGTCGAGGACGCCCGTGAGCGCCTCGCGCCGGTCGTCGCGGACGCCCGCGAGCGCATCACTCCTGTCGTCGAGGACGCCCGGATCCGGCTGACGCCGGTGGTCGAGGACGCCCGTGGCCGGCTCACCCCCGTGGTCGAGGACGCCCGCGACCGGCTCACCCCGGTCGTCGGCGACGCCAAGGAGCGGCTCGCGGACCTCGCCGGCACCGTCGCGGTGAAGCTCGACGAGTCGCTGCCCGACAAGGCGACCCCCGCGGTCGTCGCCGCTGCCGCCAAGCGCTCGAAGGGTTCCGGCCGGCTCAAGAAGCTGTTCGTGGTGGCCGGCATCGGCGCGGCCGCTGCCGTGATCGCCCAGAAGCTGCGGAGCAACGGCGCCGAGCCCCAGTGGCAGTCGACCCCGCCCGGTCGCCCGACCCCGGCGCCCGCCCCCAGCACGACCGAGCAGGCCGCCGAGACCGCGTCCGCTCCCGCCGCCGCCGTGGCCGGGCTCGCTGCTGCTGATGCCGCCCAGACAGATGACCAGACCGACGAGGCGACCGGTCCCCAGGGTGGCGTCAGCGTCACGGCCGGCGAGCCCAGCCCCACCGACGCCGGTGGAGGCAGCCCTGACGAGGCCGCCTCGGATGCGACCGACACCCCGCACGAGCCGACGACCCCGGACTCCCCCGCGGAGAAGATCGAAATCAAGGAGTGACCCGCGCTCCACTGCGCTGACGGCACGACCTCGTGTCACCTGGCCGGCCAGGTGCTCGCCGCTCCTAGGAGTGCGCGGGCACCGGGTCGGCCAGCAGCCGTTTCACGGCCCGTGTCGCTCGACGCTCCGCCCAGAACGACAGGAGCGGGACGGTCCCGCTGAGGATCGTGACCAGTGTGAAGCCGAGGTCCCACTGCGCCCGCCGGGAGAGCGCGAACGTCACGAAGACGAAGATCATGTAGAGCCAGCCGTGCGCCACACCAAGGTACTCCGAGATCGCGTCACCGAGCCGCTCGCCGTCGCTGCCGACAGGGAACCAGGACGGCTCCACGAGGTGCGCCCAGTGCAGGGGGAGCCCGATCAGGCACAGCACGACGAGGAGCACGCCGACCACCGTGGCCATCACCCGGTAGCCGGTCAGCAGCGAGTTCACGGCTCCGACGGTATCCGAGCGTCCGGCACCGCCGAGCCGTCCTGCGCGTCGTCCGAGACCGGGCTCACATCCCCGGCCGCGCGGGCGCGCATCGCGTCCACCTCGTCCTTGGTCCACCGCCACCACAGGAACACCGCGAACCCCGCGAACAGCCACCACTCGATGCCGTAGAGCAGGTTGCGCAGCGCCGTCGACGTCGGCGCCTCGGGCAACGAGTCAGGGGTCACCGCTGACAGCCCGCTGCGTGCCTCGGCGGGGCTCTCCAGGATCACGTAGCCGCCGTAGAGGTCTTCGTCCACCCGTTGCAGCAGCTCCGCGATGCGCAGGGACGGCAGCACCCGGTCCGCCGGGTCGGCGTCAGGCTCCTCGGCTCCCTCACCCGGCTGCAGCCAACCGGTGACCTCGGCATCCCCGGTCGGGGGACCGGGAGCGTCCTCGACCTCGGCGGTCCATCCGGTGACGACCGGCATCGAAGCCGGATCGGCGCAGCCGCTCTCGGAGACACTTTCGGGACCGCCGCAGGTGACGAGCGGAACCACCATCCAGAAGCCGTCGTCGCCGTCCAGCACCCTGTCCGCGACGTACACGACGGAGTCGGGGCGCCACTCACCGGCAAGCGTCACCGGACGGCCCACCCCGTCGGCGGGAAAGACGTCGTCGGGACCCATGACGTCCTGCAACGGCACCGGGTCCGCATCCGCCAGCTCGGCCGACCGGTCCTCGCGGTGCATCTGCCAGGCGCCGAGCTGCCAGTTCCCCAGCAGCACCGCAGCGACCACGGCGGCGACCGCGGGCACGTGCAGCAGGAACATCGAGGGCCGGGTGAGCAGGTAGAGGATCCCGGGAGGTCGGGAGGACATGGTTCGAGCGTACGTGTGCCACGATTCTGCGATGCCGTCCGTCCACCACATCAGCTGCGCGACGATGTGCCCGGCTGCAGCCCGGCTGCCCGGACTCATGCCGCGCAAGCTCGTCGCCCACTGCCTCGTGATCGAGGGCCCCAGCTCGCTGACCCTCGTCGACACAGGCTTCGGCCTCGACGACGTGGCCGACAACGGTCGGCGGCTCGGCAAGCCGTTCGTCAGCATGGTGGGCGCCCGGCTCGACCCGCGCGAGGCCGCGTTCGAGCAGGTCAAGGAGCTGGGTCACGACCCCGAGGACGTCCGCGACATCGTCCTCACCCACCTCGACCTCGACCACGCCGGTGGGCTAGCCGACTTCCCGTGGGCCCGGATCCACGTCCACCGCGACGAGCTCGACGCGGCCCGGCACCCGTCGAAACGGGAGCGGATGCGCTACCTGCCCGCGCAGTGGGAGCACGACCCCGCCTGGGTCGAGCACGCGGTCGACGGCGACGACTGGTTCGGCTTCGGAGCCGTGCAGGCTGTCGGCTAGGACGTCCTGATGGTGCCGTTGCACGGGCACACGCGCGGACACTCCGGCGTCGCCGTACGCCGCCCGGGCGGGGGTTGGCTGCTGCATGCCGGGGACGCGTACTTCCACACCGGCGACAAGGAGACCCCACGGTCGTGCCCGCCGGGGCTGCGTGCGTACCAGTCCGGGCTCGCCGTCGACGGACGGCGACGACGCGACAACCTCGCCCGGCTCCAGGAGCTGCACGCCCAGCACGGTCGGCCCGGTGATGGCCAGGTCACGGTGTTCTGTGCCCACGACCTGACCGAGCTCGAGGCGTTGCAGGGACTCTGAGGCGACGGGTCGACCGCCTTACGCCGTTAGGATCACCACATGACCATCCGTCTCGCCATCGTCGACGACTACGAGGTCGTCGTCCGTGGACTGGCTGACATGCTCCACTCGGCGACGGACGCCATCGAGGTCGTGGAGCTCGACGCCCAGCTCCCGGTGAGCAAGAAGGTCGACATCGCGCTCTACGACACCTTCGCGCAGGGTCAAGGTGACAGCCCCGCGGTCGAGGAGCTGGTCGCCAACCCGCTGGTCGAGAGGGTCGCGGTCTACACCTGGAACCTCGACGACCGGCTGGTGCAGGCGGCGCTCTCGTTGGGCGTCTCGGCGTACCTGTCGAAGACGTTGCCCGCCGACGAGCTGGTCGAGGCGCTCCGGGCGGTGCACCAGGGCGAGAGGTTCGTGTCCCCGTCCCTGGACAGCGGGCCCGCCGTCCAGGGTGACTGGCCGGGTCGCGAGGAGGGGCTGACCGCCCGGGAGGCCGAGGTCATCGCGCTGATCACCCAGGGGTACAGCAACGCCGACATCGCCGCCAGGGCGTCGCTGTCGATCAACTCGGTGAAGTCCTACATCCGCAGCAGCTACCGCAAGATGGGCGTCACGAGCCGGACGAACGCGGTGCTGTGGGGGCTGGACCACGGGATGAGCCCGGACCGGCTGCGCATCCGTCCCCAGGACGGTGCCTGAGTCTCGCCAGGGGCACACCAAGGCCTCGCCAGGGCCTCACCAGGGGCGCCGCGGGCCGAGCAGCAGCCTGCTGACCGCGCTGCGGGGCCGGTGCCTCGCCTCGCCGTCGAAGAGGTAGACCCCGCCGCCGGCCCAGGTCGGGTCCGTCGGGAGCGGTCCCATCGGGTCACGCTCCGCCACCCGCACGCCTGCACGCGGCCTGGTCAGCGACCGCGCGACCGCCTCCCGGACGCCGAGCAGCCGGTGGCCCTCCGGGAGCAGCTCGGTCCGGAAGGAGTCCTCGAGACAGACCATGTCGTGGTGGAGGCTCTCCATGAGCGCCGACACGGTCTCGCCGGGGACGCCGGTGACCCGCCCCGTCAGCTGCCCGGCCAGCTGCCCCGCGCGGCTGCCGGTCGCCGGCCGGGGAACGAGCAGCGGTAGCTGGGGTCGGACCAGCCGCGCCACGTCGGCGTACACCCGGAGGAGGTCGGCGTAGGAGAGCCGGTCAGGTCCACCCACGTCGAAGCTGCGGCTGCCGCCGGAGAGCTCGTCCGGCCGCTCCAGGCTCGCGGCGAGGACCTCGAGCACGTCGACGACCGCGATCGGTTGCACCTGGGACGACATCCACGGCGGGAGCGCCTGGACCGGCATCCGTTCGCAGACCTGGCGGACGATCTCAAAGGAGGTGGAGCCGCTGCCGACGACGATCGCGGCCCGGGCGGTGACGGTCGGCACGCCGGAGGCTGCCAGGATCCGCTCCACCTCGAGCCGGGACGCGATGTGCGGCGAGAGGTCGCGCTCGGGGACGTCGGGCACCAGTCCGGAGAGGTAGACGATGCGGCCCACCCCGGCCGCGGCAGCGGCCGCCGCGAGCAGCTGCGCTCCCCGGCGGTCGAGGTCGGCGAATTCCCGGTCGGCCAGGGCGTGGACCAGGTAGACCACCGCGTCGACCTCCCGCACCGCCTCGCGCACCTGGGTCTCGTCGCGCACGTCCATCGCCACGGCGTCGACGCGACCGAGCCACCAGGGCCGTCGGTCGGGACTGCCCCGGACACCGTCAGGAGGACCGGAGGAGAAGGAGGCGACCACGTCGTGACCGCGCTCCAGCAGCACCGGGACCAGTCGGCCACCGATGTAACCGGCTGCTCCGGTGACGAGGACGCGCACGATGACAGAAGCAGAACCCCGGCTCGAGCGAGGTGGTTGCTCGAGCCGGGGTTCCGGGTCGGGTCAGCTCAGGAAGGTGCGCGCGTCGACGTGGGAGGCGTCCGAGCGGATGTGCTCCACGATCCGCTCCCGGACGTCGTCCGTGACGTCGATACCGGCCTCGTCGAGCCCCTCGTCGAGCTCTTGGCGCAGGGTCTTCTCCGTGGCGCCGTCCTGCCAGGAAGCGAGTCGGTCGACGACGGCCTGCAGCGCGGCGACCTTCGCCTCGTCGACATCGGGCTGGTCAACAGTCTCTTCAGTCATGCCGTCACCGTTCCCAGCCGCGGACGGTTTCACTCGTTCGGCTCCGTCACACGCGACCCTGCACCGGCGGGGCTCGTCGGGGCTAGACTCCGACGATGACGTCGAGCGGCGAGGCAAAGATCCGGGTTTTCCTGCTCGACGACCACGAGATGGTGCGCCGCGGGATCCGGGACCTGTTCGAGGGGCACGACGACATCGAGGTGGTCGGCGAGTCCGGCAGCGCGAAGGATGCCCAGGCGCGCATCCCGGCGCTCCGTCCCGACGTGGCACTGCTCGACGGACGCCTTCCTGACGGCAGCGGCGTGGAGGTCTGCCGCGCTGTCCGGTCGGTGGACCCGTCCATCAACGCCGTGATCCTGACGTCGTACGACGACGACGAGGCACTTTTCGCGGCGATCATGGCCGGCGCGTCCGGCTACATCCTCAAGCAGATCCTCGGGGTGGACCTCGTGGACGTCGTCCGCAAGGTCGCCGAGGGCCAGTCGCTGCTCGACCCGTCCGTCACCCAACGGGTCCTCGACCGCGTGCGATCGGGCGGCACCTCGGAGCCGGCTGAGCTCCAGTCGCTGACGCCGCAGGAGCGGCGCATCCTCGAGCTCATCACCGAGGGGATGACCAACCGACAGATCGGCGAGAAGCTGTTCCTCGCCGAGAAGACCGTCAAGAACTACGTCACGAGCATCTTGAGCAAGCTCGGCATGCAGAGGCGCACCCAGGCCGCGGTGCTCGCCTCCCAGCTCCTCGGTTGAGCGACGAACCAGCCGCTCAGCTTGCGCGGGGGACCAGCACGGCGTCGGTGGCGATCGCCCGCTGGACCAGCGACTCGGCGACCGCGCTCAGCTTCAGGCCGTTGCTGCGGGAGTAGACGCGCAGCGCGTCGAACGCCGCGTTCATGTCGACCTGTCCCGACTCGGCCAGCAACCCCTTCGCCTGCTCGATCACGATGCGGGTGTTGAGGGCGCTCTGCAGCTGCTCGGCCACGATCGACGAACGATGGACGGTGCGCTGCTGCAGGATGCCGATGGTCGCGACGTCTGTCAGGGCCCGGGCGATGCGCTGGTCCGCGCTGCCGATGGGCGCCTCGTCGGTGTTGAAGAGGTTCATCGCTCCGATCGTCTGGTCCCGCAACCGCATCGGCACGGCATGCATCGAGGTGAACCCCAGCTCCTGTGCCGCCTCGGAGAAGCGCGGCCACTGGTTCGGCTCGCCCAGGTCCTCGACCGACACCGGCTGCCCTGTCCGCACGGCCTCGACACACGGACCACCCTCGTCGCTCTGCAGCTGGAAGAGCTCGAGCAGACGCGTGGCCTCGTTGGTCGACGCCATGACCTGCAGGCCACCGCGTTGGTCGATGAGCAGCAGTCCCGCCTCGGCGACGCCGAGCAGCGACACGCAGGCGTGGACCAACCGGTCGAGGAGGTCGACCACGTCGTAGTCGTCGACCAGGGTGTCGGCGAGGACCACGAACTGCTCAGCCAGGATCGCGTCCGGGCTCGCGTCGGTCGCCTCTGGGATCGGCGGCACGTTCATTCTGTCTCCTTCGCGAGGTGCCGATGGCCGTTGACCACGTCGGCGGCGAGCTCGTTGACTGTCCGGTTCTCGGCGAAGGCGGCGGCCCGCAGCCGCACCATCGCCTCCTGGATGCTGCTGTCCAGCTGCGCCATGACCATGCCGGCGGCCTGGTGGACGACCATGCTCGTCATCGCTGGTGCACTCGGGTCGTCGTACTGGTCGGGTGCCTCGAGCACCGCGAGACCGACCCGGTCCACCGTGGTGAGGGCACTGCTCAGCTGGGGGTCCGTCAACGGACCGGGCGACAGGCGGTAGAGATCGACCGCACCCAGCCCGATCGCGCCGATGTTGATCGGGAACGCGAAGATCGCCCGCGCGCCCAGCCGGTTGGCCTCCGCCCGGAAGACCGGCCACCGGCTGGCCACGGGGTCCTGCGGATCGGCGAGATCAGGGATCAGCACCGGTGAGCTGGTGTTCGAGGAGTCGACACACGGCCCTTCGCCGAGGGTCAGCTGCAGCCGCTCGATCTGCGTCGCCAGGTCGTCGGTGGCGTAGAGCGGCTCCCGCGCCCCGCTGGTCGCCAGGATCGACAGACCGGCGCCATCGACCCCCGTGGCCAGGCAGCCGGACCGCAGCAGTCCCTCGAGGTGAGGGGGGACGGTGTTCAGCATCGGCTGGCTCTCTGTCGGTCCCGCCCGGTGGCGGTCCTGGCACCCCGACCCGACCCGCAAGGTCTGGGCGGGAGGGGCGGGCCCAGGAGGCTGTTGTGCTCAACCCACCAGGACCTGAACAGCTCCGGGCGCGCGCACCAGGACGTGTCTTGTCCTGCACGGTACGCCTACTCCGGCCGACTTGACAGCCGGCGCGGCCTGCGGCCTCTCGTGGTGGAGCCAAGGGGACTCGAACCCCTAACCCCCTGCTTGCAAAGCAGGTGCGCTACCAATTGCGCCATGGCCCCTGGCCGGGCACGTGTTCCGTGCCCGAGGGTGGTCCGTCAGCTTCGCTTGACGCTGTCGGTGGCCTCGGCCCAGAGAGCCTGCTCGTGCTTGGCCTCCTGGGACTTCTTCGCCGCCACGACCGCGCCGACGGCACCCAGTGCGAGCAGCAGGAGCTTCTTCATCGGGGATCCCTTCGGTCGTACGACGAGGGTGGGCCTAACAGGACTTGAACCTGTGACCTCTTCCTTATCAGGGAAGCGCTCTAACCGTCTGAGCTATAGGCCCGCATGCAGGCGACCAGGACGAGCCCGACCGCCGGGGAAGATTACCTCACCGCCCGTACCCCTCCCAAACCCGGGGGACCGGGGACGGAGGGCCGCCTCGACGGCCGCGTGACTGCTCTCGGTGCAGGTCAGCGGTCTTCTTCGGCGAGCACGACCTCGACGCCGCCGAGGAGCGCAGCGGCGAGGTTGTACAGGAAGGCGGCGAGGGTGCCGATGACGGTCACCAGCACCACGTCGACCACCGCCACGATCATCGTGAAGCCCATGACCCGGCTCATGCCCAGGTAGTCCTCGATGCGGAAGCTGCTCCCGGTCTCACCGACCACGTCGGCCACGGTCGCGTCGATCGACTCCCAGATCCCCGCTGCTCCGAGCACCGTCCACACGACGGCGACCGCCACCACCGTGACGATGCCGATGGCGATCGAGAACAGGAACGACGTCTTCATCACCGACCAGGGGTCGACGTGGGTCAGCCGCAGGTGAGCCTTGCGGACGCGCTTCGGGCCGGACTTGGTGGTCGTCGTCCCGGTGGACGCGCCGGTCGTCGCCGCGGGCGCGGGAGTGGAATCCTTGCGTCCCAGTGCGGTGGCGAAGCGGCCGCCGGACCGGGTCGAGCCCGACTGCGCCGGTGCGGTGTCCCGCCGCACGGGCTCGGAGGAGGCGTACGCCTTGTTGATGCGCTGGGTCAGCTCCTCCTGACCGCCCCGTGCCGATCCTGAGTCCTCGGTGCGCCGTTCGGCCATCAGGGCTCCTCTGTCTCCGCGTCGGTCTGGGTCTCGGGGGTGGTGTCCAGCGCGCCCTCGCCGTCGCCGGCGTCGAGCGCGTCGTCGGGTCCGAGCTCGCTGGGCGGCCTCGGGGGTACGCCGTCGACGGGCTCGATTGTCGCACCCCCGGCCGCGGCGACCGCCGCTGCCGCCTCCGGGGTGAGCGCCTCGAGGTTGTGCTCGAGCCTCGACTCGACGCTGCGCGCGACCTGCGCGACCGCGTCACCGTTGCTGACACCGACGAACTTCACGCCCTTGGTGTCGCGGCTCGTGGGCCGCAGGTGGTCGTCGATCGCGCTGCGGGTCACCTGGCCGGACTGCTTCACGCACAGCACCTCGTCACCGTCGATGACGATGAAGCCGCCGACCAGGTTGCCCCGGTCGTCGTCCTGCTTCATCGTCTTGATGCCGAGGCCGCCTCGGGACTGCAGGCGGTACTCCTCGATCGCGGTCCGCTTGGCGAAACCGCCGTCGGTGATCGTGAAGACGTACTGCTGGGCGGTCTCCTCGTCCTGCGCGTGCGAACGGATCACCGACATCGACAGCATGCTGTCGCCCGAGCGGAAGTCCATGCCCTTGACGCCCGAGGTGGCCCGACCCATGGGCCGGAGCTGGTTGTCGTCGGCGCGGAACCGGATCGACTGGCCCTTGCGGGAGATCAGCAGGATGTCGTCGTCGGGGCCGCACAGCTCGGCGCCGATCAGCTCGTCGTCGTCGTCGCGGAAGTTGATCGCGATGACGCCGGCCTGCCGCGGCGAGTTGTAGTCACCCAGCCGGGTCTTCTTGACCAGCCCGGTGCGGGTGGCGAGCACCAGGTACGGCGCCTGCTCGTAGTCGCGGATGGCGAGCACCTGGGCGATCTTCTCGTCGGGCTGGAAGCTGAGCAGCCCGGCGACGTGGCTGCCCTTGGCGTCCCGCGACGCCTCCGGGAGGTTGTACGCCTTGGTGCGGTAGACCCGGCCGGCAGAGGTGAAGAACAGCAGCCAGTGGTGGTTGCTGGTCGCCATGAAGTGCTCGACGACGTCGTCGCCGCGGAGCGTGGCGCCCCGGACACCCTTTCCGCCGCGCTTCTGGGTGCGGTAGAGGTCGGCCCGGGTGCGCTTCGCGTAGCCGCCCCGGGTGATCGTCACGACGAGGTCCTCGTCGGGGATCAGGTCCTCCATCGACAGGTCGCCGTCGGCGGCGATGAACTGCGAGCGCCGGTCGTTGCCGTACTTGTCGACGATCGCGGCGAGCTCGTCGGAGATGATCTGCCGCTGCCGCACCGGGTTGTCGAGGATGTCGCGGAGGTCGGCGATGATCCGCTCGATCTCCAGGAGCCGGTCGACGATCTTCTGCCGCTCCAGCGCCGCGAGCCGGCGCAGCTGCATGTCGAGGATCGCGTTCGCCTGGATCTCGTCGATGTCGAGGAGCTCGATCAGCCCGCGTCGGGCGTCGTCGACCTCGGGGCTGCGACGGATCAGCGCGATGACGTCGTCGAGGGCGTCGAGCGCCTTGACGAGGCCGCGGAAGATGTGGGCCTCCTCCTCGCGCTTGCGGAGCCGGTAGCGCGTCCGCCGCTGGATGACCTCGACCTGGTGGGCGACCCAGTTGGAGACGAACTGGTCGAGGGTCAGGGTCCTCGGGACGCCGTCAACGAGCGCCAGCATGTTGGCCGCGAAGTTCGTCTGCAGCTCGGTGTGCTTGAAGAGGTTGTTCAGGACCACCCGCGCCACCGCGTCGCGCTTGAGCACGACGATCAGCTGCTGGCCGGTGCGCGCGGAGCTGTTGTCCTTGACGTCGGCGATGCCCTGGATCTTGCCGGAGTCGGCGAGCTCGGCGATCTTCAGCGCGAGGTTGTCGGGGTTCACCTGGTACGGCAGCTCGGTGATCACCAGCTG
>CADCUK010000025.1:0-4195 GCA_902805865.1 uncultured Nocardioidaceae bacterium | reverse complement strand
ATGTCGACGACGGCGCGCATCATCACCGAGCCGCGGCCGGTGCGGTACGCCTGCTAGATGCCCTGACGGCCGACGATCAGCGCCTTGGTCGGGAAGTCCGGACCCTTCACCCGGGCGAGGAGCGCCTCGAGCAGCTCCTCCCGGCCGGCCTCCGGGTTCGCCAGCGCCCACTGCACGCCCTCGGCGACCTCGCGGAGGTTGTGCGGCGGGATGTTCGTGGCCATGCCGACCGCGATGCCGGCGCTGCCGTTGACCAGCAGGTTGGGGAACCGCGCCGGGAGGATCGTCGGCTCCTGCGAGCGGCCGTCGTAGTTCGGCGTGAAGTCGACGGTCTCCTCGTCGATGTCGCGGACCATCTCCATGGCCAGCGGCGCCATCTTGCACTCGGTGTACCGCATCGCGGCTGCCGGGTCGTTGCCCGGGGAGCCGAAGTTGCCCTGGCTGTCGACGAGCGGTGCCCGCATCACCCACGGCTGTGCGAGCCGGACCAAGGTGTCGTAGATCGCCGAGTCACCGTGCGGGTGGTACTGACCCATCACCTCGCCGACCACGCGGGCACACTTCGAGAAGCCACGGTCCGGGCGGTAGCCGCCGTCGTACATCGCGTAGAGCACCCGGCGGTGCACCGGCTTCAGCCCGTCGCGCACGTCGGGCAGCGCCCGGCCGACGATGACCGCCATCGAGTAGTCGATGTACGACCGCTGCATCTCGACCTGCAGCTCGACCGGCTCGATCCGGCCCCCCCGGGAAGAGCCGGGAATCCCACCAGTAGGTGTCTCAGTCACGTAGCAAGTCCTTCGTCATCGAGCCGGTGCCGTGATCGGGGCAGCGGTGGGAACGGTTGGGGAACGCGGACGGGAACGGCGTCGGGGCGGCGCGTAAAAGAGGCGTGGCGTCCCGTCGCCATACGTCGGCGGCAGGCAGCCCCGGACGACACGGCGACAGCGCCGGCGCGGCGTCGGGCCCGGCGGCGGGACCCGAATGCGGACCCGGACAACTCAGATGTCAAGGAACCGCACATCCTTGGCATTCCGCTGGATGAACGACCGCCGCTGCTCCACGTCCTCGCCCATGAGGATCGAGAACATCTCGTCTGCCTGGGCGGCGTCCTCGAGCGTGACCTGCAGGAGCAGCCGGTTGTCGGGGTCCAGCGTGGTGTCCCACAGCTCGTCGGGGTTCATCTCGCCGAGCCCCTTGTAGCGCTGGACGGGGTTCTCCTTCGGCAGCTTCTTGCCCGCCTCGACGCCGGCCTTCTGCACGGCCTCGCGCTCGGCGTCGGAGTAGACGAACTCGTGGTCGTGCGGCTTGTTCCACCGGAGCCGGTAGAGCGGGGGCTGGGCGAGGTAGACGTAGCCGGCCTCGATGAGCGGCTTCATGAACCGGAACAGCAGCGTCAGCAGCAGGGTCCGGATGTGGTGACCGTCCACGTCGGCGTCGGCCATCATCACGATCTTGTGGTAGCGCAGCTTCTCGAGGTCGAACTCGTCGTGGATGCCGGTGCCGAGCGCGGAGATGATCGCCTGGACCTCGTTGTTGGCCAGCACCTTGTCGATGCGGGCCTTCTCGACGTTGAGGATCTTGCCGCGGATCGGCAGGATCGCCTGGATCCGGGGGTCGCGCCCACCCTTGGCGGAACCGCCCGCGGAGTCACCCTCCACGACGAAGATCTCGCACTCCTCGGGGTTGGTGCTCTGGCAGTCCGCCAGCTTGCCCGGGAGGCCACCGCCGCCGAGGAGCCCCTTGCGGCCACGGGCCAGCTCACGGGCCTTGCGCGCGGCGATCCGGGCTTGGGCCGCGGACATGGCCTTGCGGACGATGTCCTTGCCCTCGGCCGGGTTCTTCTCCAGCCAGTCGCCGAGCTGGTCGTTGACGACGCGCTGGACGAACCCCTTCGCCTCGGTGTTGCCGAGCTTGGTCTTGGTCTGGCCCTCGAACTGCGGCTCGGACAGCTTCACCGAGACGATCGCGGTGAGCCCCTCACGCACGTCGTCGCCGGAGACCCGGTCCTCCTTCTTCTTGATCAGCCCCCACTCCTCGCCCCAGTTGTTGACCAGGGAGGTCAGCGCTGAGCGGAAGCCCTCTTCATGGGTGCCGCCCTCATGGGTGTTGATCGTGTTCGCGAACGTGTGGACCGACTCGGTGTAGCCGGTGTTCCACTGCATCGCCACCTCGAGGCTCAGCCCGGAGGAGCTGTTGGCGGCCGCCTCCGCCTCGAAGTCGATGACCGTGGGGTGCGCCGGGTCACGACGACGGTTGAGGTGCTCGACGTAGTCGACGAGGCCCCGGTCGAACTTGAACGTCCGCTCGAGGATGCCCTCCTCGCTGCGGTGCGGCTCGGTCGCCGGCGCGATGTCCTCGGCCTCGACGGTCGCGTCCTCGACGGCGTCGATGATCTCCGCCGCCTGCCGTCGGCTGTCGCGGACGACGATCTCGAGCCCCTTGTTGAGGAAGGCCATCTCGCGGAACCGGTTGGTGATCGTCTCGAAGCTGTAGTCGGTCGTCTCGAAGATGTCCTCGCTCGCCCAGAACCGCGTGGTCGTGCCGGTCTCGGAGGTCTCCTCGTGACGGACCAGCTCGCCGTCGGGCACGCCGTAGGTGAACGACTGGGTCCAGCGGTAGCCGTCGCGCCGGATCTCCACCTCGAGCTTCTTGCTCAGCGCGTTGACCACGGAGACGCCGACGCCGTGCAGGCCACCGGAGACCTTGTAGCCCCCGCCACCGAACTTGCCGCCGGCGTGGAGCACCGTCAGCACGACCGTCACGGCCGGGATGCCCTCGGTCGCGTGGATGTCCACCGGGATGCCACGGCCGTTGTCCACGACCTCGACCCCGCCGCCGTCCAGGACCGTCACGACGATGCGGTCGCAGTAGCCCGCCAGCGCCTCGTCGACGGAGTTGTCCACGACCTCCCACACCAGGTGGTGCAGCCCGCGCTCACCGGTCGACCCGATGTACATGCCGGGCCGCTTGCGGACCGCCTCCAGCCCCTCGAGGACCTGGATCGCCGAGGCGTCGTACGACGGGACGGCCGCGAGCTCTGGAGAGGTTGAGGGAGAGATCGTCTCTTCGGACACGGACCATCCTCTGCTGGGGTGTGTGCACGGCTGAGGTCGTCCCGCGGTGCCGACCGTTGGGCCCGGTGGCGGGGCGACCTCGATCACGATTCTATCCCCTCACGCCCCGGAAACGGATATTCCTGAGCCGTCAGACGGCGACAACCTGGGGAAAACCGTCGATTGTGGGCCTCCCAGGGGCTGCCACAGGCCCGGGCGGGGGGTCCCGTGAGTCCCCATACCGGGGAAGCGCCCGCCAAGGCGGCTCTGAGCGCCTCTCACCGCCGCGCACTCGGCCAGTGGCCACCCGGACGTTCCACGGGAAACGGCTCACCCGTAGGTGTCCCTCGGTCCGCGTCCGTCTCGCACCGAGCGCCGCCCCCGTTTCCAGCTGGGCACGTTGGGCCCCTGGACGTCGATGACCCGCACCGTCCCGTCGCCGAGCTCCTCGTTGAGCCGCCGTACGACCGTCGGCGCCAGCAGCCGCATCTGGGTCGCCCAGGCGGTCGAGTCGGTCTGCACGACGAGCCTGCCACCGACCTGCCCGTCCCCGTCCTCACGGACGTAGGAGACCGGCCTGACGTGCTGGGCCACGTCGCGGCCGACCATCGCGTCCCACCGCGAGAAGACCCCGTGCACCCGGACGTCGGACCCCCAGCCCTGCTCGGCCACCAACCGGCCGAGGGTGGCGTCGAGGGTCTGCGGGTCCCGGTCGTCGGGATGGGATCCCGAGCTCTTCGGATCGGTGCGAGCGCGGCGACCCGACCGGCGTACCGCCTTGGGGCCGCGGGCCAGCGACCTCGCGACGCTGCGCGCAAGGTCCAGGCCGCTCTCCTCGTGGTCGTCCGGCTGGGCACCCGTGGACTGGGCACCTCTGGACTGGGCACCTCTGGGCTCGGTGCCCGGCTCGTCAGGGCCGGTCACGGGTGGTCCTCACGGCGCACCTCGACGCGGACGCCTTGGAGCACCGCCGGCACGTCGGCCGGCACCGCTGCCGTGACGAGCACCTGCTCGGCCCCGGCCACGAGCTCGGCCAGCCGCTCCCGGCGATCGGTGTCGAGCTCGGCGAAGACGTCGTCGAGGATCAGGATCGGGTCGTCGCCGTCGGCGCGGAGCAGGTCGTACGACGCCAACCGCATCGC
>CADCUK010000024.1 GCA_902805865.1 uncultured Nocardioidaceae bacterium | reverse complement strand
GCGCCCGGTGCTCCCCGGCCTGGAGCTCACCGTCCCGGCCGGGCAGACCGTCGCGCTGGTCGGCACCACCGGCGCGGGGAAGACCACGCTGGCCAAGCTCGCGACCCGGTTCTACGACCCGTTGCGCGGACGCGTGCTCCTCGACGGCGTGGACATGCGCGAGCTGTCCTCACCGGAGCTGCGCAGTGCCGTCGTCATGGTCACCCAGGAGAACTACCTCTTCTCCGGGACGATCGCCGACAACATCCGGTTCGGTCGCCCCGACGCGACCCTCGACGACGTCGTCCGGGCCACCAAGGCGCTCGGAGCCCACGACTTCATCACCGCGATGCCGGACGGCTACGACACCGACGTGGCCAACCAGGGCGGCCGGCTCAGCGCGGGTCAGCGGCAGCTGGTCGCCTTCGCCCGGGCCTTCCTCGCCGACCCCGCCGTGCTGATCCTCGACGAGGCGACGTCGTCGCTCGACATACCGTCCGAGCGCCTCGTCCAACGAGCGCTGCGCACGGTGCTGGCCGGCCGTACGGCGGTGATCATCGCCCACCGGCTGTCGACGGTCGAGATCGCCGACCGGGTGCTGGTCATGGAGCACGGGCGCATCATCGAGGACGGCACGCCCGCCGAGCTGGTGTCCGCCGGCTCGGGCAGGTTCTCCGACCTGCACCAGGCGTGGCTGGAGTCGCTCGCCTGACCGGTGGACCTCATGCGGGGGAGTCGAGGCCCAACGCCGCTTCGAGCTCCTCGAGCGCCTCACCGCTGTAGACGGCGACCCGCTGCAGGTGCGGGAGGGTGTTGCGGCACCCCGTGTAGCCGATGCAGAACGAGTTGGCGTTGCTCACCGCGGTGATGTTGAGCGCCTGGCCGTGGAAGAGCAGGCTCAACGGGTAGTACGCCTCGACCTTCGAACCCTCGAGGTACCGCTCCTCCTTGAACCCCGGGACGTTCGAGATCACGACGTTCGACGCGGGCGGGCCGAAGCCGCCGACCCCGAGTGCGGCCTGACCGAGGAACGGCAGCATCAGCACCGCGGTGTAGCCGTCCATGACCGCGCCGCTCGCCTTCGGCAGCCGGGACTTGCCGAGCTGGGTCGACTCCCGGATCGCGGTGATGCGCTCGATCGGGTCCTCGATGTGGGTGCCGAGCTTGGAGTAGAGGAACGTGATCGCGTTGCCGACGCCGGCCTCACCCTCGGGACGGACCGAGACGGGGACGATCCCGGTCAGGCTCTCGCGCGGGAGATCCCCGAGCTCGTTGAGGTAGCGCCGCAACGCGCCGCCGCTGATCGCGAGGAAGACGTCGTTGAGGCTGCCGTCGGCGGCCTTGGCGACCCTCTTCAGCCGGTCCATGTCGTAGATCTGGGTGGCGAAGCGTCGGGGTGCCTGGATGCGCCTGTTCAGCACCGACCGCGGCGTGCGGAACGGGACCGCGCGCTCGGACTGCCCGGCCCCGACCAGCGTCTCGGCGTAGGTGCGGGTCAGCGAGCCCAGCGCCGAGACCGTGCTGCGGACCCCGAGGTCGCGCTCCTGACCGTTGGCGGAGGGCTCGACGTCCTTGGTGCGCGGCTTCGGCGGCAGTCCCGACTGGTCCGGCCCGTGCGTGCCGACCGCCCACAACGGGAGCATGTCCCTGCTCTCCGGGTCGACCGAGAACATCCGCCGGGCGAGCCGCACGCCCCCGACGCCGTCCACCTGCGAGTGGTGCACCTTCACGTACATCGACCACCTGCCCTCGGCGACGCCCTCGATGACGTGGACCTCCCACAGGGGGTAGCGCCGGTCGAGCTGCTGCGAGTGGAGGCGGGAGACCAGGACGCCGAGCGCCCGCTCACCGCCCGGCGAGGGCACCGCGGAGTGCCGGAAGTGGTAGTCGAGGTCGATCTCGTCGTCGGGCAGCTGCTCCCAGCGGGGGACCGGCGTCATGTGCAGCCGGTAGTTGAACGGCGGCTGGAACGTACGCACCTCTCGCCACCGGTTGACCAGGTCCTCGAGGTAGCAGTCGTCGGCGTCCTCGGGCATCGAGAACGTCGCCATCATCCCGACGTGCATCGGCGTCCGGTGGCTCTCGGCGTACAACCAGCCCGCGTCGTTGATCTTGAGAACGTTGCTCAGCATCCTAGGAACCTCTCCGCCCGTGCGGGTCGCAAAACGGCCCTCCCCTGGGGGCACACAATAGGGCGCTTGGGCCACGAGGAATTCGACTGGCCGGTGCGGGGCTGGCTCCTGGAGCTGCTCGAGCCGTAGGCAGGAGCGGGAGCCGGGGCCTCGCTACCCTTCGTCCATGGAGGCACCCCGCGGCACCGTCACGCTCGGCGCCCTGTTGGAGCAGGCACCCATCGGCGTGCTCGTCGCCGACACCGATCTGCACCTCCTCGCTCACAACCGGGCCACGGCGGGGCTGCTGCGTGCGGTGCGCCCGGCGGTGGGCTCGCCCTTGGACGAGCTGTTCCTCGACCGGCAGCTCGCGCAAAGGCTCGCCGACGCCGCCTCCACGAAGGGAGCCGCCGATCCCTGGCCCGAGGAGACCACCCGCGGTCACGACGGCGCGCACCTGGACGTGTCGGCCGCGCGGACCCGGCTCGAGGACGGGCGGCACGTCGTGATGTTCCTGATCGGGGACGCCACCGCGCGGCGCCAGGCCGAGGAGGCCCGGGACGTCCTCAGCGACCAGGTGGCGATGATCGCGCGGGTGTCCGAAGCGCTGGTCGGCGCCGAGGATGCCGAGAGCGCCCTGCACCGCATCGCCGAGCAGGTCGTGCCGACACTGGCCGACTGGGTCTCGATGCAGCTCTACGACACACGAGGCGAGACCCGGAACGTGGTGACCCGGCACGGCGACCCGGACCTCGCGGAGCTGTCCGCGCTCGTCCAGGGGGATCTCACCGGAGTCATCTCGGAAGAGAGCCCGAGTCGCCGCTTGGCCAGGGGGGAGCCACCGATCCTCCTGCCCCGGGTCGACGAGGAGATGCTTGGCCGGTTCGTGCCCGACCCGTCCGTCCGCGACACACTCCGGACGCTCGGTGCCGAGAGCGTGCTCGCCGTCCCCCTCGAAGGTCGCGAGTCGCGGGTCGGTTCCATGGTGCTCACCAACGGCGCTGCCTCCCTGCCCTTCGGCGAGCAGGAGCTCGCGGTCGCGGTCGAGGTGGGCCGCCGTGTGGGGATCGCGCTGGAGAGCCTGCACCTGTACAGCCGGCAACGTGCGCTCGCCGAGGAGCTGCAGCGAAGCATGCTCACCGACCCCCCGGATACTCCTCTTGCGGAGATCGCGGTGCGCTACCGGCCCGCAGCCAACGAGGCTCAGGTGGGCGGCGACTGGTACGACGCCTTCCTCCAGCCCGACGGCAGCATCGTGCTGTCCATCGGCGACGTGGTCGGCCACGACTACCGTGCCGCGGCTGCCATGGGGCAGCTGCGGGGGCTGCTCCGCGGCATCGGTTACGGCCGCAGCCGCGGGCCTGCTGCGATGATGCGTTCGCTCGACGTGGCCATCGAGGGACTCCTTCCCGGTACGACCGCCACGGCCGTGGTCGCCAAGATTCCCTCGGAGGTCGATGCAGCCGACGGGAGCCGGCTGCTGACGTTCTCCAACGCAGGGCACCCGCCTCCCATGCTTGTTCCCCGGGGAGCGGACCCGGTGGTCCTCGCGGTCGAGGAGGCCGACGTGATCCTCGGGGTCGTGCCGGACTTCCCGCGCCGCGAGGTGGAAGCGGACCTCGTGCCCGGCGACACGCTCGTGCTCTACTCCGACGGGCTGATCGAACGGCGTGGGCAGGACTTCGACCAGGGGCAGGAGCAGCTCCACCGGGCCCTCGCGGCCGGTGCCGGGCTGCCGCTCGAGGAGCTGTGCGACCACCTGCTCGAGACGCTGGTCCCGGGCGCGCAGGAGGACGACGTCGCCATCGTCGCGGTCCGGCTGCGCTGACCGCCTAGGAGCCCGGCGCCGATCGTTCGAGGATCGGCTCGAGGTCCAGCCCTGTGGGCAGGGTGCCGAAGGCGCCGCCCCAGTCGCGGTCCAGCCGGCTGGCGCAGAAGGCGTCCGCGACCGCGGGGTGCCCGTGCCTCAGCAGCTGGGCGCCCTGGAGGAGCAGCGCCATCGACTCGACGACGCGGCGCGCGCGCATCTCCATCGAGTCGACCGTCGACAGCTCCTTGCGCAGCCGGCTGAGCGCGTCGTCGTACCGGTGGTCGAGGCCCTGCGCCTGCTGCAGCTCGGTCAGGAAGACCTCGACCGTGTGCGGCTCCCGCGCCATCGCCCGCATGGCGTCGAGCGCCTGGACGTTGCCCGAGCCCTCCCAGATCGACAGCAGCGGCAGCTCGCGGTAGATCCGGGGGAGGCCGGAGTCCTCGATGTAGCCGTTGCCGCCGAGGCACTCCAGTGCCTCCGCGGCGTGCGAGGGCCCGCGCTTGCAGACGTAGTACTTCGTGATCGCCAGCCCAAGGCGGCGGAGCGCGGCCTCCGACTCGTCTCCGCGGACGGCCCGGTCGTTGGCGCCGGCGAGCCGCAGCATCACGGTCGTCGCTGCCTCGGACTCGACGGCCAGGTCAGCAAGGACGTTGCGCATGAGGTCCTGCTCGACGAGTGCCTTCCCGAAGGCGCTCCGGTGCCGGGCGTGGTGCACCGCTTGGACGAGCCCGGCGCGCATCCCCGCCGCGGTGCCGATGACGCAGTCGAGCCGGGTCATGTTGACCATCTCCACGATGGTCCTCACCCCCCGGCCCTCCTCGCCGACCAGCCACCCCAGGGCGCCGTCGTACTCGATCTCGGACGAGGCGTTCGACCTGTTGCCGAGCTTGTCCTTGAGCCGCATGAGCCGCATCGGGTTCAGCTCCCCACCCGGCAGGACCCGGGGGACGAGGAAGCACGAGAGCGCGCCGTCGACCTGGGCGAGCGTGAGGAAGACGTCCGACATCGGTGCGGACGTGAACCACTTGTGCCCGGTTAGCCGGTAGCTGCCGTCCGGCCGGCGGGTCGCGGTCGTCGTGTTCGCGCGGACGTCGGAGCCGCCCTGCTTCTCGGTCATCGACATGCCGGCGATGAGCCCGGCCTTGGTGTCGGGGTCACGCAGCCCGAAGTCGTACTCGCGGTTGGTCAGCAGCGGCTCGAACCGCGCGCTGAGCTCGGGGTTCGAGCGCAGCGCGGGAACGGCGGCGTAGGTCATCGAGATCGGGCAGCCGTGCCCGGCGTCGACGTTCCACACCATGAACTTCGCGGCACGGGCGACGTGCGCCCCCGGACGGTCGTCGGCCCAGGGAGCGGCGTGCAGCCCGTGCGTGACCGCGGTGCGCATCAGCTCGTGGTACGCCGGGATGTACTCGATCCGGTCGACGCGGTTGCCGTAGCGGTCGTGGGTGGCGAGCGTCGGCGGGTGCCGCTCGGCCAGCCGGCCCCACTCCTGGGCCTCGGTGCTTCCCGCGAGGCGCCCAAGGGTGTGCACGTCGCCCTCGGCCCATCCGGCGCCCTCGCGGTGCAGCCCTTCGAGAAGCGCCGGGTCCGCAGCCGTGTCATGGCCCTCGAGGGGCGGGACCTGGTTGAGAACCTCGTGCGTGGCCGTCATGGAGCGACGGTACCGCCCGGATCAGTCACGAGGGCGGCGCAGGTCTCCGGTCGCATCGGCGTTGTCGAAGAAACGGACGAACGCGAGCAGGAGCGTGAGGGCGATGACGATGCTCATGGTGCGACCTTTCGCAGGTGTCCCCGAGTGACACCTGGAGCGTTCCCCCGCTGCAACGCCTTACACCTGAAGGTCAGCTGCTACCAGCCGCGCGACTGCCACTCGGCCAGGTGGGGTCGCTCCGCGCCCAGCGTCGAGTCGTTGCCGTGGCCGGGGTAGAACCACGTCTCGTCGGGCAACCGGTCGAAGACCTTCGTGGACACGTCGCGGAACAACGAGCGGAAGTTCTCCTCGCTGCCGAACGTGTTGCCGACCCCGCCGGGGAAGAGGCAGTCGCCCGACCACAGGTGCGGGGTGCCGGCCGGGTCGTCGTAGAGCAGCGCGACCGAGCCGGGGGTGTGACCGACGAGGTGGATGACCTCCAGCGTGCACTCCCCGACCGTGATCCGGTCGCCGTCCTGCAAGGGGTGGTCGGTGGGCACCGGGATCCCCTCGACGTCCGCCGCCCCGGCGTACGTCTGCGTGCCGGTGGTCGAGACCACGTCCGCGAGCGCCTGCCAGTGGTCGCCGTGCTGGTGGGTGGTGACGACCTTCCCGAGCCGGTCGTCGCCGACCATCGACATGATCCGGTCCGGCTCCGCCGCGGCGTCGATGAGCAGCTGCTCGTCGGTCCGCCGGCACCGCAGGAGGTAGGTGTTGTTGTCGAAGTCGCCGACGGACATCTTCGTGATGATCAGCTCAGCGAGCTCCCGGACGTCCGGCGGACCGCCGGTGGTGACCTTGCCGTGGTACGTCATGCCCACCTTCCGAGCTCGGGAAGCCGACCGGCGGAGCAGGCCAGCGACTCCCCGGTACCCCGTCCGAGCAGCCACCACACCAGGGCGGCTGCGGTGCCTGTCACCTCGGGTCCGGGGCCGGTCTCCCAGCGTTCGCCGGTATCAGTGGTGCGCCAGGAGAGCCACACGCCGGAGTCCTCGAGCTCCCGGTGCCGCCGCTTCATCAGCGCGGCGACGAAGTCGGCCGGCCAGTCCTCGGCGGTGTAGCCGGCGTCGAGGTCGGCGTGGTGCACCTCGACCTCGGTGCGGCGCATCATCCCGACCCGGCGCACCGGCTGGGTCGGACCGCCAGGCAGGCGCGACATCGGCTCCTCGAGGTCGGCGGCGTGCAGCTGGTTCGCCGCCTGGTGCCAGCGCCCGCAGGCGGCGACCGCGTCCTCGAGCAGCTCGTGCGGTGCTCGTGCGGCTCCCGACTCGATGTCGGCGTCGCGCTCCTCCTGCGACGGGTACATCGAGCCGGTCTCGCCGGCCCGAGCCGCGTGCAGCACGTTGCTCAGCGCGTCGGCGTTCCGAGCCACGTGGGTGACGACGTGCGCCCGGGTCCAGCCCGGGAGCACCGACGGGCCACGCACGTCCTCCTCGCCCAGCCGTCCGACGGTCTCCAGGAACCTCGCGGTGGCCAGCACGGTCTCGTCGAGGTGCGGGAAGTCGGTGTCCATGGCACCGATCCTGGCAGCCTTTCGGGTGGCCACGTACCCTCGGGGAGGCCCCTCATTCCCCGTGTCGCGGTTGTGCCGCGATGCCCGGCGGCCGCTACGATGACGAACACACGTTCGAACGCCTCTGCGCGGACGACCCGTACGACAGGAACCTCGGTGGCCGACCAGCTCATCATCCGCGGGGCGCGGGAGCACAACCTCAAGGACGTCTCTCTCGACCTCCCGCGCGACTCGCTGATCGTCTTCACCGGTCTGTCCGGGTCGGGCAAGTCCAGCCTCGCGTTCGACACGATCTTCGCCGAGGGTCAGCGCAGGTACGTCGAGTCGCTGTCGGCGTACGCCCGGCAGTTCCTCGGGCAGATGGACAAGCCCGACGTCGACTTCATCGAGGGCCTGTCGCCGGCCGTCTCGATCGACCAGAAGTCGACCTCGAAGAACCCGCGCTCGACCGTCGGCACGATCACCGAGGTCTACGACTACCTCCGTCTGCTGTACGCGCGCGCCGGGCGGCCGCACTGCCCGACCTGCGGCGAGCCGATCTCGCGGCAGACGCCGCAGCAGATCGTCGACCGCGTCATGCAGCTCGACGAGGGCACCCGGTTCCAGGTGCTCGCCCCGGTCATCCGCGGCCGCAAGGGCGAGTACGTCGAGCTCTTCCGCCAGCTGCAGACCCAGGGATTCTCGCGCGTCCGGGTCGACGGCGAGACCTACCCGCTCACCGAGCCGCCGACCCTGGACAAGCAGAAGAAGCACACGATCGAGGTCGTCGTCGACAGGTTGGCGGCCAAGGCCAGCGCGAAGCGCCGGCTCACCGACTCCGTCGAGACCGCGCTCGGGCTCGCCGGCGGGCTGGTCGTCTTCGACTTCGTCGACCTGCCCGAGAACGACCCCGGCCGGGAGCACAAGTACTCCGAGCGGATGGCGTGCCCCAACGAGCACCCGATCGACACCGACGAGCTCGAGCCCCGCTCGTTCTCGTTCAACTCCCCGTTCGGCGCCTGCCCCGAGTGCCACGGCCTCGGCACCCGGATGGAGGTCGACCCCGAGCTGGTCGTCACCGACCCGTCCGCGACGCTGGGTGAGGGCGCGATCAGCGCCTGGTCCGGCGCGCACGTCTCGGACTTCTTCCAGCGGCTCCTCAACGCGCTCGGCCAGGAGCTCGGCTTCGACCTCAACACGCCCTGGGAGGAGCTCACCCCCAAGGCCCGGAAGTCGATCCTCGACGGGCACCCGACGAAGGTCCACGTCCGGCACAAGAACCGGTACGGCCGCGAGCGCAGCTACTACACCGCCTTCGAGGGCGTCCGCCCCTACATCGAGCGCCGCCACCGCGAGGCCGAGTCCGACACCAGCCGGGAGCGGTTCGAGGGGTTCATGCGCGAGGTCCCGTGCCCCGTCTGCGAGGGCTCGCGGCTCAAGCCGGTCTCGATGGCGGTCACCCTCGGCGGCCTCAACATCGCCGACGTGTGCGCGATGTCGATCGACGAGACCGCGGAGTTCCTCCGGACGGTCGAGCTCAGCACCCGCGAGAAGCAGATCGCGGAGCGGGTGCTCAAGGAGATCCAGGAGCGGCTCCGCTTCCTCCTCGACGTCGGCCTCGACTACCTCTCGCTCAACCGTCCCGCGGGATCGCTCTCGGGCGGCGAGGCGCAGCGGATCCGGCTCGCGACCCAGATCGGCGCCGGTCTCGTCGGTGTGCTGTACGTCCTCGACGAGCCGTCGATCGGGCTGCACCAGCGCGACAACCACCGGCTCATCGAGACGCTGCTCCGGCTGCGCGACCTCGGCAACACGCTGATCGTCGTCGAGCACGACGAGGACACGATCAAGGTCGCCGACTGGGCCGTGGACATCGGCCCGGGCGCCGGCGAGCACGGGGGACAGGTCGTGCACTCCGGCCCGGTCGCGGACCTGCTGACCCACCCGGACTCGCCGACGGGCATGTACCTCTCCGGGCGCAAGACGATCCCGCTACCCGAGGTGCGCCGTCCGCGGACGAAGGGCCGTGAGCTGCGCGTCGTCGACGCCAAGGAGAACAACCTGCAGGGGATCGACGTGTCGTTCCCGCTCGGGATGTTCGTGGCTGTCACCGGCGTCAGCGGCTCGGGGAAGTCGACGCTGGTCAACGACATCCTCTACACGTCGCTGGCCAAGCAGATCTACAACGCACGGACCGTTCCCGGGCGGCACCGCCGGATCGAGGGGCTCGACAACGTCGACAAGGTCATCCACGTCGACCAGTCGCCGATCGGCCGTACGCCGCGGTCGAACCCCGCGACGTACACCGGTGTCTTCGACCACGTCCGCAAGCTGTTCGCGTCGACGCCCGAGGCGAAGATGCGGGGCTACCTCCAGGGCCGGTTCTCGTTCAACGTCAAGGGTGGCCGCTGCGAGGCGTGCGCCGGTGACGGCACGATCAAGATCGAGATGAACTTCCTGCCGGACGTCTACGTGCCGTGCGAGGTGTGCCACGGCGCCCGCTACAACCGCGAGACGCTCGAGGTGCACTTCAAGGGCAAGACGATCGCCGAGGTGCTCGACATGCCGATCGAGGAGGCCGTCGAGTTCTTCGAGGCGGTCCCGGCGATCAACCGGCACCTCCGGACGCTCGTCGACGTCGGTCTCGGCTACGTGCGGCTCGGCCAGCCGGCACCGACGCTGTCCGGCGGCGAGGCGCAGCGGGTCAAGCTGGCCACCGAGCTGCAGAAGCGCTCGACCGGCCGCACGGTCTACGTCCTCGACGAGCCGACGACCGGGCTGCACTTCGAGGACATCCGCAAGCTGCTGGTGGTCCTCGGGCGGCTGGTCGACCAGGGCAACACGGTGCTGGTGATCGAGCACAACCTCGACGTCATCAAGACCGCCGACTGGATCATCGACATGGGTCCCGAGGGCGGCAGCCGGGGCGGGCTCGTGGTCGCCGAGGGCACGCCCGAGGAGGTCGCGGTCCACCCGGAGAGCCACACCGGCCGGTTCCTCAAGCCTCTCCTCGAGGGCAGCCTCCGCACCGCACCGCCCGCCAAGCGCGCCGCGCGCAAGACGACGAAGAAGGCGCCGGCCAAGAAGGCTGCGAAGAAGTCGGTGGCCAAGCAGGGCTGATGCTCCCGGGACGGATCGACGGTGGTCGTAGCCCCGACGGGCAGCGGTTCGGTCGAGGCTTCGTGTGGAGCACGCCGCTACCGTGACGCCATGAACGAGTCCACCGACCTGCCCCGTCTCGACCGACGTCGCCTGCTCAACGGTGCCGCCGTGCTCGGCCTCGCCGCGCCGCTGCTGGCCGCCGGCGGCTCCGAGGAGGAGCCGGCGAGCTCCGGCACCACCTCGGACTCGCCGGAGCCGAGCGACAGCGCGAGCGATTCGCAGGCCCCGTCCGAGCCCGCCGAGTCCGGCGGCGACGAGCTGGTCGCAGCCGCTGACGTGCCCGTCGGTGGCGGCGTGATCATGGACGACGCGAAGATCGTGGTGACCCAGCCCGCCGAGGGCGAGTTCAAGGCGTTCACCGCGATCTGCACCCACCAGGGCTGCCCGGTCCAGTCGGTGGCGGACAACGAGATCATCTGCCCGTGCCACGGAAGCCTGTTCTCCGCCGAGGACGGCTCGGTCGTCCAGGGGCCTGCCACCGGCCCGCTGACCGAGATCGAGGTGCAGGTCAAGGGCGGCAGCGTCGTCCGGGTCTGACGATGTCAGCCGACCTCACGCCGGACGAGCTGGCCTTCCTCCAGTCCGCGTTCGAGCTCGCTCGCAACGGGGACACCGCGCAGCTTGCCGAGTACGTCGACGCGGGGCTGCCGGTCAACCTCACCAACAGCTCCGGTGACACGCTGCTGATCCTGGCGGCGTACCACAAGCACGGCGAGCTGGTCCGTGCGCTGCTCGAGCGCGGTGCCGACCACGCCCGGGTGAACGACCGCGGGCAGACCGCCCTGGCAGCCGCGGTGTTCCGCCAGGACGCGCCGATCGTGGGCGCGCTGCTCGACGCCGGAGCGGACCCGGAGCTCGGTCCGAAGTCGGCCGTCGAGATCGCCCGGTTCTTCGACCTTCCCGCCATGCTGGAGCTCTTGGGCCGGCCGTAGGGTTGGGGGGTGGCTGACCCCTCGACGTACCGCCCCGCCGCCGGGTCGATCCCCACCTCTCCGGGCGTCTACCGGTTCAAGGACGCCCGCGGTCGCGTGATCTACGTCGGCAAGGCCAAGAACCTGCGCGCCCGGCTGTCGTCGTACTTCCAGGACCTCTCGAACCTGCACGCCCGCACCGCCAGCATGGTCACGACCGCCTCCGGCGTGGAGTGGACCGTCGTGAACACCGAGGTGGAGGCCCTCCAGCTCGAGTACTCCTGGATCAAGGAGTTCGACCCGCGGTTCAACGTGAAGTACCGCGATGACAAGTCCT
>CADCUK010000023.1 GCA_902805865.1 uncultured Nocardioidaceae bacterium | reverse complement strand
GGCGCGGTAGCGCACGCCCTGCATGAGCTCGCCGTCGGTGATGCCGGTGGCGACGAAGAAGCAGTCCTCGGCGTTGACCAGGTCGTCGGTGCTGAGCACGGTGTCGGGGTCGAGGTCGTGCCCGGCGTCCAGGGCCCGCTGCCGCTCCTCGTCGTCGGTCGGCCACAGCCGGCCCTGGATGACGCCGTCGAGGCACTTCATCGCGCAGGCGGAGATGATGCCCTCCGGGGTGCCGCCCACCCCGAGCAGCAGGTCGACGCCCGTGCCGTTGCGGGCGGCCATGATCGCCCCGGCCACGTCGCCGTCGGTGATGAACTTGATCCGGGCGCCGGCGGCCTTGATCTCCTCGGCGAGCTGCGCGTGCCGGGGACGGTCGAGCATCACGACGGTGACGTCGCTGGCGCTGCCGCCCTTGGCCTTGGCGACCTGGTGGATGTTCTCCTTCACCGGGTAGCGGATGTCGACGACGTCGGCGGCCTCGATGCCGGTGACGAGCTTCTCCATGTAGAACACCGCCGACGGGTCGTACATCGAGCCGCGAGGTGCCACCGCCATCACCGAGATCGCGTTGCTCATGCCCTTGGCGGTCAGCGTGGTGCCGTCGATGGGGTCGACCGCCACGTCGCACTCGGGACCGGTGCCGTCGCCCACGGCCTCGCCGTTGTAGAGCATCGGGGCGTTGTCCTTCTCGCCCTCGCCGATGACCACGACGCCGTTCATCCCGACCGTCGAGATCAGCACCCGCATCGCGTTGACCGCGACCCCGTCCGCGCCGTTCTTGTCGCCACGCCCGACCCAGCGGCCGGCGGCCATCGCGGCTGCCTCCGTGACCCGGACGAGCTCGAGGGCGAGGTTGCGGTCGGGAGCGTCAACGGGCGGTGTGAGGGGCGACATGAGGGTCAGGTTATCCGAGCAGGTCTGTCGACAGGCCCGGCCGCGTGCACGGTCACCTCGGTCGCCTTGACGCTCGCCCACACCTCCTGACCAGGAGCGACACCGAGGCGGCCGGCGGACTCGGCGGTGACGTCGGCGATGAGTCCTCCGGCGGCGTCGAGGTGGACCCGCACCACCGTCCCGTGCGGCGCGACGGACCCCACCCGGCCACGCCACTGGTTGCGGGCGCTGCCGGAGCCGGCTTCGCGGGAGAGCGCCACGGCGGCCGGCGGGAACGTCACGTGCACCGGACCGTCGTACGGCGTGGTGGTGACCAGCTCGGTGCCGCCGACGAGCTCGACGAGACTGCCGCGGGACTGCCCGTGCAGCACGTTGAGGCCGACGAGCCGCGCGGCGTGGGCCGTGCGGGGGAGGGCTGAGACCTCCGCGGGCGTTCCGTGCTGGACGATCCTGCCCTCGTCGAGGACCACGACCCGGTTGGCGATAGTCAACGCGTCGATCGCGTCGTGGGTGACGAGCAGCGTGATGCCGCCGTACTCCGCGAGGTGGCGGGCCAGCTCGAGCCGCAGCGCCATCGCCGCACCCACGTCGAGCGCGGCGAGCGGCTCGTCGAGCAGCAGCACGAGGGGATCGGTGGCGAGCGCCCGCGCGACCGCCACCCGCTGCGCCTGCCCTCCGGACAGCTGGTGCGGGCGCCGCTCGGCGAGGTCGGTGACGCCGAGCCGGTCCAGCCACGCCGTTGCGTCGCGGCGGGCGTCCGCCCGGGTGCGGCCCCGGCTGCGCGGCCCGAACGCCACGTTGTCGGTGGCGGTCAGGTGCGGGAACAGCAGGATGTCCTGGAGCACCATCCCGACGCGGCGTTCCTGGACGCTCAGCCGCACGCCGGCAACGGTGTCGTCCCAGACCCGCCCGCCGCAGCTGATCCGGCCGGAGCTGAGCGGCTGGAGGCCGGCCACGGCGCGCAGCAGCGTCGTCTTCCCGGAGCCGTTCGGTCCCACCACTGCCACCACGTCGCCGGGCTCCGCGCTCAGCGTGACGTCGAGCCGGTGCTCCGGGCGCGCGACCACGACCTCGGCGTCGAGCCCCTCGGTGCGGGCGTTCACGGTCATGCCGGTGCCTCGCGGAGCCAGCGGTCGCGCAGCACGGCGAGCACGATCAAGGAGAAGACCAGGAGGACGAGGCCGAGCGCGTACGCCGCGTCGGGGTCGCTCTGCAGCCGGCTGTAGATGAGCAGCGGCATCGTCTGGGTGGTCCCGGGGTAGTTCCCGGCGAACGTGATCGTGGCGCCGAACTCGCCCATGGCGCGGGCCCAGGACAGGAGCATCCCGGCGCCGATCCCCGGCAGCACGAGCGGGAGAGTGACCCGCCGGAAGGTCATCCAGCGGCTGGCGCCGAGGGTGGCGGCCACGCTGTCGTAGTCCGGGTTGCCGGCGCGCAGCGCACCCTCGACGCTGAGCACGAAGAACGGGAGCGCGACGAACGTGTGGGCGAGCACCACCGCGACGGTGGTGAACGGGACCGTCACGCCGAAGAGGTCGCGCAGCGGCCCGCCGACCACACCGGTGCGACCGAAGGCGGCGAGGAGCGCGACGCCCGCGACCACCGGTGGCATCACCAGCGGCACCGCGACGAGCCCCCGGACGAGGCCCCGTCCGCGGAAGGTGGTGCGGGCCAGCACCCAGGCCAGGGGGAGGCCGAGCACCGCGCAGAGGAGCATCGCGGCCGTGGCGGTGAGCACCGAGATCCACAGCGCCTGCCGCAGCGCCGGTTCGACGAGCAGCTCGGGCAGCTCGCGCCAGGGGGTGCGGAGCACGAGCCCGACCACCGGCACGACGAGCAGCCCGATCGCCACAGCGGCCGGGACGAGCAGCCGTAACGGCGCACGGCCCAGCGCCGGCGAGGAGTCGGTGGTCATCGGGTCAGGAGGAGCCGTCGGGAGGCCCGAACCCCGCGTCGGCCAGCAGCTCCTGGCCCTCGGCGGACAGGACGAGCTCGACCCAGTCGGCGGCCAGCTCGGGCTCGTCCGACTGGTCGACGACCGCGACGGGGTAGGCCGTCACCGCCTGGTCAGACCCGGGGATCGGCCAGGTGGTGACCTCCGACGACGCGGCGAAGGCGTCGGTCGTGTAGACGAGCCCGGCGTCTGCCTCGTCGGAGACGACCTTCGCCAGCACCGCCTTGACGTCGACCTCGAGCGAGCGCGGGGCGGTGCTGACGCCGTTCTCGGCGAGCAGCTGTTCAGCCAGGGCGCCGCACGGGGCGGTCTCGACGCACGCGACGTAGGCGACGTCCGGGTCGTCGAGGTCCTCGAACTCCGTGATCCCTGCGGGGTTGCTCTTCGGCGTGACGAGGACCAGGCGGTTGGTCGCGAACACGTCGGCGTCCTCCGCGGAGCCGGCATCGAGCACGAGCTGCATCGACTTCTCGTCCGCAGTCGCCAGCACGTCGGCCGGCGCACCCTCGTTCACCTGGGTGGCCAGCGTCGTGCTCGAGTCCAGGACGAGCCGGACGGTCAGGCCGGGGTGCTCCGCCTCGAACTCCTCGGCGAGCTGCTCGAAGCTCTCGGTGAGCGACGCGGCCGCGAGCACGTCGAGCGTCCGTGCGTCGCTGCCCTCGCTGCCGTCGCCGTCGCTGCCGCACCCTCCGACGGCAGCGAGGGCGACGCCGGCGACCAGCCAGCCTGCAAGGCGCCTCACGGGAGCTCCACCACGACGTTGGTGGACTTCACCGAGGCGATCGCGATGACGCCAGGTGCCAGTCCCAGCTCGTGCGCCGCCTCGGCGCTCATCAGCGACACGATGCGGTACGGCCCGCACACCATCTCGACCTGGGCCATCACGGTGTCCGCGACCACGCGGGTCACGACGCCACGCATCCGGTTCCGAGCGCTGACCGCGTGCGCGCGGTGCGCGACGAGGCGGCCGTCGGCGCCCTGCTCGGCCAGCTCCTTGGCCAGCACGGCCAGGTCCTCCCCGTCGATCTCGGTGCGGCCGCTCGCCCCGACGGCTGCGGGGACCCGTCCCGCGTCGACCCACCGGCGGAGCGTGTCGTCGCTGACCCCGACGACGGCAGCGGCCTCGGAGATGCGGTGGGTCGGCATCGGACCAGACTGCCGCAGATGCGGATCGAACGCAACGAAAGACCCGCAGGCGCGGAGTTAACCGGTCGCTGGAACAATGGAGGCATGAGCGAGCGACCCGGCCGGTACCAGCGATCGTTCGCGGGCATGCTCGGCGCGATGGTGGTGCTCGTGCTGGTCGTCGGCGCCTTCGTGGTGTTCCGCGAGACGACCCGGGAGGACCCGGCGAACCCGGTCGTGGCCGTCGACTTCAAGCGGCCGGCCCAGTTCGCGCGGGACGAGGCGGACTTCGAGCTGCTGTCCCCGCAGAAGCTCCCCGAGGGGTGGATGGCGACGAGTGTGCGCTTCACCCAGGGCGACGACCAGGAGTGGCACCTCGGGATGCTGACCGACGAAGACCGCTACGTGGGCCTCGAGCAGTCCAACCGCACCGTCGACGACATGGTCGAGGACTTCGTCGACGAGAAGGCCGAGCAGGGCGACGACGTCACCATCGCGGGAGAGTCGTGGGAGAGCTGGACCGACGCCGGCGACGACCTGGCGCTGGTCCGTGAGTCCGACGACGTCACCACGCTCGTCGTCGGCCGGGTGTCGCAGGAGACGCTCGAGGAGCTCATCGCCACCCTCCGCTGACCCCCGTCGAGACGGCGCTCGCGCGAGGTCGAGACGGCGCTCGCGTGAGGTCGAGACGGCGCTCGCGCCGGCTCACTCCGTGCTGTCGCGCTCCGCGATCACCGTGTCCAGCCGACGGCGGGCACCGTCCAACCAGTCCTGGCACACCTGCGCCAGCTTCTCGCCGCGCTCCCAGAGGGCCAGCGACTCCTCGAGGGTGATGCCCCCCTGCTCCAGCGTGCGCACCACCTCGAGCAGCTCTGCCCGGGCCTCCTCGTAGCCCTGCGGCTCGTCACTCATCGTCGTCCTCGCTCGTCTCGTCCTCGGTGCTCAGCAGGGCCGGGTCCGGGCGTGCGGCGTCGACGGTGGCGGCGAGCCAACCGTCCGCGACCCGGGCGGTCAGGTGGGAGCCGGCTGCGACGGCGTCGACGCTGGTCACCACGTGGCCCTGGTCGTCCTGGATGACGGCGTACCCGCGGCGGAGCGTCTCCAGCGGTGACAGCGCGCGGACCCGGGCGCGGGCGTGGGCGACGTCGTCGGCACCGCGGTCCAAGCAGTGCTGGAGCGTACGGCGGGCGCGGTCGGTGAGCTGCCCGACCTCGTGGACCCGGTCGTCGATCGCGCCGCGCGGGTCGGCGAGGACCGGACGTGCGCGCAGCCCGGACAGCTGGGCCGTCTCGTGGCGCAACCACGTGCCCAGGTGGTGCCGCGCCCGGTCGCGCAGCTGGGTGACGCGCTGCAGCTCCTCGGCGACGTCGGGGACGATCAGCTTGGCGGCGTCGGTGGGGGTGGACGCCCGCAGGTCGGCGACCAGGTCCAGGAGAGGGGTGTCGGGCTCGTGGCCGATCGCCGAGACCACCGGCGTACGCGCAGCGGCGACGGCTCGGACCAGCCCCTCGTCGGAGAACGGCAGGAGGTCCTCGACGGAGCCGCCGCCCCGGGCGATCACGATCACGTCGACCGAGCCGTCCCGGTCGAGCCGCTGCAGCCCCTCGATGACCTCACGGCAGCTGTTCGGCCCCTGCATGCTGGCGTAGGCGACCTCGAAGGAGACCGCCGGCCACCGACGGCGGGAGTTCTCAAGGACGTCCCGCTCGGCAGCGGAGCCGCGGGCGGTGACGAGGCCGACCTTCTGCGGGAGGAACGGCAGCGGCCGCTTCCGCTCCCGGCCGAACAGGCCTTCGGCGGCGAGCAGCTGCCGGCGACGCTCGAGCCTGGCCAGCAGCTCGCCGAGCCCGACCATCCGGATCTCGTCGGCCACCAGGCTGAGCGACCCGCGGGCGGGGTAGAACCTCGGTCGACCGTGCACGACCACGCTCGCGCCCTCCACGACCGGCGGGTCCGCGGAGTCGACCACGAGCCGGTTGCACGTCACGGTCATCGACATGTCCCCGAGCGGGTCGCGGAGGGTGAGGAAGACGGTGTTCATCCCTTGCCGGCGGTTCAGCTGGGCGATCTGCCCCTCGACCCACACCGCGCCGAGACGCTCGATGTAGCCGGCGATGAGCGTGGCGATCTGCCGGACCGGGGCCGGGTGCTCGGGACTGGTCTGCAGCGCCACCCAGGCACCTTAACGGCGACCTCCTACGATGGAGCCATGACCTCCGACCTGGGGATGCCCCCTGTCCTGAGCCCGGACGCTGCGGACCGCAGCGTCCTGCTGGCCGCGCCCCGGGGCTACTGCGCCGGGGTCGACCGAGCGGTCATCACCGTCGAGAAGGCCCTGGACCTGTACGGCGCCCCGGTGTACGTCCGCAAGCAGATCGTGCACAACAAGCACGTCGTGGCCGGGCTCGAGCAGCGCGGCGCGGTCTTCGTCGAGGAGCTCGACGAGGTGCCCGAGGGCGCCACCGTCGTGTTCTCCGCGCACGGGGTGTCGCCGATGGTCCACCAGCAGGCCGCCGAGCGCGAGCTCAAGACGATCGACGCCACCTGCCCGCTGGTCACCAAGGTGCACCACGAGGCGCGGCGGTTCGCCAGCGACGACTACGACATCCTGCTCATCGGCCACGCGGGTCACGAGGAGGTCGAGGGCACCGCAGGCGAGGCACCCGGCAACATCCAGCTCGTCGAGACCCCGGCCGACGTGGCCAAGGTCGAGGTCCGGGACCCGTCGAAGGTCGCCTGGCTCTCGCAGACGACGCTCTCGGTCGACGAGACGATGGCCGTGGTCGCCGCCATCCGCGAGCGGTTCCCCGAGCTGCTCGACCCGCCGTCGGACGACATCTGCTACGCCACCCAGAACCGGCAGCTGGCGGTCAAGGAGATCTCCCGCGAGGCCGACCTCGTCATCGTGGTGGGCTCGGGGAACTCCTCGAACTCGGTGCGGCTGGTGGAGGTGGCGCTCGAGGCCGGCGCGAAGGCCTCCTACCGCGTCGACGACGCCAGCGAGATCGACGAGGCGTGGCTCGAGGGTGTGCGCACGGTGAGCGTCACCTCGGGAGCCTCGGTCCCCGAGGACCTGGTCGAGGGCGTCCTGAGCTTCCTCGCCGACCGGGGCTACCCGGACGCCAAGGCCGTGCACACCGCGGAGGAGTCGCTGATCTTCGCGCTCCCGCCGGAGCTCCGCCGCGACCTGCGCGCCGCGGAGAAGGCGCGCGCCTGACCGCGAGGTCGCTCAGAGCACGAGCTGCATCACCGCGCGGCGCGCCGTCGGCCGGCTGACCTCCACGAAGCCGGCGGAGGCGAACATCCCGACGGTGCCGACGTGGAGCTCCTCGAGAAGCACGTTCTTCGTGGTGATCGGGTAGCCCTCGAGCACGCGAGCCCCTGCGTCACGAGCGTGCGCCACCGCGTCTCGGGCGAGCGCGGTCGCGGCGCCGCTCCTGCGGTGGCCGACACGGGTGACGAAGCAGGTCACTGCCCAGACCGCCGGGTCGTCCTTGTCCTCCGACCTGCCCTCCCACGGGACCCGGTTGTTGCGGAGCAGTCCGCGGTACGCCGGCCGCGGCTCGACCGCGCACCAGCCGACCGGGATGCCGTCGCGGTAGCCGACGAGCCCCGTGGTCCCGACGGCCCCCGGACAGCCCGGATCGGTCTCGATGCGGAGCCGGTCGGCGCGCTCCTCGACCGGGAACCCTGCGAAGTGCTCGCCGGGGTGCAGCTTGTAGCGCTGGCACTGGCAACGCGCGGCGCTTCCGCGGCTGCCGAGCACCGCTTGCAGGTCCTCCCAGCTCGCTTCGTTCGCCGCGACCGAGACGATCGGCGAACCGTCGGCGCCGGCCGAAGCGTCAGCACCCCGGGTCACGTGGGGCCGGCTCAGCGAGAGCTGCGGACGCGCAGCGTGCCGTGGTGCCGCAGCGCCACCTGGCGCAGGGCGAGCACGATGAGCGTGAGGGCGTAGCCGATCACGAGCGCCAACGCGTGGTGGGCCAGTCCGGAGACCACCGCCTGCACGAAGGGGTCGCCGGCCTTGGCGACCGCGGAGCGGTCCGCGACCGCGAGCACCACCACGGTGAAGGCGAGCAGGAGTGGCGGGAGCACGCCGATGCTGAAGAAGTCGCGAGGGCGAACCCAGAGAGCCGCGCCGAGGCAGACCAGCACGAAGGCGACGTCGAAGACGACCCCGATCCGGTTGCCGAAGAGCAGGCTCACCAGCGTGACGACGAACAGCGCGACGACCGCGGCTCGGATCACGAGACGGCCCGGATGCTGGCCTTCCTCCCACAGCGTCCTGCGCGGCGCCGGGTGAGGCGCGCGTGTTGCCGGCGGCTGCGTGGGGGCCTGCGACGGGCTGGACACGCGGTCACCGTACGCCCGCTCAGGCAGGCTCCTCGGACGCCACGCCGAGGCTCGGCACGACGCCGGTTGCGCCACCGATCACGCCGGACCGGTCGTCCTCCACGAGCTCCAGCGCAGAGGGGCTGCGGGGCGTCGTGTCGACCGGTCGCGGGCTCACCAGCTCGGCGTCGGTGACCTCGAGGTCGTTGAGCTTCCGTGCCGAGACCAGCACCCGGCTCTCCAGGGAACCGATCGCCTGGTTGTACGACGCGACCGCCGCGCCGAGCGACCGCCCGACCCTGTCCAGGTGGCCGCCCATCGTCGCCAGCCGCTCGTGCAGCTCGCAGCCGAGCCGGTGGATCTCGGCAGCCTTCTCGGCCAGTGCCTCCTGCGTCCAGGCATGAGCAACGGTCCGCAGCAGAGCGATCAGCGTGGTCGGCGTCGCGAGGATGACCTTCCGCTCCGCGGCGTACTCGATCAGGGACGGGTCGCCGTCGAGCGCGGCCGAGAGGAACGACTCACCCGGCACGAACAGCACGACGAACTCCGGCGTCGACGGGAGGCTGCGCCAGTACGCCTTTGCGGCCAGCGCGTCGACGTGGTGACGGAACTGCCGAGCGTGGCGGGCCAGGTGCGCGGCCTGCTCGTCACCCTCGCTCTCGGTCACGTCCAGGAAGGCGTCGAGCGGCACCTTGGCGTCGACCACCACCTGCTTGCCGCCCGCGAGGTTGACGACGAGGTCCGGCCGCTGGGCGGCGTCCTGCACACCGGCCGTGGAGCGGACGGTGACCTGCTCGTCGAAGTCGCACCGGGCCACCAGCCCGGCCAGCTCGACGGCGCGGCGCAGGTGCAGCTCCCCCCAACGGCCGCGTACCTGCGGTCGGCGCAGCGCGGTGGCCAGCGTGCTGGTCTCGCGGCGGAGCAGGTCGGTGCTGTGCCGCATGTCCGAGACCTGCTGCTGCAGCTGGGCCTGCCACGACACCCGCTGCTCCTGGAGAGACTGCATCTGCTCCTGCAGCGTCTCGAGCCCGTGCTTCACCACGGCCTGCTCCGCGGCCCGCGAAGCCACGGCGTGACGCTCGGTGTCGAGCCGGCCGCGGGTGCGCACCGTGCCCGCGAGCAGCCCGGTCACCATGCCGACGGCCAGCGCAGCGAGGAGGGCGACGAGCGTGAGGAGGTCCATGCCCCCAGGCTGTCGCATCCCTCCGACAAAACCGCGGAGGACGGAGGAGTCAGTCCGAGAGGTCGACGACGATCGGGGCGTGGTCGCTGGCGCCCTTCCCGGCCCTCTCCTCACGGTCCACGAACGCGTGCGTCACGCGGTCCTGGAGCGCGGGGGAGCCGAGCACGAAGTCGATCTTCATGCCCTTGTTCCGCTCGTAGCGCTGCCGGTAGTAGTCCCAGTAGGTGTAGACGCCCGGCCCGGACGCGTGCGGGCGGACGAGGTCGGCGAAGCCGGCGTCGACGATCGCCTGGAACGCGGCCCGCTCCGGTGGCGTGACGTGCGTGCTCTTCGCGAACACCGCCATGTCCCACACGTCCTCGTCCTGCGGGGCGATGTTCCAGTCGCCCGCCAGTGCGGTCGGCAGGTCGGGCTGGTGCTCCCTCCAGGTGGCGGCCGCGAGCCGCAGCGCCTCCAGCCAGCGCAGCTTGTAGTCGAGGTGCGGGTCACCGACGGCGCGACCGTTGGGGACGTAGAGCGACCACATGCGGACCCCGCCGCAGGTGGCACCGATCGCCCGCGCCTCGGCGACCGGAGGCTCGCCGAACTGCGGCATGCCCTCGAAGCCGAGCTCGACGTCCTCGATGCCGACGCGGGACAGGATCGCCACGCCGTTCCACTGGTTCACGCCGTACGACGCGACGTCGTAGCCGAGCACCTCCAGCCCCATCGTCGGGAACTGGTCGTCGCGGGCCTTGGTCTCCTGCAGTGCCAGCACGTCGATGTCGTGACGCTGCAGGAACGCCTCCACGCGGTCGATGCGGGAGCGGACGGAGTTGACGTTCCAGGTGGCCAGGCGCACCTCGGCAGGCTATACAGCCCGGCCAGCGGGCCGCCGCCCCTACAGTCGGGGCATGACCAAGGCGAGCGACAAGCGCACCCAGCAGATCATCGACGTGCTCGACGATGCGTTCGCCGACCTCATGCGGGCCGACCCCATCGCCTTCCGGGTCAAGTTCCGGAAGATGGCGATGGATCCGATCGCGTTCTACCGGGGCACCGCGTGCCTGTTCTACGCCGACGTGACCGGTCGCAAGGACCCGTGGGTCGACGAGCGCAGCGGCAACATCTGGATCCACGGGGACCTGCACGCGGAGAACTTCGGCACGTACATGAACTCCGACGGGCGACTGACGTTCGACGTCAACGACTTCGACGAGGCCTACATCGGTCACTACACGTGGGACCTGCAACGGTTCGCCGCCAGCCTCGCGCTGACGGGATGGCGGAAGGCCCTGCCGGAGGAGGAGATCCGCAGGCTCATCGGCCGCTACCTCCGCGGCTACCTCGCGCAGGTCGACCTCTACCGGAAGTCGGAGAACGACGAGAACGACTTCACGCTGAACCTGCACAACACCGAGGGACCCATCCTGGCGCTCCTGCAGAAGGCGCGGACCCACACCCGGGTCGGACTGCTCGACGGCATCACGTCCACCGAGACCGGGATCCGCATGTTCCGGGAGAGCAGGACCGTCCGGCGTCTCGGCAAGGCGGAGCAGAAGAAGGTGCGCCAGGCCTTCGACGCCTACCTCGAGACCATCCCGTCCTCGAAGAAGGTGAACCGGCGGCTGTTCTACGAGGTGCGCGACATGGTCGGCAAGACCGGGTTCGGCATCGGCAGCGCCGGGCTGCCGGCGTACAACGTCCTCGTCGAGGGGCACAACCAGTCGCTGGACAACGACGTCGTGCTGAGCATGAAGCAGGCCAACGTGCCGGCCGTCAGCCGGTTCGTCGACAGCGGGAAGGTCGAGCGGTACTTCGACAACGAGGGGCACCGCACGGTGGTCAGCCAGCGGGCGCTGCAGGCCCACACCGACCCGCTGCTCGGCTGGACGGCGCTCGACGGGGTCGGCTTCGTCGTCGCCGAGCTCTCGCCGTACGAGGTGGACCTCGACTGGGCGCAGCTGAACGAGCCCTCGGAGATCGCCTCGGTGGTGGAGCAGCTCGGCCGCGCCACCGCGAAGGTGCACTGCGCCTCGGACGAGGACAGCG